>CANSGN010000009.1 GCA_947646415.1 uncultured Clostridia bacterium | reverse complement strand
TATCTGCCTTATTTATGGTTATTTTTATCCATCGGACTGTATCGCTTTCCAAATGGTCGCTATCTGTGGTATCCGCAGTCCCTCTAAATCTTGGCTTTCGTCTTTCTTTCACTTGTGCAATATAGTCTGCCGACCAACCTTTTTCCGCACCCTCGTCATCTATCTGTTTATTAATTGCATTTATATAATTTTGTGTAATTTGTATTTTTGCCCAATATTCGCCCGCATCTTTTATACCTGTCGCACTATTAGAATATGTAACATCAATATAATTATCTGCATGCTCGTAAATATCTTTGTTATACCAATCTGCTTTTGTATTAGTCGCAATGCTCTTTACTGTTTGCTCTTTTTGATTATATGATGTAGTTAAGTCTTGTGGATTATCTATTCCTTGAGCAACAGAACTCAAATTTAAGTGAATTGCAGGTCGTACACCAAGAGCAGCCTTTGGATATTCAGCATTAGTGTTTCCATTAGGAGAAATTGTATAAACATAAGCATATCCACTAACATCCGCCGACCTAAACCAAGATGTTGGAGTTCCATTGTTATAAACTAATTGAGCAGAGCTTAATTCCCATAACGAAGTAGTGGAAGGTCTATTAACACTACCTGTTTCCGACATTGAAGGAATCCAAATATAGTCATCACCCCAAGCATCATATCTTTGACTCACACCATTCAAGTCGTCAAAGGTATCCGATGGTTTATAATATATAGCAGGATTCCAACCTGTAGTAAAATCGTCTAATGCCTCATTGGGCAAGTGGGAATTATATGTTCCTCTGCCTTTTTGTGATTCAGTATGTTGATATTTGATATTTTTAGGTTGCACTAAATATTTGCTGGCAAAACTTTCGTCTCCTGTTTGATTGAATAAACTCCATTTTTCGTCGGTCAGCAAGTGATTTCTTATAATACTTCTGCTATACGCATTGTTTCCTTTTATATTGCTATTATCACTATAAAAAATAGAAGTTCCATCAGGTTCGGCAAGCAAAAGAGTTAACACTACATTTTCTTCCCCGTCAATATCTGCCAAAGTCAAAGAGGCTGCAGTCCATTCCTTACCGCCAAGCATAACATCCAATCCGTTTGAATTACCTATTTTAGCATTGATAGTTGAGGCAGGAATAACATAACTTCCTGTTTGGCTATCTACCATTGTTTTAATGTATTTTATAGGGTCATCGTTACCAAACAATTTTTCTAACAACTCATCCATTACTACCTTATTAAAATTTCCTGTCGTCGAGTTGTATAAATCTTGTGCATTAGTATTTCTTAGGTCCGAAACACTTTTTGCATTAACAAATATTTTATTAGGAGAAACAAAAAAACTCACAACCACACTACTAAGCAGTACAATCATTACTGTTAATATTGCTATAAATAGATTCGATTTTTTTATGGTTTTCTTCATTTTTATTTTCTCCTAAAAGTACACTTCTTTTTAAATGAAATTTTTGTACATAGAATATATATAATCTATGTACATTTAGGAATATTTCTCAAGCAACAAATTTAAAGTTTTGGTATAAATTAGTTAAAGTTCTTACAAAATGTTTAGTTTAATATTGACATTACTTTACTTTTAATCTTATAATATAATTGATTAAGTACATAGATTATATATATTCTATGTACATTTTTTATCCTTTAATTTTGAGGTAATTTGCAATTTAATGCCGATTTTCGACACGATTATTGCACTGAAAAGCTATTTTTACAATATTACGACTTTACATAAAACATACCACTGAAAAATTTATATTTTCAGTGGTGTGTTTTTAGTGATTATATAATTAAAATAAAAACAAGTAGACATTATTTGGCTAACAAAAATTCGACATTTTTTTAATAAATCAACTTATCGTTAACGAGTCCCGCACCCAAACATAAAATTGTATCGGTAACTTTGGCATTTTTAAGCAACCATTCTTTTGCTTTTTCATAGCTGTCAACATACACTACACGGTCACTTGTTTTGCTAATTGCCATATACAATCTCATTGAGTCATAACCATCTTCTACTTTTTCCCTTGCGCTGTATGTCGGCATAATTAAAGTAGTCCAATCCCCTTGCAAAACATGACAAAAATCATTAAACAATGCTTTTGTACGCGAATATGTATGTGGCTCAAAAAGTACAATCAAATCGCCATCGTCAGGCAAATTGTAGTATGCGGAATTGATTGCAAAAGTAATTTGTTTTGGATGATGAGCATAATCGACAATCATTTTTGCCCCGCCCGTCATAATACCAAGGCATTGAAACCTGTTTTTAAGCCCGGGGAAAGTAGCAAGTCCCATTTTAATTTTTTCATTATCTATACCAATCAAGTCGCAAACACTTATTGCAGCAAGTGCACACTGTATGTTAACTTGATTTAAGGTATATAAGGTGTATGTACCATACAAATTATTATTTTTAAGCACATCAAACGTAATATAGTTGCTGCGTACTTTGACATTACTTGCCTTAAAATCCGCATTATTACTTCCGTAAGAAATTAATTGTGTTTTTGACTTATCCACCTTATCATTTGATAGCAAGTCAAACTCGTCATTGTAAATAACCGCTTTGGACTGAGACATAAACATTGCAAAAGCCAAATAAGTATCCTTTAACGACTTGTAGCAATCAGGATGGTCGTAGTCAACATTAAGCACTACACCAATATCGGGATGCAGCTTTAAAAAGCTTTTGGAATACTCGCATGCCTCGGTAATAAAATACTCACTACCTGTACCAAAACCGATATCGGTAGTTGTAGCAAACTCTCCACCGATATGTGCGGTAAAACTTTTATCCGCAACTTTAAATATCCACGCAATCATAGCGGTTGTGGTGGTCTTGCCATGAGCACCGCTTACTGCAATGATTTTGTCAAAGTTTTTTGCAACCATTGCAAGATAGTCTTTCCTCTCCATACTCTTTTTTGCAGAAAGTAGCTCGGGATGATTATTTTTGATAGCACTAGAATAAACAACCAAATCTGCATTGCGACTATTAGCTATGTTTTCGCCAATAGTTATATCCGCACCGGCAGCTTTTAGTTTATCTATTATATTTGAATTTTTGCTATCGGAGCCTGTGCATTTAATACCTAATTTTAAAGTATAAGCACAAAGTTTGCTCATACTTACACCGCCAACACCAACAAAATGTACCCATTTTAGGCTATAAAAAAAATTGTTCATAAAACAATATATGCAAAAACCCATGCAAAATCGACAAATTTTGTTTAAATTTGATATAAAATGTAAATAATATATTAAAAAAAGTAATAAATTGTCATAAAAATATAAAATTTTTTTATAAACTATTGAAAATTATATTTTATTAGTGTATAATGTATGTATAGAAATGTAAAAAGGGGGTTAAGTTAATGCAAATTAGCGACATCAGAATTAGATTAGTAAAAAAAGATGGTAGATTGAAAGCTGTTGCTTCCATTATCATCGATAATGCTTTCGCAGTACATGATATTAAGATTATTGAAAACAATAACGAATATTTTGTCTCAATGCCAAGTCGCAGAACTCAAGAGGGAGATTATAAGGATATAGCCCACCCAATCAACAGTGAAACTCGAAATATGTTATCCGAATTAATACTTAAAGAGTACTTTAGAAAACAGGCAGAAGAAAATTAATTTTGAAAAAACCTAGGTTATCCTAGGTTTTTTATTTTTTTGCAAAATTTGCAATAAATAATTTTTTAAACCGATGATTGTATTGTAAATTCTGTTTATAATTCATGTAAAATAAATAAAGCTGCAAAATTTTTTACAATGTTACAAAAATGCACTGTAAACAGCGCATTTTTGTTTGTAATAACACAAATAAAAGTTAACAGCTTTAAATTGTATTCACCTCTTTTTTTAAAGATTGCTATTTTTTTAATTCTTCCAAGTATTCGCCTATACGTTTTATTGCTTTTTTCAATTTTTCCATGCTGTAAGCATAGCTTATTCTTACAAAATTATTGCCGTTTTCGCCAAAAGCATTACCGGGTACAACTGCAACTTTTTTGGAAAATAAAAGACCGTTTGCAAATTCTTCTCCGTTCATACCTGTGCTTGAAACTTTAGGGAATACGTAAAACGCTCCTTTTGGCTCAAAGCACTCAAGCCCCATTTTGTTTAGCTCTAGCACTAAATATCTACGGCGTTTGTCATACTCCTCGTGCATTTCGCGTACGCTTGCAAAATCGTCCTCAAAAGCATCGTTCAAAGCTTTAAGTCCTGCATACTGACTTGCAGTAGGTGCACACATTATGCCGTATTGGTGTATTTTGTACATTGGCACCAAAAGTTCCCTAGGACAAGCTAGATAACCCAATCTCCAACCTGTCATTGCAAAAGCCTTTGAAAAGCCGTTGATAACCACCGTTCTTTCCCTCATATTAGGTAGAGATGCGATTGAAGTATGTACCTCGTCATAAGTAAGCTCGGAATATATCTCATCCGATATGACTATTATGTCCTTTTCGATACAAAGTTTTGCAATATCTATTAAATGCGATTTTTCCATAATAGCACCTGTTGGGTTATTTGGATAAGGCATTATCAAAACTTTTGTTTTATCTGTTATTTTTTCCTTTAAATCTTTTGCGGTAACCTTAAAATCATTTTCTGCCACGCAATTTACAGGAACAGGAACGCCGCCGCACAAAGTTACGCATGGCGAATAGGATACATAAGACGGGTCAGGTATCAAAACCTCATCCCCTGTGTTAAGCAGTGCCCTTAAAGCCAAGTCAATACCCTCGCTTGCACCGACCGTTACCAAAATTTCGTCATTCGGGTCATACTGCAAATTGTATCTTAAATGCAAATACTTACCTATTGCCTCACGCAATTCGGGCATACCTGCATTGGAGGTATACTGTGTATATCCTCTTTTAATGCTTGTAATGGCAGCATCGCGGACTGCCCATGGTGTTACAAAATCCGGCTCGCCTACACCCAATGAAATAGCATCTTTCATTGTATTTGCAACATCAAAAAATTTCCTTATGCCGGATGGCTTTATGCTTTTTGCAATTTCACTTATATATTTATCGTAATTCATCGTATCATCTCTCTTTTATCACTCACACTTTCGCCAAAAGAAACACCGCTTGACTTATATTCCTTTAAAATAAAGTGAGTAGCAACGCTGACTACACTGTCAATAGCAGATAATTCCTCAGACACAAACAAAGCTATATCCTTAATACTTTTGCCCTCGATTGTAAGTGCCAAGTCAAAAGTACCGCTCATAAGGTATAGATTTTTAACCATATCGAACTTTGCAATTTCTGTCGCTATTGCCTCATATCCCGATTGACTTTGAGGGTTTACTTTAACCTCTATCAAAGCATCCACAAAATCGTCGCCTGCTTTTTCATTATTAATAATGGTAGTATATTTAACAATAACGCCGCTCTCTTCCAACTCCGCGACTACTTTTGCAATAGTTTTTTCGTCTTGATTGACCATAGTGGCAATTTGTGCCGCAGTATACCTTGCATCTTCTTTTAAAAGTTCAACTACTTTTTTTGCAATTTTGTCCATAAATATACTCCTTATGCTTTTTATTTGCTAAATTTACGCCTGCATATATTAATTATTTTATGCAATTTTATACGTAAATTTTGCTTGTTATTTAAAAGTATACACTATTTAAATTAATGTGTCAATAATTTTATTTTAAATGTATAAGTAAATTTAAAATGCTTATAATATAGTTGTAGCACAAAGCTACTAATCTATCTTATTGGGAGGAAAATATGGCATCTAAATGTACTTGTCGTACAGGTGAAAAACCAGGTAAAGGCTGCTATTCTTGTACTAACTGTGGTACAGATATTCACCTAAATCAAAACGATAAATGCCCACCATGCCCAAAATGTACTAATACTTCTTTTACTAAAGTTTAATTAGTCATTTAGAGATGGTTTATACAAAATATTTGTTTGAAAACTTATTACGGTTTTATTGCAAAAAGCAAATCCAAAATGGCATTTTTGCTAACTTAGTTTAAAATTTATTATTTTCAAATAATTTAATTGACAATATTTAAATAAAACAAAAAACCTATTTTTAAAAATATTAATTTTTATATTCGGCAAATATTTTGTATCAAAAACAGCGATTAGAAATAATCGCTGTTCTTTGTTTTATTTTTTCTTTTTCTTATTTTTTTGCTTATCTGCATCCTCTTCAGGCGAATTACTTCCTTCGGCTATAGCATTTTGGAATTTTTTTAGTTTTTTGATTTCGCTTTCCTTGCAAGCATACATCAATACCCTTTCGTTTTGATTTTCCAACGCTTTGATATTCAAAACATCTTTTTCCCTTACAATAAATGTCCAATCGCTCTTGTTCATTAAATCTGCATTTACATAAGAATTATTTTGATTGTCATTTACAATTTGATTTGTATCATTTGTATTATTATTGCTTGTATCTACGGTAGGCGCAACCCTTGTAAACTTATCTTTATTGTTTTTGCTGCGAACCAACGCAATAACCAAAATTATCAATAATAAAGCAGTCAACAAATTACTTGCAATCAAAACCCATGCAAACAATGGTAATTTCCCGTTTTCGCCAAACCATAGGTCCGTTCCGCTGTGACCGCCGCTACTACCATTTCCGTTGCCACCGCCTGTGCCGTTACCATCATTTTCATTATCTTCGTCGCCGTCCGCACCGGGATTTGGATTTGCTTGAGTTTTAAATTTGTATGGCTCGGTTTCGGCAATGCTTTCGCCGTTGTATTCCAAAAAAACATTCCCGGCAAATTCATCCTTTACTTTTAATGAAATTTGATAATCAGTACTATACTTCAAGGTAGCGTTTTGAGCTAACATATTGCCAATTATCATGCCGTTTTTAAGCTCGTAAATCACATAATCGAAATACTTTGCAATTTCATTATCATCGGCTCCCGTAATCGTAGGTTTTTTGTTACCTGTGCCGTCCTGCCAACCCGATATGCTAAACACAAGCGGCATAATTTCAAGGTTTACAGTAAAAGCATTTTTATCGGAGTCACTCCAAACAACATTGTCGGAAGCGCCGCCGTTTGCAGTATTTACCCCATTGTTAAATGTTATTTCAATGCGATATGTATTTACATTGATAAATTTCCAACTATCATTTTCGGACATTATTTCGTTGTTATCTTTATCATAAGCTTTTACACTAAAATAAGTTTTCCAATCGCTTGGTAAGTTTGCAATGTCGCTCAAACTAAATCCGTCAGCTTGGAAATATTGCTTTTGACTTGCAAGCGGTTTTTTGATTTTCAAACTTTCTATTTCAAATTCAAACTCGGTTTTGCCTGTAATAATAAAATCGGTCAAGTCATCCCTAAGTGCTACACAAACCTTATATTTTCCTGCATTTTTAGGGGCAGTAGTCAAAAGAGTGCCGTCGCTTGTAAAATAGGATATTACCAAATCGCTTGCAACCAAACCACCATTGACAGAAAAATCCGCCTTTTGTTCGTTGTTGTTAAAAGTCACTTTTTTATTGGTAAGTTCCACACTTATACTATTGCTGGTTGAACCTGTCTGCATAGTAGTTACTAATTGTGTAGTTTCGGCACCGTTAGAGGTAAAAGTGCAATTTGTAGCGTTAAATGTTCCGCCACTTGCCTTTAGCGTCGCTTTAACCCAATAAGTTTTAACCTCTGTTAAATCAAACTCCTTAAAAATATCTGCCAAACTTATGACCTCTGTCATAGCCGAATTTTTATAGTAGGTGTATTCAATCGCATCTGCCATATTTTCCGCAACATTAAGTTTTGGCAAGGAGATTGTCACTCCGTTTTGAGTGCTGCCTTGTTTCTTCCACGATGCAGGTATTTTTTTCTTTACAATTTGCCATGTATGCCTTAAAGTCGGATAATTTGAAATTTCGGAACTAGTTGGTACTTTATAATTATTATTGCTGCTTGTTATATCTATTACCTCGGCAGTGTATGTTCCAACTTCCTTTTTTACATTGTTATTGTATTGCAGTGTTATGAAAGATGGCAAACCTGATATTGTCACGCTTTGATTAAAAGCATTGTACTCAAATTTCTCCGCACTCCATACTGCTTTGGAAAAATCAATTTCCGCTTTTTTGATTGTTACCTTAATCCATCGCACAGTGTCCGATTCCGTATGGTCAGGGTCTGATGTATTAGCAGTTCCACGGAATTTTGGTTTGCGTTTTTCTTTCTTTTGCGCTATTTCAGTAGCTGTCCAACCATAATCCAAACCATCTTTTTCCACTAGTCGATAAACTTCGTCAATATAGCTTTGTGTTATTTCCAACTTAACCCAATACTCTCCCGCATCTTGCAAGGCTGTCAAGCTGTTTGGATAAGTAATATCTATATAGTTAGCTGTATTTTCGTAAATGTCACTTTCATACCATGCTGCTTTAGTTTCACCTGCAATACTTTTGATTGTTTGACCTTTTTCGTTATATGTAGTCTCCAAATCTTTAGGGTCATTTACATTAGTTAAGCTATCCAACATTTCGGTAAAGTTCAAATGTATTGCAGGACGGATACCCAAAGCATTTTCTACTGTGTAATACATTCTATCTGCGTTTTCCTTGATTGCATTAGCAAAACCATAATTGTTACTATCTCCTGTTCTAAACCAAGAAGGTATTTGTGCACCATCTGACTTAGGCATTCTTTGATAGTTTGTTAATTTCCATATAGAAACTACATCAAGGTTATTATTTGAGCCTGTTTCCGTCATACTTGGTAACCATAAATAATCATCCCCCCAAGCATCATAGCGAATACCTCCAAACATTTCACTTATGGAATTATATCCGCCGTTTAAATTATTATGCCAACCACTTGTAAACTCATCTAAAGCTTCATTTGGCACATGAACTGTATTATGGACACCACCTCTTCCCATTGATGTTTGCGTATGTTGATACTTGACATATTTTGGTTGAACAAGATATTGTGTCGCAAAATCACTAGTTTGATTAAACAAACTCCAATTAGAGTTTTCAAGTAAATTCTTTCTTATCTCACTTCTGCAATATGCATTATTACCTTTTACACTATTATTATCTGAGTAAAACGCGGCTGTTCCTTCACTGTTTGCTAAATACAAGGTCAATAAAATATCGTCCTTTTTATCTCCCTCTCCAAAAGTCAATGATGCAACCATCCATTTTTTATTGCCTAAAGTTACTATCATTCCCTCTTCGGCATTTCCAACTTGTGCATTTATAGTTCGTGCATCTACAACTTTACTTTGTGTCCATTGATACTCTTGACTATCGTAATTATTATTGATATAATCTTTTGGATTTTGACTCCCGAACAATTTATTTTTAATGTCGTTTACAACTTGTTTATTAAAGCTTTGAGTATTTGCATTCCATAGTTCAGCATTATTACCTGCTGTAACCGCAGCAAATGTACTAGACAAAGCTAAAGCCTGATTTGGAGAAATAAAAATCGATGCAATACTACTCACTAACAGTAAAATTGAGGTTGCTAAAACCATAGCTAAATAGCTGAATTTTATCTTTGAATTACTCATTTAATTTCTCCTTAGCATATTAAGACTTATTTAGACAAAAATGCACGTACATGGAATAAGTATATCTATGTACATTTTGGGGTGTTTTTTAAGGATCTAATATAAAGTTTTGGTATAATTTAGCTAAAGGTTTTACAAAATACTTACTTTAATATTGACATTATTTTATTTTTTGTTTTATAATAAAATAGAATAAGTACATAGATATACTTATTCTATGTACCCGAATTTTACATTCGAGGCAATTTTTCAGCCTCGTTAGTGTCGATTTTTGATAGGATTATTGCAGTGAACGGCACTTTTTGCCTACTTTAAACTTTACACAAAATATAACACCCCGAAAACAAATGTTTTGGGGTGCTAATTTTTTAATTTGTAATTTACAAAAACATTTATTAGAAAGTTTACGGCTTGAAATTTTTACTGTAAATCAACTATATTCTTTAACAAAAATTAATCTTGTTTGCTTGGCAAGCACTCAATAAGCACCGCCGTTCCTTGTACTTTATCCTCACATTTCAATTAATTTTACTATATTTAATTAGCATCAAAAATTGCTGTATCATCAAAAAATCCTAATTCTTTCATAACTACCAAAGCGGCATTATTAAGATTGCCATAAACAAACTCTACTTGACCTTTTTGACATGATAATAATGATGTTGATTCATATCCACCTACTTTAACATCAAACATCCAAAATAATACTTCCACAGGAGTACGCTTTGGCAATATCTCTATGTTATTATCATTAAAATATTTTACTAAATCCGCTGACGGATTATATGAAGGATGTCCTTTAAAATAAATATTTACAGCTAGCTCCCCAATAGTGTATTGTTTACCATCGGCAGTTATGCTCGTTGCCCCAGCGGCTATATTATACTCTTTACCTTTAAAATGTACTAATTGATTATTGACAGAATCTACTGTCGGAGTATAAAAAGCCAACGTTTTATCTAAAAACGGTTGATTTTTCTCTAAAGTTTCTCTATTTGTACCCAAAATCAAAACAATTTCTTTATCGGTACCCACAAATTTACTATTAAAATAGTTTACTGCGTCGTCTAATGTGTTTAAATCATTATTATCCACTAAAGCATTTGCCAACACAACTTTTTGATAATCAGCACGTGTTTCGTCATCCAATGATTGATAAATGGCTTTTGGGTCTTTACGAACTATATTCATATTATATCTGTTAGCAGATAATACAGGGTCATCATTTCTTAAATAGTCGGGCTGCTGTATCCAATACGAAACATTACTTAACGTTGATAAATAAAATGCACTATGACCAAATTTATCGGAAAGCATTGCCTCTGGTTTGTAATCTTCCTTATCTCTGTTCTTAACACTTTCGGCGATAGCGTTTTTCCATAAAGCTTCATGCGATTTAAATTTTTCCGCTGTTAAAGAATGGTAGCTCGAATAACTATATGTACCATCTGAAAAAATAGTAATATTTAAAGCATCAAAATCTATTCCTACCGAAACAAACATATCCAATATAACGTGCATACGCATATCGTCTACATAAACATTAAATTTAGCATTTGGATTTTTTGTATAAATTTCCTTAACTTTATTTCTTATTATATGTGCATCGTATGTGCTTTCTGCATTAGTACTTGATTGTGTTTCAAAATAATGGATAAAATCTGCAGAGTATTCTTTGCTTATTGTATTACCTCTCATAAACCACATATATGTATTTGGATTTTTGTTTTTATAAGCATTCAATGTTCCATATAAGGTTGGCATAGTTCCCATATTTATATAAAAATCATACACTTCCCCATTAGCGGTAATATCTTCGTATTTGTTTGACAAATCGTCATAATCTTCCTTTGCATCTGCCAACTCATTTTGCAAATTTTCATTTTGTTCCAACAAATTTTTGTTTTCTTCTTGAAAATTATTGTTGTTATTAGACAAATTATTATTTTGCTCTAATAATTCATTATTGTTTTTCAACAAATTACCATTATTAACACCCAATACAATAACACCGATTGCTAAACTAACGACTAAACAAATTAGTGTTACTATAGATATTAAAGTCATCTTTTTTTTCACAAGTACCTCCAATTTTATACTAATGTACAATTATAATTTTTTTTTTTGCAACTGTATACATAGAATAAGTATATCTATGTACTTATTTGCGTTGTTTTTAAAAAGAAATATATAATTCTTGTATTGTTTATGTAAAGCTATTACAAATTGTTTAGCTAAATGTTGACAAAAGTTTACTTTTGACCCTATAATATAGTTGCTAAATGTACATAGATATACTTATTCTATGTACCCGAATTTTACATTCGAGGCAATTTTTCAGCCTCGTTAGTGTCGATTTTTGATAGGATTATTGCAGTGAACGGCACTTTTTGCCTACTTTAAACTTTACACAAAATATAACACCCCGAAAACAAATGTTTTGGGGTGCTAATTTTTTAATTTGTAATTTACAAAAACATTTATTAGAAAGTTTACGGCTTGAAATTTTTACTGTAAATCAACTATATTCTTTAACAAAAATTAATCTTGTTTGCTTGGCAAGCACTCAATAAGCACCGCCGTTCCTTGTACTTTAAACTTGCCCTCTGCAGCATAAGGTAGGAAGAAATAGTCACCTTTGCCTATTTTTTTGTTGTAGTTGTCGCCTACTATTTCAGCATCGCCCTCAAGGCAGATATACACACTAGGAGCATAGTCCATAACAAAACTGCCACCTTTTAAAATATGTCTGTTTTCCGCAAAACAAGTGGTATCTTTATAAGTTATAAGTTCCTCTTTAACATAAGTTTTTGAATCGATTGCAACTTTAGGGGCGATTTTTGCAAGGTTAAGTGCTTTTTTGCCAACTAAGTTATAGTCAAAACAATCAAGTGCGGTGGACTTATCCAAACCGATATATTTTTCCTCTTCGCTTATTTTGTAATCTCCGCACCAATTTTCAGGTTGAATAGTAAAATCGGTTGGCTCTTGAACTTCCACTATTGTACAGCCCTCGCCTATTGCATGAATCAAGCCACCCGGTATCAAATACATATCCCCTACATGCGCATCTACACCATTTAAAATTGTACGCATTACATCGCGGTTTTCCAAACTCTCCTCTTCCAAAGCGGAAAATTTTTCTTTTCCGATATTGTCGTTAAAACCAAAATAAATTTTTGCATTTGGTCTTGTTGCAATTACAAGCCATGCCTCAGTTTTTCCATACTCACTGTTAAAATGTTTTTTGGAAAAATCTTTTGTTGGATGGACTTGTACAGGTAGCCTTATTGCGCTATCCAAATATTTTACCAAACAGTCATATTTTCGGTTGCCCAAAAGCAAATCTTTTTGTTCTTCCAAAAAATCGTCAAAGAAAATATCCGTACCTTTTATTACCGAAACACCATCTCTAGGTCCAAAATATTTAGGGTTAATTGCTTTTACTTTGCTTGCTATCCATTCCTCGGGAAATAGCGTATCTTCCGCTTTCTCACCGCGTAGTTCCGCATATTGCAAGCCACCCAAATAAATACGAAAAACTCTGTTTAATTCAAAAAACAGCGGCTCGCTTGCCAATTTATTTTTATCCATAATACACTCCCAAAATTATTTAAACTATTAATTTTATTTTGATAAACTTATTTTTAAATTTCGTATGTCATCTATTGTCGGCATAGATTCTATTGCACCTTTTTTGCTAATAACCACACCGCATCCAAGGCTTGCAAAATCCATAGCATCCTTAATGCCCTCTACAGTCAAAGTTGCCTGTCCGCTATTCATTTTGTACAAAATGCAACCAATAAAGCAATCCCCCGCTCCTGTTGTATCCACAACTTTTACATCCGCTGCTTTTGAAAAATAGTTGCTACCTATCCTGTCATAAACTACAGCCCCTGCACCGCCTTTTGTCAATACCAAAAGTTTTGCATTGTTTGCAATCTCTAAAAGCATACTTACAGCTTTGCTTTCCTGATTTTCGCCCGTAAGCAAAACAAGTTCCTCATCCGTAACCTTAACAATATCGGCAAAAGTCAAAAACTCTTTTATAGTTTTTACGCAATTATCAACGCTGTCCCAAAGCCTTTCGCGAACGTTGACATCAAAAGACACTATGCAATCATTTGCTTTTGCACACTCTATTGCCTTAATATGCGCATATTTTGACGGAGACTCCACAAGCCCAACCGAACAAAAATGCAATATATCCCCTTGTTCCATTAGATTTTCGGGTATTTCCGACTTATCAAGCATTAAATCACAGCTTTGCTTGCGATAAAAATTAAATTCCCTATCGCCGTTTTCGTCCAAAGAAACAAATGCCAATGCTGTTTGATACCTGTTATCAATCACTGTATAATCGGTATTGACACCCCATTTTTGCATATTTTTTAGCAAAAATCTTGAAAAAATATCTTCGCCAAGCTTTCCAAGATAGCAACCTGTTCCGCCAAGTTTGGAAATGCAAGCACAAACATTGCTTGGTGCACCGCCTGCTTTTGCAACAAAAGTCAATTCCTCCCCTGTCGGCATAAAATCTATTAAACTTTCTCCAATACAAACTACTTTACTCATTTTATCCTTGTAAACACTTATATTCTAAACTTTAACGCTTTTTGGAATAGAGCTGTAATAAACCCAATTTCCAAAGTTAATAGGTATTATAAAAACCTTTAATCTAAACAAATTATCGCTGAACTTAGAGCCTTTTGGCACAACATCACAAACGCTTGACAATACCAAATCTGCTTTTACTTGTTCGGCAGTCATATCTTGACATTCTATAGTGATTACTTTTTCCTCATCAGGCAAAATATCAAAGTAATTGTCGCTAAACGGTTTGGTTATTGTTTTGGAATGTAACCTTACCAATCTTGCAAACTTATCCGACTTAACGGTAATTTTTGCGACCCCGTTTTCCACCACAACGGAAGAGGACAAAGTAGCCTTTGGCAACTCTACATTTTTTTCCTTATCAAATATAAACGTTTTGTGTGACATTACCTTTCCGTCAACAACCAAATCGGCAACCAAAACACTTTCTTTCAAATTATACTTGCCTTTCAAATCCGCAATGTTTATACCGTGAATCAATCCCGAAGAATTAGATAATACTTTGCAAATTACTTGCTCATCTAACAAAATTTTGCCATCAAAGTTATATAATTTGTAGTTTATAATACCCTCGTAACTGTTTAGAGTATCGTTTATCACATACAAATCGATTTTCTTTTTGCTGTCTTCAATAGACAACATCAAAGGTGCAAAGAAATGTTTAGAGGTATACTGCAACGCCTTAAAATTGCCATAATAGTCCACGCTAGACCAAGAGCAAACAGGCCAACAGTCATTGTACTGCCAAAATAGCGAGCCGTTACATCTGCCCTTATTGCGTCTCCAATGCTCGGTTGCATCCCTAATGCACTCCTGCTCGCAAATTTGAGACAAATAGATATAATCTTCAAAATTTTGAGGCAACCTGAATCTTGATGCGATATAAAACGCCATTTTCATATTACCGCTTGCACACTTTTGATGGTTTGCAAATACTTCGCTTGTAAGCGAATAGTCCTCCGGCTTTGCATAAGTTTCAATCGTCTTAATATCTGGTAAGCTTTCAAAACCGAACTCACTGCAAAATCTTGTCATCCTCTTGCGGTAATAGTTCATTGGTTTTAAACCGTGCCATACCGCCCACAAGTGTGTATCGCCGACATTATCGTTCGAAAAACCATTGTCGTGAGATATACCGATAGGTGTACCTGCAATATAAGGAGTAACTTTATCAAATCTGCTTACTGCCTCAGGCAAGATATCCCAAAAGAATTTTTCCGTCCAAGCCACATAGTTTGTTCTAAGTTTCCAAGCTATAGCCATAAGCTCGATTTCGTTGTTACCACACCACAAACCTAAGCTTGCGTGATGACGTAGTCTTTGTACTTGATACTCTACTTCTTTCAAAACATTTTCCCTAAAGCTATCAATAAAGAAAGGATAAGGTTGACAAGCAAATGCAAAATCTTGCCACACGATTATACCGTATTCGTCGCACAAATCGTAAAAATCCTCACTTTCGTAATATCCGCCACCCCATACTCTAATCATATTAAAATTGCAGTCTGCAGCGGATTTTATGTAATACTCAAGCTTTTCCCTGCTTGTTCTGTTTACAAAAGTATCCGACGGAATCCAATTTGCACCTTTTGCAAAAATAGGCTCTCCGTTTAGCACAAATTGGAAGTTTTTACCATACTTATCAACCTCTTGATTAAGTTTGATTGTACGAAGTCCAATCTTTTTACTGCAATCGTCAAGCACTGTGCCATTATGCAAAATTTGCAATTCAACTTTATAAAGAGGTTGTTTTTCCGTTCCTGAAATATCCCTTATCCACCAAAGCTCAGGGTTTTGAATATCAAAATCGGCAACAACTTTATCCGTGCCGTCAACAGTTTTTTCCTCAATCAACTTGCCGTTTGGTGCATAAACTTTAACATTACATTTAATTCCTGTTTTGTTAAAATTATCTATGTTTGCACTAACTTGCAATTTAACACTTTTCTCTTCGTGGTTTTGATTGATAAGCACGCTGCCTATAGTTGCAATATTCACACCCTCAACGTAAATATCGTCACTTATACCGCTTGGAGTTAAAACCGGACCCCAATCCCAACCGAAATGGCATTGCGGTT
This sequence comes from uncultured Clostridia bacterium, assembly GCA_947646415.1. Classification (GTDB taxonomy): domain Bacteria; phylum Bacillota; class Clostridia; order Christensenellales; family UBA3700; genus MGBC100798. Next base: position 56,826 of record CANSGN010000009.1, on the reverse strand, counting down.
TACGAATATGCGGAATACCATTTAAACCGTTGCAGTTTGCAGGGGTTGTTTCCACCTTTTGTTTATCCAAAACATACTGCACAGGAGAATAAAATCTTATTTTTATTTCATTTTCCTTACCCGCAAATTCTTTAATATCAAATTTATAGCATAAATGGTGGTTTTCGCCTTTACCGACCAAATTGCCGTTTACAAAGACATCGCAAATTGTATCCAAACATTTGCAAACCAAATTTATCTTTTCGCACTCCAATATCTCTTTGCTTAAACTGAAAGTTTTGGTGTATTCCCAATCTTTTTCGCTGACCCAATATAAATCTTTTTCATTTGTTCCGTAAAACGGGTCTTTAATCAAATCATTTGCCAATAAGTCCAAGTAATTACAGCCCGGTACTTTTGCAGCGTACCAATCACTGCTATCAACTTGCCTGAATTTCCACTCTCCGTTTAAATCAAACTTCATAATCAACACCTCGTATTTATATTTACAAAAATTACCCGAAAATCTTAGGTTTAACACCCTCTATACTTTCAATATCCGCAAGCAACATTTCCTTTAATTGCTTTTTATCTTGTTTGTAATTTAATTTTTTAATCAAATTGTTATGCTGTGCTTTATCGTTTGTGTTATCAAAAAGCAAATCTTCCTTATAAAAAGTGCTTTTTGCTTTTGTCAATCCAAACGAAAACGGCGTTTTGACACTATAAGTGTATTTATCCGTTATAATAGCACGCCCTAATTGAGATTCGCTTATTTGCATAAATATATGGTCTCTACCTTTACCGTTCTCCAACATATCAATAACACTCTTACTATGGTAGTGGGCAGGTATATCGGCATTTGCAATGTCCAAAATAGTTGCAGTCATATCAAGCAAACTCACAAATCCGTCAAAATGCTTTCCTATATATTTTTTAGTACTGTCAAGATTCTTAAGTCCTCCACCTGTCATTATAAACGGAATATGTGCACTTGCCTCATGTGCGGAACGCTTATATTCCATATTTCTGGTTTTAAAGTGGCAACCATGGTCGGAAGTGTAAATGATTATACTATCATCCCAAAGTCCTTTATCTTTTACTGTTTTTACTAAGTCTGCGAAGTTTTTGTCAAGCCTATTGCAACAAGCAAGATAATGTGCAAACTCCGCCTTATAGTCGCCTTTTAAACCAATCAAATCGTCAGGGTATGGATAAGATTTAAATGGCTCGTCGTCTCCCGCAACACACTGAAAAGTATTTTTACCGTTTTGATGATGTGGCTCTAATTGCGAAATCATTAGAAAGAAAGGTTTTTCACTGCTGTAATTTTTAATATATTCTATTGCAAAATCATTAATACAATCGCTCCTAACCCCTTGAAAATCGACCCTATTATTATCTTTATCAAACAAATATCCGCCGTTTATATCCGAGGTAAACTCCAAACAATCTGCGGCAAGCCAATAATCGTTATAACCGCCCCTAAGTTCCTCAGGAATAGCTTTTGTTTGCAAATTGTTATGCGGTTTATTCCCCATAGTGTCGGATGCCAAATGCCATTTTCCTATATAGGATGTATTGTAATCCTTTTTATTAAGGCACTTTGCCAATGTATTCTCGTCGTTTGCATCCATAGAAATTCCGTTTATATAGCAATCGTTCTCGCTTGCAAAAAGCCCTGTTTGGATGCACGCCCTTGCAGGTCCGCATACCGGTTGACAAGTATAGCAGTTATCAAAAAATATACTCTCGTCAAGCATTCCGTTTATATTCGGAGTTACTTTTTCGTTGATTGTATCAAACCTTTGCTGGTCGCTAAAATAAAAAATTACATTCATAAATTTACACCCTATATTATAATATTAGTTATATTTTACTATATTTTTAGGCTAAAGTCAATACCAAAGTTAAATTTTGCCATTAACAACCGACATCCAAAAGGCTATTGACAAAAAATAATTTAAGTGTTATGCTGAATCTATAAATAAAATTTTTAGGAGCATTATGAGTTTTACCAAGTTATTATTCAAACTTATAGATTATATCGGATATATACCTCAAAATACCTATCGCAATAAAAACGCCTATGCTGTGATAAAAAATGCAGTATACAGCGACAAAAATCCTAAACAATGTACTTTGGACTTGTGGGCGGATAAAAATCAAATACAAAACAAACAACCTGTACTAATAAATATGCACGGCGGCGGCTTTATTGCAGGCGATAAAAAATACCGTAAGTCTTTTTCTCAATACTGCTTGAAATTTAATGTAAAAGTGCTCAATGCAAATTACGGTTTGGCACCTAAACGAAATTTGACGGAAATTATAAACGAACTTACCGACCTTTTTGAGTGGATTGAAAAAAACAAAGAAGAATACCATTTGGATAGCGATAAAATAATATTATGCGGCGACTCCGCAGGTGCATATTTTGCCGCCTGCTGTGCGACAATGAGTTTAAATAGTCAGTATTCAAACGGAATAAACCTATCAAAAATCGGGGCTAAAATTGTAGGGCTTGTACTTTTTAGCGGTATTTACTATCCTACTGACTCACTTGACAAGCGTATGATTTTAGACGTAAACCATTCACTTTGGAAATACTTGTGCGGGCAAAAATTTGTTGATATCGCAAGCTGTCAAAAGCACCCTTTATACAATCACTTGAATGTGGGGGATTATGTGACAGCAGACTTCCCGCCTACTTTTATTTCCTATTCCTCAACCGATATTTTTTGTCAAGGAAACGGCGAAAAATTTGTACAAACATTAAAAGATTTCAATATTCCATATTATGAGGTTTGCTCAAAAAATAATATCCATGATTGGCAAGAATTTATGTATACTAAATCTGCAAAACTAACGCTTGATTATTTTGATAAATTCATACAGGCGTTATTGCAGGATAAAAGCATACAAAACACCTCAGTAAATATTGCAAAAGGTAAAATAAAAAGCAATTAAGAAAAATCTTAATTGCTTTTTTAACTTTTATGTGTATTAATGATGCGAGTATTTTAATTGAGTACTATGTCCGCCACGGATATGTCTTTCCGCCAAATTTATGTCCAATACTTCACGGACTTTGTCGTATTTTTCGGGGTCAATTTGCGGTAATCTTACTGTCATATCGGTATGAGCAGTACTTTTTGATATCATAAAAATATTTGCCGTATCTCGCAAAGTTGACTTCTCTCTTATAATGTAATTAGCAATTTCTTCCACCCTTTCTATAATATAATTTTGCATATTACATACTCCTATTCTACTTCTCTATATATTGTATTGAAAGTATGGGTACAATATGCAAAATCAAAGTAAAAAGTAAAAAAAACGGACAAGTTACGACAAGTAAAGCATAAATTTTATAGCTATTGCATTATAAATAAAAATATGTTAAAATAAAAATTGTAAAAGGTGAATCATGAGTGAAAACATCAAAAAATTAAACAAAAAACAAATTATTATGATAATTGCCGCAATCGTGTTTTTGATTATGTTTGCAATTACTTTTACCCTATGTTGGTTTTTTGTAAACGAAATTTACAAAGTTGATTTAGACAGCATAAAAAAATTAGAAAATCTGGTATGGAATGACGAGTTTGACGGAAACTTAATTAATACAGATAATTGGAGAATCGAGCCTGCAAAAGATTTTGACGGCACAAAATATGGCGAGCGTACCGTACGAAAAGGCGGATATTGGGCACTTGACCAATGTATTGTCGAGGCTACACCTGACGGCAACACTACCACCAATGTATTAAAAATAAGAACGGAAAAAGTGGGCGACGATTGGCACACCGCAGGTATTGTAAGCGACAGGGCTTTAGCACAAAAATACGGATATTTTGAAATTCGTGCAAGATTGCCAAAATTTTATGGTACTTGGTCTGCCTTTTGGATGATGCCTTACAATGCACCTACTGCTCCAACAGGTAAAGATGCCCGCAATGCAAAGCTTTACGGTGGTGAGATAGATATTATGGAAGCTCCTGCCTATGCACGCAAAAACAATGGCATTGTTCAACAAGCATTGCACATAGGCGACTATAATCGCGGTACAGGCTCAAGTACTTTCAGTATGAATTGGCTGACCGAAAATATTGGCGACATTTATGATAGTTTTCACACATACGGGCTTTATTGGGACGAAAATATGTACAAATTTTATGTTGACGACAAATGCGTTTGGACAACAAGCTATAACCACACAGGCAATGTTTCAGGCATAGCACAATATCTTTTCCTTTCCACTGAAATCGGCGGTAAAGACGGCATTGTAGGCGAAAACCCTTGGAAAGCCATTGTTCCCAATGGCAAACAGCTTGTTACCGACAACCCGGCAGATATTAAATACGGAGATTTTGAAGTTGATTATGTTCGCTGTTACAAAATAAGTTCAACCGAATTTGCAGTAAACAATCAAAAAAAATAAAACAAATAATATAACAATAAAACAACTACAAATTGAATATCAAAAAGCAAAGAGAAAAAGCAATAAAAATATTAATTTGCAAAATTTATTTTGTTGCTTATTAGTTGCTAGATTGACAATTTACAATTAGTGTGCTATAATTTGAATATTATAAATTAACTACGGAGATAAATTATGGAGCAAAGATTTTATAAATGCAGTCATTGTGGAAAAATTATTGCTATTGTTAAAGAAACAGGTGTGCCTGTTATGTGTTGCGGTCAAGTTATGAATGAAATTATAGCCGGTAGCACCGATGCAGCAAAAGAAAAACATGTACCTAAATTCATTATAGATAATAATAAAGTAATAGTAACAGTCGGCGATGTTGAACATCCTATGACTGCTGAACACTCTATCGAATGGGTATCAATAAAAACAAAACAGGGTAATCAAAGAAAAGTTTTGAGTGCAGGACAAAAACCGCAAGTTACTTTTGCTATTTGCGAAGATGACGAACTTATTGCTGTATATGCTTACTGTAACCTACATGGCTTGTGGAAAGCCGAAAATGCAGCTCAATCCGTTTGCGCTACTGAGGTAAAAACTCTTGCAAACGGCGATTATATCGTTTGCAACTGCAATCAAGTTAGTTATATGGATATCGTTAACGAAATACATAAACATAACGATATAGCTAACCTATTAAAAGCTTTCGAACATATTAAAGATATTACACACTGCTCTACAGGTTGCGGCGGTTGCTACGATAAAGTAATAGCTATTTTGTCCGATGCTATGAATGAATAATTTTTACTACAATCTAAAAATGCCGACATAAATGTCGGCATTTTTTTTACTATCCTTCTAAACAATATTTTCTCCCAATAATATTTTGGGCATTGTCGTTAAACAACGATTCCACCTCTTATAAAATTTTTCCAAACCAAGCTTGGAAATGCGAGCATGAGTTTCCTCATCTTCAAGCACCCAATACAAAATATAAGTAACTTTGCCTACATATCTGCTCAAACGAATAGAGCTTTTCCCTTCTTTAACTGCATTAAAATCCTCTTGTCTATGTGTTCGTTTTATATACTTAACATCAACAACTCCCGATTGTGCAAGATAAAAATCCGCAACCTCTTTCATTAATTCTTCTATTTCGTCCTGTTTTTCTATTTTTGCTTCATAAATACAAATTTCATTAAACATAATAACTTCCTCAAATTATAAATTATGTATCGTTAAATTTGAGAAAACCCAAATTTAACCAAAAGCTGTCGCTTTTTCTTGATAAATTAAGTCGACATAATTTGAATTAACAATCGCTAATGTCACCACTTTGTGTCGCTTGTCTACTACTTCCGATAATATACATACACCTATATGCAAAAAACTGATTTTTATCTATATCTAATTAAGTTACTTTTCCATACATTTTCCCTTTACCCTTTAATTTTTTTATCCTGGTAAAAGATTTATATTTTGTGAAAGGATAAAAAATATTTACGCATAAATATAACAAATAACACGACAACTATTGAAATTTTTATTGTTATATTATTTAAAATATCAAAACTACAATCCACTTTTATTAATTATATCACATAATACATTAATATTCAATACCTGTTTACTTTTCATTTTTCCATAAGTTAGAAAAAATAAGTATGATATAACTTTATGATGAAAATTCAAAAAATTAGATAAAACAGCTGTAATTTGACTTTATTGAAAATATATGGTATAATTATATTATGATTAGGAGGGAGAATCATGACATATTTACCTGGCGTATTCATTATGGGAATTTTGGCCGTGCTATTTTTGATAATAGCATTGGTATTGATTTTAGGGAAAAATCCAGAAATTTTACATACATATCATTGGAAAAATGTAAAAGAGGAATACAAAAAAGCATATTCTATCCAAATGGGGATAGGTATGCTAATCTCCTTTATTACAAATACAGCAGGTGCATTGATTAACTATTTTACCAAAACAAATTGGGGATGGTTATCATTTGGTATCGGACTATTGTCAAGCTTTGTTTATTGGACATATATTCAAAAAAAATATAACGGCGGATTTTTTTAATCAAATTAATTTTTGTTAACATTTCTACTTAGTTGCGAAGTTGCAAATACCCGAAAATGTAAAAACATTTTCGGGTATTTGCTGTGGAGCTACTAGGCGGAATCGAACCGCCGACCTGCTCATTACGAGTGAGCTGCTCTACCGACTGAGCCATAGTAGCAAATTATTATTTAAAGTTTATTACAAATATTAATAAGCATAGTAATTAAATATATTATTAATTGGGTTTTATATAGTGTATGAAAATACAAATTACTATGCAATTAAATTTGTTATTTTTATGAATATAATCAATAATTAATTTATCATTAGTATAGCAAACAAAATGGCAAATGTAAAGCTATTTTTCCGTTTTAAATGTTAAAATTAATGGAAATTTAGTTTTTGCAATATCATTTATTTTGACTTATATTCGTTTGCAATTTCTATCAATTTGCTTGCGTGCAAAACAGCAGATTCACTTGCACTTATACCGTCAATCATTTTAGCGATTTCCAAAGCGGATTGATTGCTGTTTAACAACTTAACATTAGTATTTGTGCGCAAATTATCGGTTGTTTTTTCAATCAAATAATGAGCATCTGCCATTGATGCAAGCTGTGGCAAGTGCGTAACGGCAAGTACTTGTTTGCTATTAGAAATATCGTACAATTTATTTGCCACTACTTGTGCAATTTTACCGCTTATGCCGGTATCAATCTCATCAAATACCATAACGTTAACGCCGTCGATTTGGGCGGTAATTTTTTTTATTGCCAGCATAAATCTGCTCATTTCGCCGCCGCTTATGACTTTCTTTAAAGGTTTTAGCGGCTCGCCTAAGTTTGGAGAAATCAAAAACTCCACAATATCAATACCATTGTTGCCTGCTTTATTTGCAATAGTTTCAATATCGTTATAGGTAACAATATCCACCTCGAAACCTGTGTTAGGCATTCCTAATTCTTTAAGTTCCGTTATAACCAATTTTTCAAACTGCTTTGCATAATTTTTCCTAACGTCACTCAAATCAATACCTTTTTGTTCCAAAATATCCAAAGCGATATTGTAATCGTTTGTCAGTTTTTCAAGCATAAAGCTATAGTTAGACAATTCGTCAACTTCCAAAGCGATTTTATCGCGGTAAGCAAGGACTTTTTCCTCACTATCGCCATATTTCCCCTCAATATTATGTATGGTATGTAATCTAGAAATGTCCCTTTGAGCCTCGTACTCATCCACACTTACGCCATTACTAATACTTTCAATACTAGAGGCAATATCTGCAATTTCTATCCTTGCCTCATCAAGCCTTGAAATATAGTCCTTTATGTTGCTGTCGAACTCTTCAATATTTCCAAGTTCTTTAATTGCGGTGTAAATATTGTCGCAAGCGTTGTTTTCCATATCGCCATTAAGCAAAGTATAAGCATTGTTTGAGGCACGCACAATTTCTTCCGCATTGTCGTACATATCGCATCTTTTTTGCAACTCTTCTTCTTCGCCGATTACAATATTTGCATCATTGATTTCCTGTAGTTGCTTTTGTAAAATCTCCACACGGATATCTACATCCGTCATTTTATTGTATTCGCTCAATTTTGCTTTTATTTGTCTAAAATTTTTATAAGCGGTCAAATATTCTTGTTTTGCAAGCTGAATATTCTCCCCAATAAAATTATCCAAAATATCTATATGATTATCGCTGTTTAGCAAAACGCTGTTTTCGTGCTGACCATAAATATCAACCAAAGATGATGCTATATTTTTTAAAGCACTTACAGTTACTTTCATACCATTTATGCGGCAAACATTTTTACCATCCTCGGTCATTTTTCGTGACAAGATAAGTCCGTCTTCAAAATCGATTTCATACTCTTGCAAAATCTTTTGAGTAGGCAAATTTATTTCGTCAAACTCCGCCTCGACCAAAGCCTCACTCTCGCCGTTTCGTATTAAAGTTTTATCCGCTCTTTCGCCCAAAACAAAATTTAAGGAATCTATAATAATAGATTTACCTGCACCCGTTTCGCCTGTCAAAATATTAAGCCCCTTTGCAAAATCTATCTCTGCAAAAGATATCAAAGCTATATTATTAATTGTAAGTGTACGTAACATAGACACCCCCTTAATACGGTTAAATTATAAATTACCCCCGATTTTCGGCTGTTTTTTATTAAAACTGACTATCCAAAATATAAAGTCGCATTATGAAAGTTTATTGAAGATAAGCATTCAATTTTCTTTTTACCATTTCAGCAGAATATTCGTCAACCACTACAAGCAAAATTGTATCGTCGCCCGCAAGCGTTCCGATAATCTCCGTAATATTCAAATTATCTATAAATGCCGCAGCACTGTTTGCCGAGCCGATAATGGTTTTTACTACAATTATGTTTTGTGCAGAGCGTATGGACAAAACAGCTTCCTTAAACAAATTGTTATATTTGTTTGTCATATTCTCCTTTTCGTCAGGCGGACAAACATATTTGTACCTTTTGTTTGGGGTAAGAGTTTTCAAAATCCCTAAGTCGTTTATATCGCGCGATATAGTAGCTTGAGTAGTGGAAAAACCCGCTGCACTCAAAAGTTCCATAAGTTCCCCTTGAGTTTCCACGTCTTGATTATTAATGATTTCGATTAATTTTAGCTGTCTTTTGTTCCTTTTCATATCTTATCTCCCCCTAATTTATTCCATACAGACATTTTTTGTATTAGTTTACTGTAAAAATTTTTATTGTTAAGCCTGATCAACTTTGTTGTACACTCGCTTTTTTCCACATTTACCACAAGATTTTCGCCGTGTGGTGCAACACACTCCCCGTCAATACAAACAACCAAATCATTCACATTGCAATTATGCGGGGTAAGTCGCACTTTACTTTGGTCGCTTACAACCATTGGGCGGGAATTTAGGCTATGCGGACAAATTGCAGTTACGCCTATTGCTTTGACATCCGGGCTTAAAATTGCCCCTCCACAACTCATTGCATAAGCAGTTGACCCTGTCGGAGTACTAATTATTACACCGTCGCCGCTTACAATATCACAAAGTCCCCCGTCAATTTCAATAGAAACATCAATCGTACGCTTGGACATAAGTCTTGAAACACTGACCTCATTCAATGCAAGGTAACTATCTTGTCCGATATTAACTTTGAGCATTGTTCGCTCTTCCACAAAAAAGTCCCCGGCTAGCAATCTGTCTATTACTTTTTCCGAGTCATTGTCCTCACACTCGGTTAAAAAGCCAAGTTTGCCTTTATTTACACCTAGCAAGGCAATGTCGTTTTTGACAACCCGTCTTGCAACGGAAAGCATTGTTCCGTCCCCACCGAAGACTATCAAAATATCCGACAACTTTGCAATGTCTTCAAGCGTATAACATGACAAGTTTATAAAATCTTCCGCACCTTTTGCAACAAAAACTTCGACACCTTTGCGCTGAAAAATGTCAATAAATTTTTTAGCTGTTTCGCAACCTAAGTCTCGGTTTGTGTTGACATAAATGCCTACTTTCATAAATTGCTCTCCTTAAACTCTTTAAACAGTTTATCGCACTTATCCGCAATGCTTTCGGCATCAAGCTCGGTTAACTTTAACAATTCTTTGGTTGAGCCGTGAGTTAAAAACTGTTCGTTTATCGCAAGTCTTATAATCTTTGCGGGGATATTGTTATCGCTGCAATACTCCAAAACTCCGCTACCAAAACCACCTGCAAGTTGGTTATCCTCCAATGTAAACACCAATTTACCTGCCAAAGTATTCAAATAATCATTATCAAGCGGTTTTATAAATCTGCAGTTTACGACTTCGGTCAAAATACCTTTTTCCTTAAGCATTTCACTTGCCATCAAGGCTTGTTCAACCATAACTGCCCCTGCCGCAAGCAATACAAGCGGACTATCCGATTTTTTAATGACATCCCACTTGCCAATCTCAATAGGCATTACAGGACTTGCTGTTGTTACGCTGCCTTTAGGATATCTTATTGCAAGCGGATGTTTAAAATCAAGCGACCATTTTAATGCAGCGTCCAACTCATCCACATTTTTAGGAGCGATTATAGTCATATTTGGTATTAACCTCATAAAATTGACATCGTAAATGCCTTGATGAGTCTCGCCGTCGTTTGGAACAATACCTGCCCTGTCAATACAAAAAGTTACAGGTAAATCTTGCAAACAAACATCGTGAATCAAATTGTCATACGCCCTTTGCAAAAAGGAAGAATAAACTGCAAAATACGGCTTATATCCACCTAAAGCAAGACCTGCGCACATAGTAGTTGCATGTCCCTCTGCAATGCCGACATCACAAAACCTTTGCGGAAACATTTCGGAATAACTCAAAAGCCCTGTGCCCTCGCGCATTGCTGCCGTAACGGCATAAACTTTGTTGTTACTGCTTGCAAGGTTTTTCATACTTTCGCCAAATCCATCCGAAAAACTTAAACTGCTGTTTGCGTTGCTGTTAGGTTTGCTTGGGCTATAACCGTGGTATTTAGCGGGGTCGTCCTCCGCCTCTTTAAATCCATAGCCTTTTTTTGTAACCACGTGAATTATGCAGCTTTCATTTTCTTTTTTTGCAACTTCCAATACATTGATTAAGTCTTCCAAATCGTGTCCGTCAATAGGTCCAAAATATCTTATACCAAATTGCTCAAAAGGCATACCGCCTTGCAAAAAATATTTAACACTATTTTTAGCCTTGTACAAAAACCTCATTGCAGGGTCTGTGTTGTCTATGCGAAAGCCCCTTACAATATTAAATGCTTTTGCTTTCATCCTGTTGTAGTAATTGGAAGTATGAAGCTTTAGCAAATATTTTGCAGTGCTTCCTACATTTTCAGAAATGGACATGGAATTATCGTTTAAAATAATAATTTGTTTTTTCTTTAAGTTAATGCAATCGTTAAGCGCCTCGTAAGCAAGTCCTCCCGTAAGCGCTCCATCGCCTATTACCGAAACAGTTATATTAGGGGAATTTTCCTGCCATAATGCTCTGCTCAAGCCGCAAGCTAAGGAAATACTTGTGCTGGAATGTCCTGTATTTGCCGCATCGTATACTGATTCGTTAATTTTAGGGAATCCCGCCATACCACCAAATTGCCTTAAGGTATCAAACTGCTCATATCTACCCGTAAGCAGTTTGTGAGCATAACATTGATGACCTACATCAAAAACAAATTTATCATTAGGACAATCAAAGCAATAGTGCATTGCCAAGATAATTTCAACAGCACCAAGCGAGCTTGCTAAATGCCCTCCCGTTTCCATTACGGTATTTAAAATCTTTTGTCTGATTTCCTTTGCAAGACTGTAAAGTTCGTCTATATTCAAATGCTTTATGTCTTGCGGCTGTTTTATATCTTTTAACAACATATCCCCTCTTTTACTACTTTTATAATAAATTACCCACGATTTTTGACGTGTTTTTTGTATTTTTATTTACTTCTGTTAGTTAAATATTTAGCAAGCTCAATCAATTTAGCTGCTCTATCCCCGTATTTTGCAACTGCGGAAATCGCCTCGATTTCCAAATTGTCTATATCTTGTTTTGCCTTTTCCATACCACATATAGATAAATAGGTCGTCTTGTTTGATTTTATATCGCTGTTTATATTTTTACCCAATACTTCGCTGTTAGATGTGACATCCAAGATATCGTCGACAATTTGAAATATCAAACCTATTTTTTGTGCATACAACTCTAAACTTGCAATTTCTTGTGCATTGGCACCCAAACTGACAGCACTGCCAACCAAAGCCGCTTTAAATAAACAGGAGGTCTTTAACATATTAAGCGCTATTACTTCCTCAAGACTTTTTTGCCTAAATTCGTCTTGAGCGATATCAATACATTGACCACCGACCATACCGTATATGCCGCTCATTTTTGCAATGTAATTTACGGCTTTGTAATGAGGCAAACTCCTATCCCCGTCAAGCATAATTTCAAAAGCCAAATTTAAAAGAGCATCGCCTGTAAGCACCCCAATCCCCTCGCCGAATTTTTTATGAGTGCTTGGCTTTCCGTGCCTTAAATCGTCATTATCCATACAAGGCAAGTCGTCATGACATAACGAATAATTGTGGATACATTCCACTCCCAAAGCCAAATCTTTTACACTATCAAAAGATTTGCCCATAAACTCCGCACCCAAAATGCAAAGAATAGGCCGTATTCTTTTACCGCCATCCAAAGCGTATTTGACAGCGGTTGCAATAGGCTCGTAACTGCAATTCAACTTGTCCAGCCTTTCTTTTAAATAATTTTCGAATATTTCCTTATTTTCTTGCAAATACTTTTTCATTTTTCTCCACTAACAGTCATTATAACTAAACTTAGCACTTGACCATAACTTAAATAAAATATGTAAACAAAACTTATACATTTAGTATAGGATGTTAATTTTCATTCAAATTCAATTCTGTTTTTGTTATGCCGTCTAGTTCTTTTATCAAAAGTTCGGCTTTGCCTTTTGTTTCGTTCAAAACTTTAAGACATTCACTGCTTTTTTTTACACCTTTGTCAAAAAGTGCTAAACTTTCGTCCAAAGTGGTTTGTTTATCTTCCATTTTTTTTGCTATTTCTTCCAACTCTTGCAATACTTTTTCAAATTCCATAACATTATCCCTTTATTTTTATAACTTTTTTTACACCTGCTTCTATCTTACCGCCATTGGTTAAAATAGTTATATCTTCCCCTACTTTAACACTTTCTATATCCGCAGGCAAACCGTCACTTCCGTACATTTTACTGTACCCATGCCCTAAAATACGCATTGGATTGTTTGCATCTATCCTTGCCATAATATGTTTTATATTATTTTCACACTCCAAGCTTTTTAGTTTAAAAATATTACCCAAACTGCTTGCGATTTGTTTTACTTTGCCCTCGTTTGCGGCAATCTTCAAATTAAGTCCGCTTGTTATAAACTTAACGGTATTTACAAGCTGACTTTCCGCATTTGCAACACGATTTTGTAATTCTGTTTTAAATATATTGCAATATTCTTTTAAAGTGTTTTGCAGTTCTAAAACATCATAGCCAACCAATTCTCCACTAGCAGTAGGGGTAGGAACTCTTATATCTGCTACAAAATCGCATAAAGTAAAATCCGTCTCGTGACCTACAGCGGAGATAACAGGCGTTTTGCAATCAAATATTTTGTAAACAAGCCTTTCGCTGTTAAACGGCATTAAATCTTCCATAGACCCGCCACCGCGCGCAATAATTATCGCATCGTATCCAAGCCCGTCAACCAAATCAAGTGCAGAGATTATACTATCTTCTGCAAATTGTCCTTGTACTTTGACATCTACAACATTTATATCCAAAATGCTGTTTTTACGTCTTATCGTTGTTACTATATCACGTATTACTGCACCCGTTTTTGCAGTAAGCACCACAACTTTACTTGGGTATTTCGGGATAGGTTTTTTATGTCTTTCGTCAAAATATCCTGCTTTTTCAAGTTTGTTTTTCAGCTCTTGCAACTTTATTGCAAGCAAGCCTTGTCCAAGCGGCTCAATCTTTTTGCAATTAAAGGAAAGTTTACCTCCCGGTGGATAAAAATCTACACTGCCATAAAGACAAACACTTTCTCCTCCTTTTGGCAAATAAGTTTTTGCATAACTAAAACAGTTGCATTGAATTTGTGCATTTTCGTCCTTTAGAGTAAAATATGCGTGCGGTCCCGAACATCTAATGCCCGAAACTTCGCCCACAAGTTTGATATCGTGAAGCAGTTCTTCTGCTCCCAATATATTTTTGATATAACCTGTAAGCAAACTTACGGATATATAATCACTCATAACGCACAAAACTTCCTGTTACTAAAACTGATTTTTTACTTGCTAAAACTAAAAATATTTATCAAAAATTGTATTACTATTAATCTTCGTATTTTGCACACATCAATGTATTGTACAACAACATTGAAATTGTCATAGGTCCTACTCCGCCCGGTACAGGTGTGATAAATGATGCTTTTTTGCTTACATTTTCAAAATCCACATCTCCGACAAGTTTGCCGTCCACTCTGTTTATGCCCACGTCTATTACGATTGCGCCCTCTTTTACCATATCTTCGGTTACAAACTTAGGTTTGCCGATTGCAACAACCAAAATATCCGCTTGTTTTGTAATCTCTGCCATATTTTGAGTTTTTGAGTGACAAACGGTAACCGTACAATTTGCATTTAAAAGCAGCATTGCCATAGGCTTTCCTACAGTATTGCTCCTGCCGATTACAACCGCATTTTTGCCGCTCAAGTTAACCCCTGTAGATGCCAATAACTCCATAACTCCGTAAGGGGTACAACTTACAGTCCTTGGATTGTTCATTGCAAGCAAACCCAAATTGTTAGGACTAAAGCCGTCCACATCTTTACTGTCAGGTATAAGCGAAAGCAAATATCTTTCATCCAAACCTTTTGGCAAAGGCAACTGAATCAAAATCCCGTCAACAGTACTATCCGATGCCAAATCTTTTATAATTTTTGCAACCTCGTCATTTGTGCTGTTTGCAGGCAACCTATAAGATAACGATTTCATACCTACTTCTTCACAACCTATGATTTTGTTTTTAACATAAGTTTGCGATGCAGGGTCTTCCCCTACCAATATAACCGCAAGGCAAGGTATTCTACCTTTTTCGGCAACAAAATCCTTTACCATAAGGGCAACTTTTTCCCTTGTTTTTTTAGATACTTCTTTTCCGTTTATTATATTCATTGTTTATTTAGCTCCTTATACACGCTTGCCAAAATTCCGTTGACAAACGGACCACTTTTTGCAGTAGAATATTTTTTTATAATGCAAACTGCTTCGCTGATAGCAACGCTGTCAGGAACTTCGTCATTATACTTCATTTCCGCAAT
Organism: uncultured Clostridia bacterium; assembly: GCA_947646415.1. Classification (GTDB taxonomy): domain Bacteria; phylum Bacillota; class Clostridia; order Christensenellales; family UBA3700; genus MGBC100798. The sequence goes on along the minus strand of CANSGN010000009.1, from coordinate 41,456 downwards.
GGCCAAAATCAACACAGCCAAGTCAGGCTTATAAATTCTGTCCAACTGATAACCTATTGCATACTGTTGTATGCAGCTTTTAATCTCGTCCAAATTTGCGGTTGCATTGTTGAAAGTCAAATTTATATACTCAACATCTTCATTTGACAAATCTTTGTCCGCATTGCATTTTTCCAATATATACTCATCTTTTTCGTTGTTAAAAAGATAACTAAAAATCATTTGATAAGCGTATTCTCTTGCTTTTTTCCTATTCATTACTAAATTCCTTTTATCTTCTTGCGTATTTATTAAACAAAAACAACGCCAACAACGTTTACGTTGATAGCTTTTACTTTAAAGTTTGTTTGTTCCTCTACACCTTGTTTAATTGCATTTTGCAATTCACTTACGATTTCCGGCAACGGATAACCGTAATATGCATTGATAGACAATGATATTACCACCAAATTAGAATGAGTTATAACGATTTCCATACCGTCAAAACCGTTTTTGGACGTAAATTTATTTGTTATTCCACTTTCGGTACTGATAGATGCAACGCCTTTTGCTTTGGATGCGGCAGCCGAAATAATTGAGCCTATTAGACTTATATAAGTATTTTGATTAAGTGTATTATCCATAACGCTCCTTTTAATAATTTATTTATAATTATACGAATATATTTTAGCATAAAAATATTATAAAATCAAGATTTAATTTATAATTTTATATATTTTATAAATTTATACAAAAATTATGCACAATTTTGCTACAATTTCAAACAAAAAAGGAAAAACTTCTAATTTACTGTTTTAATATTAAAAAAACTCCCTCTCGGGAGTTTTTTTACTTTTAGTTATTTTTTTAATTTTTGAAAAGCTTTTCGCAGATTTTTATTACTTATCCCTGCCAAACTTATAGTAAGGCTTATTACATTTACGGCAATCACGCTAAAAATTGTAAATACCCAAGAAAACGCATCCAAATAGAATACCGAAAAAGTACTTACATAACCGCTTAAAGATGATACAAAGCCATTAATCAAACCTATAAACAAATTGCCAAACAATAACCCGAACAACATCTGAATGATTGTTAGTGCCACACAAAATATCAAATAAATACTCAAAAAGTCATAAGTTTTTGCACCCAAAGATTTTAATATCAACAAATCTTTTGCTTTTGCTTTTATAAAATCAAAATAAAATATAACAATTATGCCTATTGTCATAGCAATAGTTGCTAGCAAAAGCGGTATGCACAAATATTGCTGGCAAATATAAATAATTCCGTAGTCGTTTGATTGTTTCATAGGACAATTTTTAATTTGATATGAAACCGTACAATTAGTGTAACTATCAAACAAACTCTGTACATATTTTGCAAAGCCTTTATTCAATTTTTTAAGACTGCTTGCCGAAATATGTTCTCCGCTGACCATTCTTACACCCGAAAATTTAGGAATTGTTTTGATTTCGTTAAAAGTCTTTTCGTTCATAACGATAAGCCCCTCACTGTCCCCCAAACTCTCCACTACTCCTGCTATGGTAAATTTTCTGTTCACATACTCAACTTCGGGGAAATACATGTCATTACCCATTGTAGCCATACCTACAATGCACATAGCAAAAGTGCTACTCTCCGTAATCTCCGTAAAATTATCCTTATCTCTGCTTTGCAAAAATGTATTTATTTTTTGCAAAGTCGCTCTATCAACCACAATTTGATTATCCGCTAAATTATACGACGAAACTTCATACCCCATGCCAAAGTAATTGATAGTACTATCCGCTAGCGGAGCAAAATCAAAATAATAATCGCTGTTATTTACCCCATAACAATTTTCTAGCGTCATTTTTACGTTTGAGCCTACACCCGCAAATTGTCTCCAATCATTTTTTGCACTCTCGCATTTTACAATCAAATTTATCAGCGGATTAGTTGAATACTCTTGCTCAACTAATTTTACCAAGTTTTCTTGTTCGCTTTCGGTAAGGCTGGAAAATTCTTTTTCCTTTAAATTTGCGTCTAACCCGTTATTATCTTCAAATACACCGCATATTTCAACCCCAAAAATGTCTTTAATATTTTGATTTTTTATCAAATTATCCTTTGTAAAAATTATGTCGTAAGTATAGCCGTCACTATCAAAAGCAAAATACTTATAATGCAACAAATATTCGTAATAAGTTTTGGAAATTGCAATTTCGTTTGTCTTTTTCGGGGAATTTCCTAAAATTATATCTATCCCGACTTCTTTAGGATAATCCGTAAAAATTGCATTTTGCATATCGCTTATATCCAATGGCGCAAAATACGCTACCTGCTTTGCATTGCTGTTATTAGCATACATTTTATCCCAACTATTTGCAATGACTTCCCCTGTTGCAATCTCGTAAAAATCAAGTTTGTTGTCTATTAAAATCTCGTCAAACTTTTGCATATCTTTGTAGGAAATAAAATAGTTAGGTTTTTCGATTACGGGGCTGACCGTAAATATCTTTTTATCGCCATTTGCACTATTTATAGCATTCGCCATTGTTTTTTCAACATTTGCAAAAGCCATTGCCGCAGATACCGTCATTAAGGAGATTAAAATAACGGTAACGATTATCAAAAAAACTTTTTTTACAATATCTTTGTTTAAAAGCGACAAGCTAAGTCCTAAAGATGAAACAGGTGATAATCCCGCTTTTTTCCTAAGACTTTTGGGTTTATTTGAGAATGAAAAAATCTTGCTGGTTTTTTTGCTTTTTACAGACTTTTGCATTTGCAAAATTTCTTGTATATCTTCCTCTTCCGCTGTGTTACTGTTGCTTTCGACATCCACATAATCAACCGATTTGCCTGCAATGTTGGATACAATCTGTCCGTCCGACAAAGTTATTACTCTATCTGCCCAAGTCGCAATTTTGCTGTCATGAGTGACTATAACTACCAATTTGTCTTTGGCAAGTTTTCGCAATATATTGTATACATTTACCGAATTTGAATTATCCAAATTCCCTGTCGGCTCGTCTGCAAAAATAACTTTAGGGTTTCTTACAATCGCCCTTGCAATGGCAACTCTTTGCATTTGACCGCCAGATAATGAATATACTTTTTCATCCAAAATATCTTTTATGCCAAGCTCGGCTGCAATGTTTATAACAAAATCATAATCTATATTACTTTCTTTCAATTCGTGCCCTATCATAATATTTTGATATGCGGTCAAATTGTCAATCAACTTAAAATCTTGATAGATATATCCAAATTGTGATATCAACTGATCTTTGCCAATTTCGTTATAAGTTTTGTCCAAGTAAGTAATCTTTCCGTCTGTCGGAAAATCGTTATCGGATAGCAAATTTAACAGCGTAGATTTACCTGAGCCGCTAGTCCCGATAATTGCGACCATACCTTTTTTTGGCAACTGTAAACTAATGTCGCTCAATGCGACTGTGCTGTTCTCATATACTTTACTTACTTTTTCCAACTTAATCATAATTTACCTAAATTTTATACATTTTTATCTACATGTTAATTGTACTATATTTACAAACAAAACACAATACCAAATACGAAATATTTTTTGTATGTAAAAAATCAAAACACAAAAACAACAAAAAACCGACAAAAATCGGGGTTAAAGCCAAAAAATTAAATAAGCGACACCTTAGTGCCGCTTTAATTTATTTTAGCTAATTTCAGTTAGATTGAACTGTAGGATTGATAATGATGTCAGCGATTGTGAACTTTGTTTGTTCCATAATCAAAGAGCAAATTGTTGCTGTCTCTTCGTCCAAAAGCTCTGCTTTGTCAACAAACACGTTAATCTTTTCATTTCCAATCATAACTGCAACATTTTGGAAACCTTTAGATTTAATCATAGACTCTAAAGCCATTTCAGTTTTGATATTTGCAACGATTGCAAGTTTCTCTGCCTCTGCATTTGCGATAGCTTCCTTAGTAGAATTATCATTATTGATAATTGCATCCAATAAAGCAATTTGCTCATTTTTTCTAAGTTCTTTGTCGCTTTGAAGCTCACTGAAGAAAGTGCTTTGAGTTCCGTCCAAACTGTTATCCGGAGTTTTACCGGCATTTAAGTTCAATACAATGCTCAATGTGCCTGCTACAACCAATAGCACTACCATACAACTAAGTACAAGGATTTTCTTTCTGTTTTCTGTCAATTTAATTTTCATAACTACCTCCGATTTCTAATATATTTTATTCCATACTAAATACATTTATGCAATTATATTCAATTTTTAATAAAGTCGCTAAGGCTTGCATAATAGCTACTCTAACCTTAGGGTCATCTCCACCTTTTGCCACTACTACAACGCCGTCGATTTTAGCCCTTTTCGTGCCTATAACCAATGGCTCGTTGCCGTTTGTAAGGATAGGTGTTATTGTTTCTTCGATTATTTCGGTCACTCTTCCGTCGTCTTCCACTCTGTCTGTCCTTTTATCTACTTTTGAAGCAATTTCAAGTTGCTCGCCACCGTCATACACTATCAAAACGTTTACATCACCTACCCCCTTTATTTTGCTCAATACTTTTTGAATTTGTGAAGTTAATTCCGTGCCGTCACTTAGCGTTACTTGCTTGTCCTTGTCTTTCACATTTACATAACTAAAGTATGCAACGATTACAACAAATAGAACAACAACTGCAAAAATAATTTGAAATTTTTTATTTTTTATCAATTTGTTCAATTTATCGCTTTTGCTGCCGCTGTTTTTACCGCGGTTATCAATAATATTATTGTTTTCCATACAATGCCCCCAAAAATTTATTTATATTATTAATTATCTAAACAAATTAATATCAAGAAGAATATATTTTTATTTTACTTTTGTCACAACCGACCTTTTGCGATACTATATCCAAAATTTTATCATTGTCATAATCTGCTTTTAAGTAAACTTTTACAACATCGATATAGTCTAAATCTCCGCGAAGATAATAAACACGCACCTTTTCGGCTAAAATATTAGATTTTTTCAGTTCGGATAAAACTTTATTTTCTCTTTCTGTATTGCGTCTTTCGTTTACACTCTGCAAAAATGTAGATTGAGCAACTATTTCATCCCCAAAAAATTCGTTTATGTCAAAATTTTTATTCAAAAATTTGGGTATCGGTGCAACAAGTACCAACACAACTGCCAAAGCAAACACCCCTTTTATGTATTTGGAAGTTTCGCCATCCGCAAGCAATATTTCAAGCAGTACTCCCAAGGACACTACCCCTACGATTGAAAGTAACCAAGCATTCATTTATCTCTCCGTCAAATCAATAATTTTTACTATAAACATAAAGCATTTATAACCGTAAAATTATTTTTTATTTTAATTATCGATACAAGCTTTTTAGCAGTAATTATATCCCCGCATTGCAGGTAAGCAATATCAAAATCATCATTATAAAAAACATAAAAGCCATACCAAGCATAGCAATGACAAGCAGAGTTAAATTTTTGCTGATTGCATAAACAATTTCACTCATACGCTTATTGCCGATAGGCTCTATAATACCTGCCACCAATTTTAAGCCTAGCGAAAAAACCAATATTTTAATAACCGGGGATAGTATAATAGAAAGCATCAATATAACTCCACCGACACCTACTGCATTTTTAACAAGCATTACACTTGCGACAGCCAAATCCAACCCGTCACTCAAATATCCGCCTAGCACGGGTACATAGCTAGATATTGCGAACTTTGCAGACTTTATTGAGATATTATCCGTAATAGCACCGCTTATCCCGTTTGTCGTAATAAATGTTGTAAATAGTCCAAAAACTACCCCGATTATTACTTCTCCCGCACTTTTAAAAAACTTTGTCAGTTTGTTTAATTTTATGTCCTTTGAAATAAAGCCGACTATCGATAAAGCCATAGTCGCAATAAAGCACGGCAAAACTACATTACTTATAATTTTGGTTACACCTACGGAAAGCACTGTCATCATAGGGCTGTAGGTCGCTGTAGTCGCAATCCCTCCAAGAGCCGTTACCAAAGTTAACATAATAGGGAAAATAATTTCCATAAACTTTGCCATATTTTGTATGGCTTTGACACTGTCGCTTATCAAAAAAGTAACTTCCGTCATAAGCAAAACGATTATTGCTGAGTAACACACAAAGTGAATAATCTCCGTTGTAGACTTGGACATAAAGCCCGATGTCAAACCGTTTACAATACTAAAAATTATGCTTACTGCAATCAATGTCACAAGCAATGGGATAAACCCTTTTACGGAAGTTCCAAGCATATTTATAAGCATATTAAACGTATCGGCAAATCCACCGGAATACTCCCCCGACAATATGTCTTTGATAAGCTGAGTTACTCCGCCCTCGTAAACATTGCCTCCCAACTTGTTTTCAAAATCCACAAGCTCGGAAAAGTCAATATCATTCAGGTTTTCGTCCACATTTTTTTCCAATTCTTCTTTTATTTCTTCCTCTGCTTTAGTGGTTGCACTTACATTTGTAGACATTAGCGGCAATATACAAAGCGTTAAAACCAATATCAAAGTTATTAATAAAAAAATCAAAATTTTACGATTTAATACCGATTTTTGACGCATACTTACCTCATTTTAACAAATTTGCTACTGTATTTATAAGCGCGGTAACCACAGGGATAGCCATCAAAAATATTGCTATCTTACCGCTAAACTGAATTTTTTTGCCAAGGCTTGGACTGCCCATATCTTCGCACATTCCACTTGAATATTCGGTAAGATAACCTATACCGACAATCTTTAACAGGGATGCAAAAAGTTTGCTGTTCAAACCGGTCTTGTCCACTATTTGATTAAAGGCAACGATGACATCGCTTATATATGTAAGCGTTATTATTACAATAACTATGCCTGTAGCAAGAGTCGCCATGATACTCAAATCCGACTTTATCGCCCTCAGCATAACCACTATTATCGCCCCTATCAAACCTATTGCTATAATTTTAAAAATATCCATTAATATAACTGCAAAAGTGATTTTATACTGCTATACAAACCACCTATCATATCCAAAATGATTGAAAGCACAATAATAAGCCCAGCAATGGTAACAAAAGATGCAATTTCATCCTTGTCCGCTTTTTTGAGCACACTATTGATTATCCAAGTTATTAGCCCTACTCCCGCAATTTTAAAAACTATATCAATCCCCATACTTTTATCAGCATAAAATTATCATAATGGCAATGCCAATAAGTACAGATAATTTGAATGCCATAACACCGTCCTTTTTATATTTAGTCGCCGCCAAATCGCAATCTATTTTTACCCTTTCCTCTATACTTTTAAGCTTGTTTACCTCTGTGATGCTGTCGTATTTTCCAATACTTACGATATCCGAAATCAACCATTGTATTCGTTTTTTATCTACGAGTGCACATTCCTTAGGATAATTTTCGTTGTCCACAATGTCTTTTTTTAAATTGCCGTTTATAACTTTTAGCACTTTGGTAAATACATTTACATCACGCGATATATAATTATCTATAATAGTAAAAATCGGTGTTTTGTTGTTTGCAATTTCCGTTTTGACATAACCGATAAAATCCAGATAAATTGCCATAAAATCGGCGTTTGTTTTATATTTTCTTTTTATAATAAGTCCTACAAATGATACGGCAATACAAATTGCTGCCCCGCAAATCAAACCGAACAATTATACCGAACCTCCTTGACAGCACCTACCGAATCCCCAAGCAAAAGATAGTTTGCCATTATTTCTTTTAGCGGTGCATAACTTTTATTTAAAAGGAACTTGTCTATATTGCAAGCATGAGCTGTCGCCATAACTTTAACACCGCTTCGAACACTATCCACCAAACAATCTACTTCCCTTTCGCCAAAAATTTCGTCGGTTACGATAATATCCGGTGCCATTGTCCTTACTGCCCCCTCATAACAAGCTATTTTAGGTACTCCGACCATAACATCCGTATTTGCCCCTAAATCCAAATTTTGCTTGCCGTCCACAGTTGCGGAAATTTCGTTTCGCTCGTCGATGACTAAAATGTCATTACCTTTATCCGAAAGACGCCTTGTCATTTCCCTAAGCAAGGTGGTCTTACCTAAAAAAGGCGGGGATAAAATCAAAGTGTTATCAAAATTATTAATGATAGGTAGCACTTCCGTCGGCAAGTTTTGCACTGACTTTGCAATTCTGATAACCAAACTATTAATATTTTTGATTGACCTCAGTTTACCGTTATCCAAAACCGCTTCGCCGCTTACCCCTATTCTTATACCGCCGTCACAGCTTATGTATCCGCACTTTATGCTTTCTTCCACCGCATAAAGCGAACGGGAGGTAGCAATTTTCAAAATATAGTCAATATCTTCCTGCGTTGCAATGTAGTCGGTAACATGCCTGCCGCCAAAAGTGTAAACTACTAAATTTTTATTGCTCCTTACCCTAATTTCGCGAAGCTCTTCATACTTCTCCAAGCACTCGCACATACGCTCTCGGAATAACCTTTTTAAAGACGGTTTCATCTTCTTTCCGCTCTTTTATCTTTAATATTTACAGCGATAATACCTGCAATTAAACTTTCAACCAAGATTATCAAACTGTCAATCAACATCATCAAATCGATTTTTGCATCCAAATTGATTATTGCAAATAATATGTACGAAACAAGCACAAACAACAGTCCGCTAAAAAGCCCTTTAACCGCACCTAATCTGGCATTTTTTATACCAAACAATATTCCGATTACTATGCTCAAACTTTTTATAATCATATTGATTACCAAAATAATATTGTCCTCAATACCCGTAAATTTGATAATGATGGCAAATACCAAAATCAATACCAATGAGCAAACAACCGCTATCAAACTGCTTTTTACTATATCTATTAAATCGTCTTTTCCAAATTTCAACTTCTTGTCCATATCAACCTCCACGCTAAATTTTATGTCCAAGCCTTTTGTAATATGCTAACTTTTAGGCAAATGTCCAAATTAAATACACTTTTTAATTTCATATTGGGATATAAAGTATTTGTCCCAAAAATATTTGAGAAATATTATTAAAATCCAAAATCTCTTTTTCGGGAATATTAAATTTATTTGCAATTTTTGTAATCGTATCAAAAGGTTTTACTACATATCTTTTGCCGTCCGGTATGTCGATTACCAATAACAGTCCTTCGCGAACATTTTCTTCCGTAATATTATTTAAACTCAACAAATCGTCTTTAAACACCGAATATTTTATACAAACATCCTGCAAACTCTCATCTTTTTTGACTTTGTAAATGTATAACATAAGCACACTCTCCTTTCCTTTCTATTCTATTTTTAGTTTTTGTGTAATATGATATAAGGATAAAGAAATTAAACGACAAAAGGAGCAATATGGCTAATAACTTCGTAAAATCTTTTTTTAAAGTTACTTCTATAAGTATAATTACAAGGCTCGTTTCTTTTATTTTCCATATATATTTGTCACGAATATTCGGAGCATTGAATATTGGTATTTATTCCATAGCGAGTTCGGTTTTTGTAATGTTTGCATGTTTCGCGGCAAGCGGTTTTCCCGTTACACTATCACGAAAAATAGCACATTACGATGCACTTGGGGACTTTGACCATTCAAATAGCATACTTGCCTCAACATTGCTTATTACAGCAGGAATATCTACTTTGATATGTTTGTTTTTCAATGTATTTCCGTCGTCGTTAAACTTGCTGTTTTCCAATCCCAAATGCCGTGAAGTTTTTCGCATACTATCGCCTACACTTATTTCCACAGCCATTTACGCTACTTTCAGAGCATGGTTTTGGGGAAAGAAAAAGTACACTACATATTCGCTTTTGGAGTTTGCTGACGAGGCCTTTTTGCTTGTCGGAGTGCTTATAGTTTGGCTAACAAAATTTTACGTAAGCGAGCCATACAACGCTTTTGCATTGGCAAATGTGCTAGGCGACGTATTTTGTATGATTATTATAGTAATAATGTTTATAGCTTTTGGCGGAAAAATGAAAAGACCTAACTACGCTGCCGAAATTACAACTTCCTCACTGCCTATAACAACTACAAGAATAATCGGCTCGCTTATGAGTTCTGTCATCGCTCTTATGTTACCTAGCCTTTTGGTACACAGCGGAATCTCCATGGATATGGCAACTGCCGATTATGGCAGAATGAGCAGTATGGTTTTGCCAATCGCACTTGCACCAAACACTATAATCGGCTCGTTACTTGTTATAATGATACCTGAAATTTCAAGCCAAGTAGCAAAACAAGGTAAAAGCGCAGCAAACGGCAAAATAGGTTACTCAATGGTATTTACAGCAATAATTTCCGCATTTTTAATGTCAATATTTATAGGCGCGGGAGAAGATATTTCGGTCTTGTTTTACCGAGACGAAAAAGCAGGAAAAATGCTTGTAATAACAGCAATGATTATTATCCCGCTTGTAATTAATCAACTAACTGTTTCACTGCTTAACACATTGGGCAATGAAAAAACAACATTTTGGGCAAGCATAGTATCTTCGGTCGGTTTGATTATAACGCTGGTTTTATTTGCAAAGCCTATCGGCATTTACGCATATCCCGCAGCTCTTCTTGTATATCACACTATTGGTTTAATTATCAATACAATAAAACTTAAAAAATGTACTGCGGTTTCACTTAAATACTTGATTGTTTGCTTTATTACCTTCGGACTATCTATCGGCGTAGGATTCTTGTCAAAATTAATTTCATTAAGTTATAGCAATTTAAGCATATTTGCAAGGATAAGCATTACTACGATAATATCCACATTGCTTTCCGCTACATTTGCATTGCCTACTTTTTTGTATTACAAAAAGAAAAACAAAATAACTAGCGAAAACAAATAAACAATTTATCTTTAATTGCATTAAATTAAAAAAAGGAACAAAAAGTGCTCTTACCCAAAAGCACTTTTTTTAATTTTGTGTATATGTATAAAACTGTAAACCTTTCAAATACTAAAAATATGTTAATAGTATTTACTCGTGCAATAATAATTTATATTTGTCTGCTTTTTGCAATGCGACTTATGGGCAAAAAGCAATTAGGAGAATTACAACCGTTCGAATTTGCAGTAACATTAGTAGCGGCAGAACTTGCCTGCATACCGATGTCGGATACAACCGTGCCTATTTTTTACGGTTTAATACCGATTTTCACGCTGTTTGTCATACATTTGATATTGACAAAAATTATTAAACATTCTATAAAAATCAGACGTGTAATAAACGGTAAACCAATTATTATAATTGATTCAAACGGTATAAACTACGATGCGATAAGCAAATTGGATATGACTGTAAATGACCTTTTGGAATCGCTTAGAGGATGCGGATACTTTTCCCCTAGTGAGGTGCAGTATGCGATAGTAGAAACAAACGGAGACTTAACAGTTGTGCCTAAAGCAGAAAACGCACCTCTTACTCCTGCCGATATGGGCATAAAGACAGACCCTAAGGGCATACCTTATGTGCTTATTTGCGAAGGAAAAATTTTATCACAAAATATGCAACTTTCAGGCATACGCAATGATTTTATTGACAAACTTTTGCAAAAATACGACTTAAAACAAAAAAATGTGCTTATGGCATCAGTGGATAACAACGAAAATGTATTTTTACAACCAATCAAAAAGCCTGCTATAAATACTAGCGTTAAGGAGGTAGTAAATGAATAGAATTATAATAGCTATTGTTGTAGTTGTGCTTATTTTAACCTTTGGAATACTCAATGAAGTGTATATTCACAATTCCTTTAACGAAATTAGCGTTCGCTGTGTAGAAATAAGAAAGCATATCGAAGTTCATGACTACGAAACTGCCAAAACACTTGCAAAAGACAGCGTCGATTGGTGGAATAAAAGGCGGAATGTGTTGGAACTTACCTGTCCGCACAATGAAATAAAAGACTTTATGACTAATTTAGCTTCTCTTCACGGTGCGATTTATGCGGAAAATTATCAAGATGCTCTATCAATAAGTTTGTCACTTGAGCAAGATGCAAAAACCAGATTAGGTCTTTTAAAATTTGCGCCTAAAAACATTTTTTAAAAAAATTAATTTATATCTAACTTTGTAATAATGTTCATTTGCAAATATCTGCATATTATAATATTTTGATATATTTATATAAACAAATCGGGATTAAATGATTTTAATCCCGATTTTTGTGCGGTTATTACAAATTTTTATATCATCGTATGTTGATATGCAGATATGAATATATACTTACATACTACTCTGCTTATTTATCGATTGTATTTTAATCTAAATAAAAATTCTAAAAATTAATTGTATAATAGTCAAGACCACCAGATAATCTGGTGGCTTGCACTTAGCCTATAAGGCTTTATTACAGGCAGGGCTAACCGCCCTCTTAAATTTCGCCAACTGCATATCGTTACTAATCGCCACTCAAGTGGCGATTTTTTATTTATTACTTTTCTTTGCTACCCGTAAACGGGTCCAAATATTCTTTCATTGTTATTTGCTCATATGCTAAATCTTCTTGTATCTGATTTCTTATATATTCTTCTATCGCAGTTTTATTTTTTCCTACTGTATCTACATAATACCCTCTACACCAAAACACTCTGTTTCCATATTTATATTTTAAATTTGCATATTTGTCAAATATCATTATTGAACTTTTTCCCTTGATATATCCCATAAATTGTGCTATACTTAATTTAGGTGGTATTGTTTCTAACATATGTATATGGTCGGGACATGCTTCGGCTTCTATTATTTCTACTCCTTTCCATTCACATAATTTTCTTAACATAACACCTATATCTTTTTTGATTTTACCATATATTACTTGTCTTCTATATTTTGGTGCAAATACTATATGATAATGACACCTATACTTTGTGTGTGATAAACTATTTTTATTGTCCATTTTTAAATCCTCCTATGTTTTAATATACAGTTGGCACTCTATATTATACATTAGGAGGTTTTATTAATCAACGGCAAAAGCCTTCTTTTGTACCACTAGAATATCTAGTGGTTTTCGCAAGCCAATAAAAAAATAACTCCAATATTAAATTGAAGTTATTTTATAAATTTACGCTTTTAATTTGAGCTATTAAAATTACATTTGAAAATCATTTTTCTCGGATGCACGATATTGCAAAAGCAGTTGTTCGCAAAGCTCTTTATTGTTCTTTGTTTTTAGCAATAGATTAATAAATATTTTTGTTGCCTCCTGCTCGTTATTGGCAAGCAATGTACGAAGCGCAATACTTGCCTCAAGCTCTTTTTGAGTAAGTAGCAAATCATCACGTCTTGTAGACGATTTTTCCAAATCGATAGCAGGGAAAATCCTTTTTTCGGATAATTTTCTGTCAAGCCTTAACTCTAAATTGCCTGTGCCTTTAAACTCTTCAAAAATAACATCGTCCATACGGCTACCCGTCTCAACCAAAGCTGTTGCTATAATAGTCAAACTTCCGCCATGCTCGATTTTTCTTGCACTACCAAAAAATTTCTTAGGGAAATGCAATGCTTTAGGGTCAATACCACCCGATAAAGTTTTGCCGCTTGACTCGGTAACAGTGTTGTATGCACGCGCAAGTCTTGTCAAACTATCCATAATAATTACTACATCAGCACCAACTTCTACCTGTCTTTTTGCACGCTCGATAAGCATTTCGGCAACTTTTATATGGTTTTCTGCAGTTTCGTCGAAAGTTGAATAAATAACTTCTCCAGGAACGCTGCGTTGCATATCGGTAACTTCCTCCGGACGCTCGTCGATAAGCAAAGTAAATAACATAATGTTTGGATTGTTATTCATTATATTGGATGCGATTTTTTTAATAATTGTGGTTTTACCTGCTTTAGGAGGTGCTACGATAAGTGCTCTTTGGCCTTTACCGATAGGACAAATCAAATCTATCATTCGCATAGTAATATCGCTATTTTTAGATTTGTCTTTCTCCAATCTTAGCATTTGGTCAGGATAAATAGGCGTTAGCTCGTCAAAACGCGGTCTTTGTGCAAGCGCTGCAACAGGCATACCGTTTATTCTTGAAACATTAACGACAGCATAAGGTTTACCCTCATATTGTGCCCTTGCAGTACCTGTCAAAACATCGCCTTTACGCAATCCTACAGTACGAATAAGTCTTGAAGAAACATAAGCATCGTTATTTTTTCCGTAAGTGGAACGTGTAAATCCGTAGCCGTCATCCATAATTTCCAAATATCCGAGTTCGATAATATTTGTCAAATCGGAATTGTCGTTTGAAACGCGTTTATCATTTGAATCCTGTATATCGTATCCTGCCACATTGTCATTAAATTTCGAAAACTTACCTAAACTTTCGCCAATTTGTTCCGAAGTCCAATTCCTCTCGGGAACATTGTCCCAATCGATTGAATACTCCCCTTTTGCAGGCTTTGTCGGACGACCTCTCCTTACAGGAATATTATCTATATCTACACCACATTTAGCCTTATACGTCACTTCTACAAGTTCGCTTTTGGATAAAGTGGTAGGAGATTCAACTCCCAAATATGCCGCAACGTCACGTAATTTCCCAATCGGCATTCTAAACATATCCCTAAGTGTTAAATAGGTTAAATCTACCATAAATACTCCTTTTAATCAATTAATTTGTAATAACACGGTAGCAATTATAATTTATAAATTGATTAATACAAAATTTGGCATAATGACTTTTAAGATAATCAGTATGCAAAAATAGTTTATAATTTTTAATAATTAAATGTTATATTCAAAATAATTTAATAGTGTAAAAACAAAAAGAAATTATAATAAAAAAACATTAAAATATAATTATCTATTAAAAACAATTATTTTTGTGTCTTCGCCGTCAAAATCCGTCCTATCAAAATCGATAGCACTGTTAGCATAAATTATTTGCTCTTCCTCAAATAATTTTAAAAAGCTGTCAACTTTATCAATATCCATCTCGCAATCGCGTGTTCTGTAATGCATAGGAATAACTACATCCGGCATAAGAAGGTCTACAAATTCCTTTGCTGTTTGTGCATCTATTGTATAATTTCCGCCAACCGGTATTAACAAAATATCAACCGAGCCGATTTGCGAACAAATATCAATACTGCAAGCTTCGCCTATATCGCCCAAATGGCAAATGTCCACGCCATCCATACGGAATTTAAAAATAAGATTGCCGCCCCTGCGACTACCATTGTGATGGTCGTGATAGGACTCCATACTTGTAATATGAACGCCGTTAATTTCAAACGCACCCTCTTGATTTAAAATAGTAGGGTTACCGTCTACAGCTGCCAAATAGTTATGGTCTTCATGTTCATGTGAGCAAGTGACAATATCTGCATTTATACCTTTTGGCATATCGTAACCAACCATCTCCCCTTTATACGGGTCGGTTATAATTGTTGTTCCTGTTGATTCCACTAGCCTGAAGGCAGAATGCCCTAGCCATTGAATGTTCATTTTTATCTCCCTTAAAATTATTTTAAATAATCATTACATTAAATAATTTTTGATAAATTTGTTAAATAAATACAATGTTATTATTAAATAATGTTTGTTAATTTAAAATATCATTCTAATTCCTATAGATATTATATAATAAAAAAATAAGTTTTGCTATATTTTTTGTCTAAATAATTAAATTTTATTTTACGTAAACAAAATTTTTATAGATTATTTTGACGAATTAGCTTTTAAATTCAAAGCTGTTAAGTTTTTTAAGCTGAAATAAAAATCTCGTTTTAAAGATTAAAAGTTTTTATTTCAGCCAAAAACTCTCTATATTTTTATAGTTATACTCCATTTTTATTTTATGCCGCTATTAATAAGCATATCATTGATTTTGTCGTGTGGGTCAAGCAAAGTCGAAACAGACTTGTCTTGATTGCAGGTTGCAATTATATTTGCGATAAATTTTGACATATCTGCACTTATAAACCATTTGCAGTTTTTAACAATTTCAGGGGTATACGTTAAATTTGTGGACAATACAGCTGTGAACAAGCCCTCTTCGTAAGCTTTGTTAAACTTTTCCACTCCTTCGGTAAACAATGCAAAAGTTGCTGTAATAAATATGTTTTTGCAACCTCTTTCCTTTAGTTCCTTGCAAAGGTGCAACATACTGTCGCCTGTTGCAATAATATCGTCCGCAACAAAAATATCCATACCTTTAACATCGTTACCGATATACTCGTGACTAACGATAGGATTACGTCCGTTTACGATAGTAGAATAATCGCGGCGTTTGTAGAACATACCCAAGTTGATGCCAAGCACGGATGAATAGTAGATATTTCTTCCCATTGCACCCTCGTCAGGGCTGACTATCATAAAATGGTTTTTGCCCAAGTTAACTTGAGGATATTCCTTTAGCAATGCTTTTAAAATTTGGTATGTAGCAAAAAAGTTGTCAAATCCCATTTCCGGCACTGCATTTTGTACTCTTGGGTCATGAGCGTCAAAAGTGATAATATCAGTTACTCCCATTGACTCAAGCTCTTTAAGCATTTGTGCACAGTCCAAAGACTCACGGCTGTTTCTTCTGTGTTGTCTGCCACCATATAAAATAGGCATTATAACCGTCATACGTCTTGCTTTGCCTGCGTTTGCGCAAATAAGTCTTTTTAAATCGCAATAATGGTCATCCGGAGACATTCTGTTAGGAGTGCCGAACATAGTATATTCTATGCTGTAATTACCGACATCGCAAATGAAAAATAAATCCTTACCTCTTACGGAATCATTTATAATTCCTTTTCCGTCACCGGTAGTAAATCTTGGGCATTTACTGTTAATCAAAAAGGTATCCTTTTTTGGCAAGTTACTTTTTTCAGCAGCTTCGTTATACCATTGCACCAAATATTTATCCACCATTTTAGCAAGATCTTTTGCCCCCTCTGTAGGCAATACAGCCAAATCAACATCTTTTACTTCACTAATCTTAAAGATTTCTTCAGTTACCATCAATAGGTTCTCCTCATTTAAATTTTTTATCTTTTCTGTTTTATGTATATTTAATATCTAATAAACTAAACTGCAAACCAAATAGTTTTTTGTCTGTTCAATAAAACTGTTTTGTTATAGTATATAATTTTTAATACCGATTTTTGATAAGTTTTTATCAAACTTATTACAAATTATATAGATTGTTACTACCAAAAACTGCTTCTGTTGTTATGTTAATACCAAGTTTTTTGATAACAGTTTCGTCCGTCACAGGAAGTATACAGCTGCCGTGTGCCTCACATCCAAACAACTCTTTAACCTTAGACATTGCTTTTGCAGCTGTCGGATTGGTTACCGCACCAATAGATAATGCAATCAACATTTCCTCCAATGTCAAGAAATCGTATTTTTCTTTCAAAAGCTCCTTTTTCATTTTCAAAATAGGTTCGATTGTAAGTGGGGAAATCAAATTTATATCGTCACTAATGTTTGCAAGCTCTTTAATAGCATTTAGCAGTACAGCGGAAGATGCCGAAAGTAAGTTGGATTTTTTACCTGTCACAATTTTACCGTTTGGCAATTCCAATGCCACAACAGGTACTCCGCAATCGTTTGACTTTTCTCTTGCAATTACCGCAACCTTTCTATCATCAGGGGTAATCCCTAAATCGCCCATCAAAAGCTCTATTTTTTCCTTTGTGGAAATATCCCCATTGCCTTGCAAATAATCGCAACAAGCCTTGTAATATCTGCGTATAACTTCCTGTTTTGCAGCCTTTTGAACTACTTCGTCATTATCAATCGCAAAACCCGCCATATTTACGCCCATTTCAGTTGGCGAACAATAAGGACAATGGCCTGTTATCCTTTCCAAAATAGTTCTTACTACAGGAAACACCTCGATATCGCGGTTATAGTTTACTGTGCTGACACCGTATTTTTCCAAATGGAAGTGGTCAATCATATTAACATCCTTTAAATCGGCTGTTGCAGCCTCATACGCAACATTTACAGGGTGTTTTAAAGGCAAATTCCAAATAGGAAATGTTTCAAACTTAGCATATCCTGCACGATTTCCCCTTTTATACTCATGATATAATTGTCCCAAACACGTTGCAAGCTTTCCGCTGCCGGGACCGGGTGCAGTAACCACGACCAACGGTCTTGTTGTTTCGATATAAGGGTTTTTACCATATCCCTCGTCACTAATAATTGTATTTATATCCGTAGGGTAACCTTTTGTTTTTGTATGAATATAAACTTTTTCTCCCCTACGCTCCATTTTTGTTTTGAATAAGTCGGCAGATGGTTGTCCCTCATATTTAGTTATAACAATACTACCTATGTAAATGCCAAGTTCTCTCATATTGTCAATCAAGCGCATTACGTCGGCATCGTAACCTATACCATAATCTGCCCTAATCTTATTTCGAGCTAAATCTTCGCCACTGATTGCAATGATAATTTCGGCTTTATCTTTTAATGTAACCAGCAGTTTAACTTTAGCATTTACATCAAAACCGGGCAATACCCTTGATGCATGACAATCGTCAAATAACTTGCCACCGAATTCAAGGTACAACTTGTCATATTGACTGATTCTTTTTAAGATATTTTCTTTTTGCATTTTGACATATTTCTCATTATCAAAACCGTATTCCATAACAAACCTCTTTAGCAAATTTTTCCTTTCTTTTGGTTTATTGTATTAAACTAATATGTCATTAAATTTAATCCGATTAAACTCCAAATAGCTTACTATAATATGATAACATTTTATTTGTACTTTTTCAATCTTTTTTATGTAAATTTTTAGTTATTTTTGAATATTACAATTTGTTATATTTTCCATAATTTATTTTTATACTATTATATTTCAAAAATTGCAAAACCTCTTTAAAACCCAAGTTTATAAGTATTTTATAGCTAATCGGATAATAACAAACAGCAAAGCGAGTTCATAACTTCACTTTGCTGTTTTTACTTAATAGATTATTTTTTAATGCTGGTATTAAATATTAAAAAAACATGTTAATAGTTATAAATTTGTCCACAACATTTCTTACGATTTCCGCATCTGCACTTGTCACATTGCCTTTGTTTATTACCATACTTGCGAGTTTCTTTTCCACACTTAATTTTTCATATAACGCGCTATCACTTGCTATTTGTCTTAGGTATGTAACATCGCTTGCACTTATCCTACCGTCTCCGTTCACGTCGCCTAGTACGGATAAGGTTACTCTTTCAGTTACTCCGTCTTTACTGTACTCTATATACCAACCTGTTCCTACTGCTAACTCTTTTCCATTATTCAACAACTCCGCATTTACGCTTGTATTGCCTTTATCGTAGATTATTGCGCCTTTGCTGTTGTAGATTTGTATTTGTGTTTTGTCATATACCAAGTTGCTTATAAACGTGTTTACGCTTGTATTTGGGCTTATATTTCCCATATAGTAGTTTGCTTTTCCTTCTACTACATTTACATTGCTGTCATTATCCCCGTGTATCAAGCCTTTGTCTTTATAACTTACTCTCTTATCTCCCTCTAGGATTAAGTAATCGTATTTAGACTCTGCTGCTGGTCTTATTACATTTGCCTCGCTTATTGTAAGTTTTCCTCCATTTAAATAATTGACTGTTACATTGTAGTTACTGTTACCGCTAAACACTTTGCTTACGTCAAATGGTTTTATGCTTATTGCATACTCTCCTACATTTACGGCACTATCCGTTGTCACTCCGTCCTTTGTAAACTGTGGCACTATTTTGCTGTAGTCTATATTAAATACATTAGTTAATGGTTTCAATTTATCATTGCCAAGTAAAGTTGCACTCACGCTAAACCATTTATCAAGTTTAATTTCCTGTCCGCTATATACAGCACTTTTATCGTTTGTTGAAATATTTATTTCGAGTTCTGCAGGTAATATTTTATAAGTCGTGCTTTTTGTCAATGGATTAATTTTGTAATTGATATTTTGCAAACTTATTGCAGTTGCATAGTAATTGGTACCAACATTTATTGCACTGCCATCTACTAAAACATTACAGCTGTCTAAGTTTAAGATTTCATTTTCTGCCACATTTGCTATAGGACTTTGAACAGTTCCGTTATATGTTAAAATTGTTTGCCACTCCAAATCCACTTGTTTTGGTTCAATTATTAACGTAAATACAGGATTTGTCACATTTTCTTTTGTATAAAAAGCGTATTCTCCAACATTTAAAGCTTGCGTATATGAATTTATTGATGTATTATAACTGCCCCCGATATAAAATGCACCTTTTGAATTTGAAATAGTAAATATCGAGCCATTATAAGTTTTTCTTATAACATTATCTTTATTAAACCTTTCTTCCGTACCTTTGTTGGAAATTATCCAATCGCATGTCGCAGTCGGTTTTGTTCCTGTACTCATTTTCAAATCTTCTCCGTCTAAAACTACACTTGTGTTGCTTGCATTCGAGAAGAAATAAACCGACGGAGAAATAGAAGTTGCCGATTCGTTAAAATACTTATAGCCTGATGTAAAATATCCACTGCCGTAATCACTAGCTAAAGCAACTCCTACACGGGTTGTTTTTGAATCAGTACCTAATTTTTCAAATATTTGGAGTTTAGTTCCATTATGTAACAATATATCCGATTCGGCATTTGTTTTTAATTTATTGCCATAAACTTGTGTTCCTGCACCTAATGAGACTTTTCCGGCTACATAAATACCTCCACCATTTTCGGCAATATTATTTACTATAGTTCCACCTTTCAAATACAACCGACAGTTTACATATATTCCGCCACCATTGTCACCGACATTACCACTTATCTCTCCACCATATAAATACGCATCTTCGACAGAGTCAATTTTTATACCGCCGCCATAACTTGCGGTATTGTTATTGATTTGTCCATCGTATATACGTACAACCTTTGTCAAATACAAAATCATTCCTCCGCCGTCAGCTTCAGTAGTGTTGTGGTTAACTTTACCATTGTAAAAATTAAACTCGTTGACAGTTCTTGAATATATACCACCTCCGTAGCTGCCTGCTTGATTATAGCTTATATCGCAATCATAAATATTTACTTTGTTTGCATTATGAAAATAAACTCCGCCTGCTCTGCCCGTAGATGTATTGTGAGTGATTTTTCCTCCGTAAATGTTTACATCCGCAGTAGGAGAAATCACATACATTCCGCCCGCTTGATTAACTACATTTTCTTCAATCAAATCGTGATTGTATGCAATTATTCCGCCATAAATATCAATATCGTCTTGAATAAACAATCCACCAACTCTATTGGAATAATTATTTGTTATAACCCCGTCATAGATATTAACTTTTGTACCATTTGTTGAACAAATAGCACCGCCTGAAACAAATGCATAATTTTCTGTTATAATACCGCCATACATATTTAAAACTGCACCCGGGTCCAAAACTATTGCTCCGCCAGAATTCTCACTTCTGCCACCTCCGCGTATTTGACCGGCTTTATAGTTCTTTAAAGCTGACACAAAATTATCTTTATTGCCTTTGGTTTGATTGTAGATATTTTCTATTTCAACAGTATTATATTTGTTGTCCACAAGATTCAAAGTACCTTGAAATCTAAAAATTAAACCTCCAGGTATAGCATTGCTTGCATCAAATTTCCTATCTATATCATGTCCGTTCAAATCCAAAGTAATCTCGGCATCTAGAGGAATATGTAATGTACCATCTTGACTTACAAATCCAATTCCCGTTCCCAATTTGTGCATTGCATCATCGGTAGAGGCAATCCAATCGTTTAATAATGTTACTTTTACATTTTTACCTGTATCCAAAGATTTTTGTACCGCACTGTTCCATATATCTTGCATACAGGTGCAAGTTGTTTGCTCTGTACAGTTCGCCTTATGTCCCAATTCAAACTCATAGTCTGACTTTGGCACTTCGGGTACCTCTGTCTTTGGCACAGTATAACTACCATCCTCGTTATTTTGACCGGTATAAATGTTATTTTGTGTGTCTGCATTTACAATGCCGTTATTGCTACTTTCCGTAACTTGCATTGTTATTACGCAGCCCAAAGCTATTAGACAAGATATTACTGACACAAAAAATATCATTCCCGCTCTTTTTATTATCTTTGCCATAATAAAACCTCCAATTTTACTTACATAGAATAAGTATATCTATGTACAAAATCGAAGATTTTTTGAGTTTGAATATATAATTTTTGTATGCTTAAAGTAAAGAGTTTACAAAACCTTTGCTATAACGTTGACATTATCTTACATTTTAGTTTAAAATATACATATAATATGTACATAGATATACTTATTCCATGTACCCAAACTTTACATTAAAGGCAAAATTTCAACCCCAATAGTCCCGATTTTTGATAGGATTATTGCAGTGAACAGCCTTTTTTGCCTACTTTAAACTTTACACAAAAAGCAACACCCCGAAACTTTAAGTTTCAGGGTGTATTTTTATATTGTCTTATTGCTAAATTATCAAAATTATAGTCAAATATTGTCTATTATTTAATAAATTACATTAACAAATCGCCTTGGTTACTGTCAATCATTCTCAATACATTTAATTCGTCGCCGTTATAAGCATCGATATAAACGAAATATTTTTCGCCGTCAAGCTCTCCCACGATTTCATAAGCAACTTTTTCAGCAGTGACATTCCAAGGGATTGTAACCAATCTGCACTTTATATTGTCCAAAATAGCGGAAACATTTAAAACGGCTTGTTCTTCGCTGACTGTAGGAGCGTCATATACTCTGGTTACATGGTTAAAAGCATAGTTCAACCCCTCATATCCAATAACCTCGCCTGTATCCAAACTTATTTTTATCTTAACCATATCCGCATAGTTTACAATGCCGTCCTGTTCGTAACACATATTGATATAAATATTGCTTTGATTATTGTTTATCCAAACAGCTTTCATATTTTTAAGTCCGATAGACTCGCAGTATTGTTCTGCTACCTTTTGACATTGTTCAATAGTCAAGCTAGGCTCTACAACTTCGTGAAATAAGTCCATAAGCAACAATAATCCGCCTTTTTTTGCAATTTGTACCGAACATTGTCTACCGCCTTTAAGTTTTACAGCATATAAATAACTTTCAATCCTGTTTACGCTGTCTTGAGCATACTCAATGTTTTCAATATCATAGCCGACAAGATATTTTTCCACCAAAGCTTTGCCTTGGTCAGCGGATATTTCCTCTCCCACAATACCTTTTGCTTCTCTATTTAAAATCCCGTCACTAAACGGTCCATCATATATTAGGGACGGATATTCAATACTGCCATTGCCGATATTGCTCAAAATATCCTCAAACTGCTCATTATTTTCGCCAAGCAATCTTGCCAAAGTAGTGCCGTCCTTTGCGTAGTCTTGCAAACTGTTTAAAAGCTTACCATACTCTTTGGAAACGCCCCACATTTTGTTTAAATTTTCTGTTTGAGATATTGTTAAACTTTTGCCTTTTTCCAACTCCTTTATCAAATAACCGCAATAATCGCCAAGTTGATTTATAAAGTTCATCAAATTTGACATTCCATCGTTATTTGCATAAAAAACTTGCAAGTTTTGACTAGCCAAATTGCAGTTAACATCGATTTTCATAAGATTTTGTCTTAATAATTTGTTATCCGTAATTACTCTTGCTTTTGCAAGGTCATTCTCTATATCCACAAAATTGCCAACTAATCCATAATATGCAGATTGATAAAAGCTCTCTATATCTCTATCCTTATCACGCCTGTCTTTTGCATACAATCCCACAAACACACTTAAGGTAATTACAACCGCAAGTAGCATAAAAATTATTATACTTATTATTATAGTTTTTCTTTTATTTGTTAGTTCCATAATCTCTCCTTAAATTGCAAATTTGTGTTTACCGATAGTCAATTTAACTTGTCTTGACCATATCCAACTGCTTGTAGCGGTAGCAGGATTAAAGTAATACAAACACCCATTTGTCGGGTCCCAACCATTCATTGCATCTTTTGCCGCTCTCATCGCACTGTCATTAGGCTCCAAATTGATTTGTCCGTCATGCACAGCTGTAAAAGCCCAAGGTTGATATACCACACCGGAAATAGTGTTTGGAAAGCTAGAGCTTTTTACCCTATTTAAGACAACCGCACCTACTGCAACTTGACCGATATAGGGTTCTCCCCTTGCTTCTGCGTGTATGGTTTTGGCAAGTAAATACACATCGCCGCCACCATAGTTACTATTACCGCTACTACCATTGCTCAAAGAAATACCCAAAGCTTTTGCTGTCGCATTTCCTACAATTCCGTCAACGACCAAACCACGTGATTTTTGAAAATTTTTAACCGCTTGCAAAGTTTTGCTACCAAAAATACCGTCAACCGCCCCTACGCTAAAGCCGTATTCATTGAGTTTTCGTTGAATTTCCTTAACTTTACTACCGCTATCGCCACGCCTTATTGCAGCAACCTCCAACGTACCGTCGGCAACAATCGTATTACTATAAGTAAAAGGATAAACTATAGCAGTAGTTAAAGAAGCAAGCGCAATAAAAGCACAAACAATGCAAATACACAACTTGTTTTTATTTAAAAAACTTACAAATTGATATTTATCCATTTTTTTCATAACTTCTCTTCCTTTTTTAGATTTTATATTAATTTTTCCACATTTTAAAAACTTTTAAACTTAAAATGGAAATTTTGTATAATGCAAATAAAAAAATCATCTATGCAAAAACATAAATGACTTAATTATTTTATTTATTACCAAACCATTTTGAAAAAATAGATTTGTATTGTATGCTCTCGCCGTCGCCGTCTGCAGTCACAAAACACAAAGGAGGGTATGCCACACACCACCAATTATCCCCTTGTCCGCTGCCTAGCTCTATGATAATTGCATCGTATACTCCTGCACCCAAAGTCAACTCCTCATACGAACGGGTGGGGAATTTTTCCTCGCAAATTTTAACTGTCGAAGTATAGTTTTGTCCAAGCTCCCTAAGCTTATTATCCACAACGGCAGTTAAAAGATGTACGTTTTCATTTAGTACTTCTATCATCTGCTCTTTGTTTTTTATGTTATTTGCAATAGGTTTAAGTGCTTCAACCACCGCATCTTTAACTTGATATTTGATTTGCTGGTCATACTCACTGTTACTGTTTGCCCTTATATGTATCCTTAAGTAATCTTGCTCCTTATGATTTAATAGACAAAATGTGCTTATTGCAATTACCAATGCAACTGCCAAAACAATTAATTTTTTCATACAACGCCTCCGCAATGTTCATTATTGCCCTTTTGCGAACTTTTATTCAACATTGTTAAAAAAATTTTTATTTATTTGCTATACCTCTTGAAAAACTATGATTTTTATGTTAAACTTATATTAATTACGATAAAATGTTTTTAAAATATACTAGGGAGGAAATTTATGGCAAACGAACTAAAAGGATATTTTGTTTATTCCAAAACACCAAAGGGCAACTTTAATTTTAGATTAAAAGCTTCTAATAAGGAGACTATTGCAGTCAGCGAAGGTATTTACACAACTTTAAGCAGTTGTAAAAGCGGAATCGATTCTGTTCGAAAATTTGGCGGTATAGATAAAATCGAGGACCAAACTCTTTCTAAATACGAGACTTTGACAAATCCTAAATTTGAAATTTACAAAGATAAACAAGGCAAGTTCCGCTACCGCTTACGAGCAAACAACGGCAATATACTTTGCATTTCGGAAGAGGGCTATGCAAGCAAAGCATCTTGCAAAAACGGTATTGCAAGCGTAGGCAAATGGGCCCCAAATGCAGATATGATGTCGGATGCGGATTTTAACAAATAATAAACAATTAATAAAATAACATATCCCTATCAAAAGTAGGGATATTTTTTTGTTTATTTTGCTAGTTCATTTACCCAACTATCCTTATCAAACCTAACGTTTGCAGGACTTGTGGACGGCATACATACGGCAATGTCAACCAGCTCGGGATAATATTTACAATACAACTCATACGCTTTTTTGCCGTTGCAAATGACCTTTTTGATTTTGCTGTTTTTGATTATCCACGGTATATCTGCCACAATTTCGCATTTTAAATTGCTGTCGCTACTGCTCTCCCTGCCATTATTCATATTTTCGCCGTTTAAAACAATGTCCCAAAGTGCAATTTTGTTATTTAACATCAACTGTTTTTTATTGGGTATACTATCAATTTGTCCGCCGAAAATTTCTTGCATAAGTCCCCAAAACCTATTTCGCGGGTTGCCGTAATAAAAGCCCTGCTTAAATGAAAGCACACTTGGAAAGCTACCCAAAATCAAAACTGTGCTGTTGCTGTCAAAAACAGGCTCAAAACCGTCTTTCATATCACACCTATCAAACAACTTACTTGTTTTTATCCGTAAATTTATTAATCTTGCTTTTCCGATACTTCTTTTAACAAAATTCTGTTATTATATCCGCCGAACTTTTGGCATTTCGCAAGTCGAATTTTCTCAAACGACTCTTTTTCAACCCCAATCAAATCAAGCACTGCATAAAGCACTTCTACTACTTCCGCAATTTCCTTTACGGCATTTTCATCGTCTTGCATTTCAAATGCGCTTTTAAAATCCTGCATTTTTCCGTCCAAAACTTCAAGCAAGCGTTCTGCATACTCCTCCATTTCCAATCTTTCGGTTACGCAAACTTTGCCCTCGCTCTCATAAATTTTAGGGATATTGTCCCGTACTAATCTGCCACACATAAATAACCTTTATAAATATAACATCAAATTGTTATATGCCTTTTGTATTGCTTTTCTTTTGCCGCTAAAAGTACATTCAATCGATTTGTTTCTGTAAATGCTTGCATACTTTATCGTATTACTTCTGCCGTTAACATATTTTTGACAGGATAGCATTTCTCTAATCAAGCTGTCAAATGCAGTCATTGCCGCCGCTTGATAGTTACCATTTAATACTTTGTTTAACAACTGCACTTCCTTTTCAATATTTATCAAATTAGATTTAGCTTTTTCAAGCTGTTTAACCTGACTGTCAATTTGCTTTTGAGTGTAGGTATTTTGCTGTATCATAACCTTTGCTCGCTCAAACTGTTTGTCATATTCAAGATAGCTAAAATAAGTGTAATTATAGCTGTCCTCTACTTTTTGTTCGGTTAACTGTTGTAGTTTTGTAACGTCCGCATTTGTTTCGATGTAGATATCATCCACCGCACCGCGTCTTAAAACATTATATTCCTTACCGCTGTCGTCCAAAGTAACATCAAAATCAACTATACCGTTATGCTCTATCTCAAGCCTTAATATTTGAGTATTTTTATCATAACTGCTTTTTACTTTGTAAGGTCTGTTGTTTTTGCCTCTGCCGTCATTACTGTTGTTCCAAACGACCAAAGGCTCGCCTCCGTCATAACTGCCTTTAATTTCGATAACGGTTTTTCTTAAAGTTTTATCGCTTACGCCTACAGGATTACCATTCCTATCCAATGATAAGTATTTGCCTACATAATCAATCCATTTGCCTGTTTCAAAAATCTTGGTTGAATCTTGCATTATCATATCTGATTTATCGGTACGATAATTGCTCAAATAAATGTTAAAGCCGTTTTTACTATCTTTTATTATTGCAGAAGTATGTTCGTCCGCTTGTATATAAAAGCTTTCCGCAGATGCGTAATTAGGTGTAAACTTGCCATATTTATTGCCTTGCTTATTTTCCAAATTATTTATAAAATACCAATTTTGACCTACGTTAGTAAGGTAAGTATTTGCATCATTCTCGCCATAAACGCGCATAAATTCCGAGCCTTTTACCTTATAATCTACCAAAAGTACTCCTCTTTCGGTAAGCGCCTTACGCTCTTCAGTCCTCAAATTTGCAGGAAGTAGTGGTACAATGCCCGAATTGCCTTGAGCAGGATATAAGTTACTTTCTTTCATATTGTAATTTGATAGCAAATAATTTTGTCTGCCTAAAATTGCAAAAGGCGTTGCACCAAACAAATCATCAGCTGTTGGTATACTTATTCTTCCATCGATTATCCTATCCAAAAACGGGCTTATGGCGTACTCAAAACCTGCAAGCGGACTGCCTTTATAACTTATTGAAAAGTTAGGGGCTTCCTGCGAAAAACATGTACCGCCGCGACTGATAACCAACATCATCGATTGCACATACATATTTTCAGGATAGCAAAAAATTTGTTCCCATTCATTACCGATATAGTCGTTGTATTCGTTAAATAGCGATTTATATCCGTCTTTTTCCCAATGCCACCAATCACTTGACACACCCCAATTACCAATCAAGCCACAAAGCCATAACCCGTGCATTAAAGCATAAGTCGCAGGGTCTGCCACACTTTCCTTGTTAAGCATACAAATATACTCGCTGTAATCTTTAAATGTTTGATAAAAATTCTCGTTATTCTCAAGCCATTCCAATATCATACCATTTTTATAATTCAAATTTGTGTCCGTCCAAATAAAGTAAGCCCCGTATTTTGCACACAATTTAATCATATTTATGATATAAAGAGAATTATCGCTTTCGGCAGCACCTCGCCATTGCACTCCATTATAAAGTTCGGACGCATTAAGGCCGTAAAAGTATTGATGACGGCTTGCAAACCTGCTTTCCAAATATTTAATAGGCGGGCGTGCCTCAGCATGAGTTTCTCCGTTTACGCTTTGAATACAATACGGTATTTTATTGCTCTCGCAAGTATCCGCCCATTTCTCAAGGTTATTCAAATTTTGTTCACAGCCTGCAAGTAAAATTTGTCCGGGTATCAACAACAAAACGGTGTATTCCTTTTGGTTATCCGGTATAGAATTCCAAAACTGTACGATATCCTCATCCCCGTAATAATTAACCAAATTAAGCGGATGCGTATTATCTATAACACGTTTTGCATCCTTTTTCAAGCCAAGGTCAACGCTATCGAAATTTTGCACCAAAATGTCTCTTGCTTTACTAAATAAAGCATAATTGGTTTTTGCAAACTGCACATTTGCAAGCACCGAGCTTAAAACAATCACTACCGCAAGCACACATGCGGTTACGCTTATTAATATTTTCCATTTTTTAGTTAGTGCTAATTTCATAATTCCCGTCCCTTGACTTAAAGTACTTAATCTATTGTAATTTTAAAACAAATAGGCATATCACTATTAATTTCGTCCAAAATATCTATTGTCATACATTTTTTATCTTGCTTAAATTTAACTTTGACCTTATCAAAGCCCAATATTTCCACTTTTTTAATATCAAAACGAATACCGCCCTCATTTGCAAATTTAAGCGATTTGATTGCATAGCTTTTTCGCAATTTATCACACATTGGCACAACATAAATACAGCCTGTTTTGTAAGTAAACCTATAATCGTTTTTGCCATATACCAAATTTTCAGCAAAAGCTTTGTTTTTAAACTTTTTACCCTCGCCGTAAACTGTAAATGGCATTGCATCGTAAATTGCCTCGCCGTTTACCTCTAGCCATTTACCTATTTTTAATAACACTTGTTTTTCTTGCTCGCAAATTACGCCGCTTGCTTTAGGACCGACATTTAGCATAAAACAACCGTTTTTGGATACGACATCCACCAAATTTCTTATTAAATCTTGTGGTTTTTTAAACGAATTGTTTTCCGTATACCCCCAACTATTTTTTGCTATAGCGGTGTCATTTTGCCAAAGCTCGGTTGCAATACCGTCTATTTGACCTCTTTCCACATCGTAAATGGCACAGCCCGGCATAATTGAGCCCCATTTATAAAATACTCCGACTTCCTTACCCCACTCTAAAGCACGATTGTAGTAGTACGCCAAAAACTTTTTGATATAAGGCTTAAACTCGGACATATAAATCCACCAATCAAAGTATACTGCATAAGGCTCAAGCCTATCTATCATTTCACAGCTTGAGGCAAGCCAATCTTCGCACCATTCTTTGGTAACTTTTAGCGAAGTATCTGCATAAGGATTGCCGTTATCAGGCAAAGCAGCAGGTCCGTACAAATCGGAATACAAATTTTTTGCAACTTCGGAATCAGGGCAATTAGCTCGCGCACCATTTAGGAAAAAGTAATGTTCCGCCCTATGATTGGATGCGAAAAACTTCATACCATTTCCCTCAATACTGTCCTTAAGCTCAAGCATAAAATCTTTGCCTAAAAGCTCTTTTGTATTCCATTTATTAAGCTCGCTTTCGTACATTTTTACGCCGTCATGATGCTCGCAAACAGGCATAACAAATTGAGCACCGCTTGCTTTAAAAGTTTTTGCCCACTCCTCCGCATTAAATTCGGTCGGATTGAATTTTTCCACAATTTGTCTGTAGTCGCAATCTTTACCATAAGTTTCCACTCTGTGCTTATAGCAAGGGTCAAACTTTAAATACATACGTCTTGGGTACCATTCGTTCCCAAATGCAGGCACGGAATATACACCCCAATGCACAAACAAACCGAATCTGCCTTTCCTGTACCAACTTGGCATTTTAAAATTTGACAAACTCTCCCAATTATCTTTAAATTGACCTTTTTCTATAACACCATCAATGATATCCAAATATTCTTTTATGGTTTTCATAATTTCCCTCAATTTATAATTATATTTATTTTATCATAATAAAAGTTATATTTCAATAGTTTTTTTAATTTTACACAAAAAACAGCCGCTGCAAGCTACAACGGCCAATCGTTTTTTATTAAATATACCAAAGTACAAAATAACACCTAGTTTTTATGATTTTCCAAAAATTCTTCAAAAATAGGATTTTTAATCGCAATATTGTAATACCATTGGGTGTTGATTACCAATGCACCATCAATATCTATAACGCCAAAAGATTTACCCATTTTAACCATTGCATATCCGTCGACAAATTGGCTTACCGCATCGTATTTCAACTCGATTACTTCCTTGCCTTTTTTGTTGACAAATCCCCATCTTCCGCCTTTGTTAACAGCACCCAAACCGCAAGAAAAGTCAAGCACTTCTATATAATCGTACGAACGTCCTACAACTCCGCCTTTTTTATTGATATACCATTGATAGTTACCTCTGCCTACTCTTGCAATTCCGTCGATAAAATCTCCCGCAACGTCCAAGTCACAAGCTATTTTAACATTGCCGTAAATATCAATATATCCGAACTTGCCGTTTTCGTTTACCCAAGCAAGTTTGCTGTCGGTAAAATCTCCAAAAGGTCTTGTTCCCACAGGCAACGAGGTACTTACCGCATAAGTACGTTCGCCTACTCTTTTGCCCTTTTTATTGATTAATTCCCAATAATGTCCTTTATCGTCACGCACTCTTCCCCAAGCAATTCCAAATCTGTTAAACGGCAATGCTTCCTCATATTTAGCGGGGATTGCAAGCGAATCTTTACCCGTACCGGATGCTGCTTTGCTTTTATCCAAATAACCCCATTTGTAAACAGGCTCTCCGCTACCATCATCAACTCTGACTTGAACGGGCACCATATTACTTACAAAAATAACAAGCTCATCGCTACCGCTATTTTTCGGCTGACTATTTGCCGAGGCAGGTACAAGTATAATAACAAGCAATAAAATTATTAAAACTACTACCAAAAAGGCTTTTATATATTTTACAGGCAATTTCTTTTTAAAAATTGCATTAATAACAAAGTTTATTCCGTTTGCTGTATATCCAAGCAAGGAAACCATGCCCGCCCAAAGTCTTAAAAAGAACAAGTCAAAAGCATTTACTTTTGTACTATCCGACTGCACTGCAATTTCACGAACTTTTATAGGTCTATCTTCCGCAACGGCTACAATTTCGGCATCCTCATTTTTAGGCAAAATGATATTATCTCCTGTCTCGACAAGCATAAGTTCTTCGGATACAGGCTTTTCCACCTTTTCATCGTCAAAGTTGTTGCCATCAAAATATTGATAATCGCTCTCCAAATTATCGTACATCAAATCATCAAAGCCGCCGTCTGAGCCGACTTCGATATTTTCGTTGCTTGGGAGTATATTTTTTTCTTCAAAATTTTTATTGTTTTTTTTCTTCATACAATATATATAAACTCCGTTATCAGATAATATATGCAATATCAAAAAATTTTATATTACGAAATTATTATACACTATAGGTAATAATTTTGCAAATATATCGTAAGAAAATTTTTATTTGCCAAAGATTTTACAATTTACCTATAAACTTTTGCGTAACCCAAATATGGCTCGCATCTGCTATCCGTCACTTTTAATATGATTTTATCCGTATCAATTTTTCCAAAAATACAAAACTTTTTAAAGCCGATTGTTTTGCTTTTGAATATCTTTTTACCGTTTGCAAAAAGCTCAAAAGATTCCACCCTTTGACTTTTGGATAAATCCTCTCCCAAAACCACTTTAGAGACTTTGCCTTTAGGGAAAGTGATTTGATATTCAAAATCACTCACTTTTTCCAAACTGCACTCCACTTTCTCCTTGAAGATTTTTTGCACTTTCTCTTTCGCTTTTGTCATCCTGCGTATAAATTTAGCAGGTAATTCCCCTTTTGGATTAGGTGCTACATTTACAAGCAAAGTCGCATTGTTACCTACCGAACGCATATAGCAAGCAACCAAATTGTTTACGCTTCTTGCAAGAAAAATTTCAAACCATTTCCTATAAAACCAACCTGCATAAGTCGCGGAAATATCCATCTCCGACGGCCAAAACACCATTTCTTCCCCTTCGACAATCGTTTTGCGATGTCCCAAATCACGGTCGGTCGTATCTATCCTGTGCATTTTAAAAGTACCCTCTGCCTGTTGAGATACTCTCATAACATTGTCAAAGCATTGCAATCTTTTTGGCACAACAGACCATTCGGCTTCTCGTGCCCAACCACGCTCATTACCTATCCATCTCACATCGTAAGCACAATTTGTAATTACGCAATCGGGTTGATATTTATGTATAACGGCAAAATATCTATCCCAATCATAGTTTTGTTTTCTGCCGTTTGGGCCCTCTCCGCAAGCTCCATCAAACCACATGCAAAAAATCTCGCCGTAATTTGTACACAACTCTTCTAATTGATTGCAAAAATAATCGTTATAGGCATCACTACCATAGGTCTCTTCGTGCCTATCCCAAGGAGAAAGATAAAAACCTAACTTAAATCCATATTTTTTACAAGACTCAGCAAGGCTACCTATCACGTCCCCCTTCCCATCCATAAACGGAGTATTTTTTATACAATAATCGGTGTACTTACTTGGGAACAAGCAAAATCCGTCATGGTGTTTTGCCGTGATTATTACGCCTTTACTTCCCGTTGCCATAAGGTCTTGCACCCACTTATCCGTATCCAAATGTTCAAGTTTAAATTCACTTGTCGGTACATGCCCGCTGCCCCATTCTTTTTTTGTAAAAGTGTTAAGTCCGAAATGTATAAAGTTATAGTATCCCAAATCCATTATAAAAAGCTGTCTTTTATTAGGAAACGCATTTATCAAATATTCATCAAATTTGTTACTCATAATTATCTTTATTTCCTCTTATTTTTCAATTTACACCCGATTTTCGCAGTGTTTTTTACATTCTAAATGAATAAACTTTTTATCGAATAAAAATTATTTGTAAACTTTAATGTATTTAATATATGGCTCACACCTGCTGTCGGAAATTTTTAGCAATATTTTATCCGTCTCCACACTGTCAAAAATACATATCTTTTTAAAGCCGATTGTTCTGCCTTTAAACACTTCGTTGCCGTTTGCGGATAAAGCAAAAACTTCCACCCTTTGGCTTTTTGTCAAATCCTCGCTAAGCACGACTTTTGACACAGCTGTTTTAGGGAAAGTTACTTGATATTCGTAATCGTTGATTTTCTCGATAGTGCATTGTATCTTGTCTTTAAACATATCTTGCAATTTTTCTTTAGCGGCTATCATTCTATTGATAAATTTTGCAGGCAATTCTCCTTTTTCGTTAGGACCGACATTCAGTAATAGCGTAGCATTGTTGCCTACCGAACGCAAATAACAACCCACAAAATCATCAACACTTCTTGAGAAAAACCATCTCATCCAACGCTTGTTAAACCATCCGTATTCAGTGACGGAAACATCCATTTCGGACGGCCAGAATACCATCTCTTCGCCCTCTATAATGGTATGTCTTTCCCCTAAATCGTCATCGGTGTTGTCTATTTTAGCCATTGCAAAAGCTCCCTCTTTTTGCTGAGACGCTCGCATAACTTCGTCAAAGCATTGTAACCTTTTTGGAACAACCGACCACTCTGCCTCACGGCATCTACCACCCTCGTTGCCAATCCACCTTATATCGTAAGCACAGTTGGATATTACGCAGTTAGGTTGATATTTGTGTATGGTTTGGTAATATCTTTCCCAATCATACCTCTGTTTTTTGCCGTTTGCCCCCTCTCCGCAAGCACCATCAAACCAAACGCAAAAAATTTCGCCGTAATTTGTACATAACTCTTCTAATTGATTGCAAAAATAATCGTTATAAGACTCTGTACCATAAGTAGGCTCGTGCCTATCCCAAGGGGACAAATAAAATCCAAATTTAAAGTTGTATTTTTTGCAAGATGCGGCAAGACTTCCTACCACATCCCCTTTTCCATCCATAAATGGTGTATTTTTTATGCAATAATCAGTGTATTTACTTGGGAATAAGCAAAATCCGTCGTGATGTTTTGCAGTCAAAATAACACCTTTACTGCCTGTTGCAATAAGGTCTTGTACCCATTTATCCGTATCCAAAGTTTTCAATTTAAATTTAGTTAACGGCTCATGTCCACTGCCCCATTCCTTATGAGTAAAGGTATTAATACCAAAATGTATAAAGTTATAATACCCCATCTCGAATATTGCCGTCTGACGTTCATTAGGCACAGGTTTTATTAATTGTTCGTCAAAGTTTTTACTCATAATTATTCTCCCTAAAACCACATTTTATTATTGAAATTGTACCATAAATACCCCTTAATGTCAATAGCCAAAAATTGTCCTTTTGTGGCATAAAGTATATAAAAATCAATCTAAAACGACTAAATGGTTAAAAGTATTTTAAGTTTATGGCTATTATAAACTTTACTTTTATTTTTTTATATGTTATAGTTTAGTGGAAATATTAAATAAATCGGAGATGTAATGAAAGCAATTCACATAAGCGGTGCGACACTTGAATATAAAACTCAAACGGGCGGAATCGTTCGTGCACTAAACAATGTAAGCCTTGATGTGGAAGAGGGCGAATTTATTGCATTGCTAGGACATAACGGCAGTGGTAAATCCACTCTTGCCAAAATATTAAACGGACTGCTTATACCAAGACTTGGAGAGATTGAAATTTTTGGAGTAAATACAAAAGACATTTCCAAAATTTTCGAAATAAGGAGCAACATAGGCATGGTGTTCCAAAATCCTGACAATCAAATGATTGCAAGCATTGTGGAGGATGATATCGCTTTCGGTCCCGAAAATTTAGGCATCCCGCGTGAAGAAATAATAAAAAGGGTCGATTGGGCGCTTGAAAAAGTAGGTATGAGTGAGCATAGGACTTCTACTCCGTTTAAAATGTCGGGAGGACAAAAACAGCGTATTGCAATAGCAGGTATTCTTGCAATCAAACCTCGTATTATCGTTTTTGACGAAAGTACCGCTATGCTTGACCCTCAAGGCAGAAAAGAAGTTTTGGAAGTAGCAAAACAACTTAACAAAGAGGAAAAAATAACAATAATTTGGATAACTCACTATATGGACGAGGCTGTCGACTGCGACAGAATAGCTATAATGAACGATGCAAGAATAGTTGCAATAGATACCCCTCAAAATATTTTTAAACGCACCGAGCTTATAGAAAGTTGCGGGCTTGACTTACCTCTTCCTCTTTCAATTTCAAATAGTTTGAAATCTCAGGGAATTGATTTACAAGGAGAAATTTTGACCGAAAACGCACTTAAGGAGGAAGTATGCAAAATATTGAAATAAAAAATCTTACACATGTATACAGCAAAAAAACTCCTTACGAAAAAGTTGCTTTAAAAGATGTTACTTTGACAATAAACGAGGGGGATTTTTTAGGCATAATCGGTCATACAGGTAGTGGCAAAAGTACTTTCATTCAGCATTTAAACGGACTTATCAAACCTCAGCAAGGCGAAGTGAAAGTATTTGACATAAACCTTACTCAAAAAAAGCCTAAGCCAGACTTTAGGAAATTAAGGCAAGAAGTAGGTATGGTTTTTCAATATCCGGAATATCAACTTTTTGCAGATACCGTGGAAAAAGATATAGCATTCGGCCCTAAAAATTTAAAGCTTTCTAAGGAAGAAATAAACACTCGTGTGAGACACGCTATGCAAGCGGTAGGATTGGACTACGATTATTATAAAGACCGTTCGCCTTTTGACTTGTCAGGCGGACAAAAACGCAGGGTTGCAATAGCAGGGGTGCTTGCTATGATGCCAAAGGTTTTGATTTTGGACGAGCCAACTGCAGGTCTTGACCCGATAGGCAAAAAACAAATTTTAAACTTGATAAAAAGCTTAAAAAATACAATTACTCCTACAATAGTTGTTATCTCACACGACATAAACGAGATTACGCAATATTGTACAAGATTGGTTGTATTTAATAATGCAAAGGTCGCTTTTGACTTGCCTGTCAGTGAGCTGTTTAATCATTCGGAAGAATTGCTTGCAATGGGGCTTGACATTCCGCTTGCAGTAAAAGTAAACAACCATTTAAAAGCTAACGGAATAAAACTTGAGGGAGATATTATAACTCCGCAAGACTTAATTTCCGCAATAGTAAAATATAAAAACAACGGGGGTAAACTATGAGAGACGTGGCATTTGGTCAATACTACCCAACGGGCTCCCCTATACACAGGCTTGACCCTAGGGCAAAACTTATATTCAGCCTTTTGTTTATGATTTTTATATTTTTTGCAAAGTCATACACCGCATTTTTATATGTGTTTATATTTTTGACTATAGTAACCGTTGTGGCAAAAATCCCGCCAAAAATCGTACTTAAAAGTTTAAAGCTTATACTTTTTCTATTGATTTTTACAGGTCTTATAAATTTGTTTTTGTATGATGAGGGACGATTGCTTGCATCTTGGTGGATATTTACCATAACCGATAAAGGTATAGATTTTACAATCAAACTAGCATTAAGATTGGCACTATTGGTAATAGGTACAAATATGCTTTCGCTTACTACCACACCAATGGAACTTACCGATGCAATAGAAAGCTTGTTAAAGCCGTTAAAGTACATTAAAGTTCCTGTTCACGACCTAGCTATAACCATGAGCATTGCTTTAAGGTTTATCCCTACCCTAATGGATGAAACGGACAAAATAATCGCCGCACAAAAAGCAAGGGGCGCTGCTTTTGATACGGGTAAAGTGCATGAGCGTGTCAAATCTTTAGTACCTGTATTGATTCCGCTGTTTGTCAGCAGTTTTAGGCGTGCGGATGAACTTGCCGATGCCTTGGATGCAAGATGCTACAACGCAACCAAAAACAGAACGAAAATGAAAAAACTTAAGTTCAGTTACAGGGATTTAATAGCTTTTTTAATACTTGCGGTACTTATAGTTTTGATTATGCTGGACTGCTATTTGACAAAAGCTCCAAGCGACAGTTTGTTTTTCGGCACAGATTATTATATTGTAAATTTATTTAAAAGTTGGATAGGATAATGGCAAGATACAAATGTATAATGGAATATGACGGGGAAAATTACGCAGGGTTTCAAATACAACCCAACGCATTAACCGTGCAGGAATGTACGGAAAAAGCCTTGTCCGATTTGTTTGGAGTAGCGACCAAAATAATTGCAAGCGGCCGCACTGACAGCGGTGTTTCCGCACGCGGACAAGTTATACATTTTGACAGCGATACGGAAATTGCGGAAGATAAAATACCTTTTGCATTAAAAAGTTTTTTACCCAATGATATTGCAGTTATATCTTGTGCAAAAGTAAATGATGAGTTTCATGCAAGGTTTAGTGCCAAAGCAAAAACCTACAGTTATCAAATTTGCACTACAAAAATCAATCGTCCGCTTTATAAAAAATATTATCAATACCCTTATAATATAGATTTGGATTTGTTAAATGCAGCACTTTTAAAAATTAAAGGCAAACATAACTTTAAGGCATTTATGTCAAGCGGGTCGGATATATCTAACTTTGAAAGGGAAATTTACGATATCGAGCTTATTAAAACAGCAAATGACTGCTTTACAATAAAAATTACCGCTAACGGTTTTTTGTACAATATGGTACGCATAATAGTAGGCACTGCCCTTGACATTGCAAGGGGAAAAATAGATATTGCAAACTTGGACAAAATGTTTGAGAGCGGCGACAGAAATTTAGGCGGTCACACTGCCCCTCCCGAGCCTTTAACTTTGGAAGAAGTTTATTATTGACAATATTTTTACCCATTTTCAATAGGTGTTTTATACATTATAGATAGTTAAAATAATATTTAAATAAGGTGTATTTTTTAGACCGTATTTTTCTAAAAAACACTCATTTTAGCAAAATCGGAAAAATTTATCAAAAAATTAAAAATAGTTACTTTTTTGCTTGACATAATATAGTTTATATATTAAAATAATTAAGCGTATGAAAAAAGCATAATAAATGTTTGATTTAAGGATTAGCCCCCCGAGAATTAGCATTTTAAAATTATAAAATTAATCGGAGGTTTTTTACCATGAAAACATATATGGCAAAGCCTGAAGAAATCGAAAGAAAATGGTATGTTGTTGACTGCGAAGGTTTAGTCCTTGGTAGAGTTGCCAGCCAAATCGCAAGTGTACTAAGAGGTAAAAACAAGCCTTGCTACACTCCAAACGTAGATTGCGGCGACTATGTTATTGCTATCAACACTGACAAAATCGTTCTTACAGGTAAAAAATTAGAGCAAAAATATTATCGTTATCACACAGGCTACATCGGTGGTCTAAAAGAGATTCAATTTAAAAAGCGCATGGCTGAAGATTCGGACAAAGCACTTACAAGAGCCGTTAAAGGTATGTTGCCTAAAAACTCTTTAGGTCGTGATATGATTACTAAATTAAAAGTATTCAAGGGTGCAGAGCACAATCATCAAGCTCAACAACCTGTTGAATTAAAATTCTAATAAGGAGGAATACAAATTATGGCTAAAGCTAAAAAGAAAGTCCAATATTGGGGTACCGGCAGAAGAAAGAAAGCTATTGCTAGAGTTCGTCTTATCCCAGGTGGCAATGGTAGCATTACTATCAACAAGCGTACTATCGATGAGTATTTCGACTTAGAAACTTTAAAACTTATCGTTCGTCAACCACTTGTACTTACAGGTGCAACCGAGCAATTTGACATTATAGTAAATGTTAAAGGTGGCGGTTTTACAGGTCAAGCAGGTGCTATTCGTCACGGTATTGCAAGAGCTATGGTTGTTGCAAATGCAGAGGAATACAAAGCTGCTCTTAAAGCTGCAGGTTTCTTGACTCGTGACCCAAGAGCTAAAGAACGTAAGAAATACGGTCTTAAGAAAGCAAGAAAAGCACCTCAATTCAGCAAGAGATAATCTGTGCAATCATTTGCAAAATGGTACCACTTACCTACTCTTTGCAAATACATATTCGGATTTATATTTTCGAATAAAACATACAAAAATCAATACCCACCACAATGGTGGGTATTTTTTTCGTCTTTTACAAGCATAGTGAGAACAATAACCAAAATCCACCGAAAATTCGGTGGATTTTTTTATATGCAAAATATTTTTATAAATGCAATGATTTTAATAATTATTGAGCCAATGCATCTTTAGCTTCTTGAGGGATTGTAAATGCGTCGCAATTACCAAGCTCAGAATAAATTTCATCATTGTTATAATATACAACTTTTGTTTCTTTAATTTCTATTTTCTCGTAATCATTATTTTTAGATTTATAAACTCCATCGGCTACCAATTCATAGTACAAATCAATTCCATTACGATCAGTTAGGTCATTGCGACTTAGTTCTTTAAAAAGTTCTTCTATATTATCAAAATTGTGAGGATTAAGACCTGAACCAATGATACCATTAACTTTTTCCGCTAAGGTTTCCTTATCTAAAGATTCAGCAGTCCAAATTACATCTTGACTTGGATATAAAACATATTCACATTTATATAAAACATATTCATTATCTTGCATTTCAATGTAAGCAGTTATATCTTGATTTTCTATTTTAATAATATTGTTATAAAAATAGTAATTATTGTCCATAACTTTTACGTATATATTTGCACTATTTAAATATTTTAAAACTGCCTTTTCAATTACTCTTCTATTAGTTACATCAGGAGCATTCTTTGCTTCTTCAGGTATAGTAATAGCATTATAACCAATACCGAACTTAAACTCAAGCATTTCTACATCTTCTTCATTAGGGTCATAATCTTCCAAATCAAAGTTTGATGGTACTACTGCTGTTAAATCTTTTTCAGTAATTGTTATTTTAACTTTTTCAAATACTGTACCTGCATTACCTGTATATACATTGTCAGCTTTTGTGCAATTTTTTTCAAATTTGTCCAAACCTAACATTTTAGCATATTCTGCAGCGGTATTAACAAATGGCGAAACATTTTTTAATTCGGTTAAACCGGATAATTGATATTTGTATTTATAGTAAATATCTTCAAAATTATCATAGCTTTCTCTTGTCCAAGCACCGCTTCTTAAAGTATAAACATTTAGCTTATCTTTTTCAGGAACTTCAAAATATATTTTAAAGTTGCCGGCATCGTTAATAACGATATTTCCTGAAGCACCTAGTACAACATCGGTATAATCTTTAAAATATTTGTTGCTCTCAAGTGCCTTCCATTGCTCAATAAAAGCTGTTGGCGATTCCGCAATGTTAGTTTTAGTATTACTATCCTCTCCTCCATTATCATCTTTGCAGGCAACAAGCATAGCACATGATGTAATTGCAATCATAATTACAGCTATAATCAAAAATAATCTTTTTTTCATTTTTACCTCCAATATTAATAGATTTTTTTAATTATATATTATAAAATAAACAAATTGAGTTTTATATGTCAGAAAAAGTATACTTTTTCTGACACAAAAGTACTTGACAATGTGTATTATATTTTGTATAATAAAATTGATAAAAATAGAAATTGCGTTAAATTTATAACTATTGTTTATAAAAATAAACATATATGAAACTGTCAGAAAAAGTATAATTTTTCTGACAGTTTTTTTACATTTTATTATAAAATTAATACTCTAATGGATTTTCAAATAAAAAACATAACTAAACGCAGGTATATTTTTAATATCGTACAATATAACAACTTCACACGCTTGTGTGCCACTCGCAAGACATAGCTTTGTCTTGCGAAGCGAGCGTAATCGACAATCATAACCACCCCTAAGAGGGGTGGTATGCTCTAAGCCTATAAGGCTTTGAAA
>CANSGN010000008.1 GCA_947646415.1 uncultured Clostridia bacterium | reverse complement strand
TTAACATCTTTTGAACTCACGTGCCTAGCACGTGGTTTTCTTATACAACAAAAAAGCCCCATTTTACTGGGGTTTTATGGAGCTGATGATCGGACTTGAACCGACGACCTATACCTTACCAAGGTATTGCGCTACCGACTGTGCCACATCAGCATAGTATTAATTTGTCTAGTTTTTGTTTAATTTTGAGGCTTTTAAAAGTGCTATTTTATCCTTACCAAGGAAGTGCTCTACCGACTGAGCCACATCAGCAAAAAATATTAAATTTTACAATTATTTTTACACTTTTTTTACAACTTTATAGTTTATTGGGTTAAAAATATTAGAAAACCCTTGATTTACTTAGTGTTTATATTGGCTAATTAAATACTTACCAAGGAAGTGCTCTACCTCCTGAGCCATAGTAGCAAATATTATAGTTTTACAAATTGTAAATGTACCAAAATTACTTTGCCTCATAATTATAATATAAGGCAATTAATTTGTCAAGTAAAATAATAAATAGATTATTAAAGCTTTTTATTTGTTAAATTCTATTTCATGCGTGCCGGATTTCTTACATTCAGGGCAATTAAGTCTTATCAAGCAGCCTATATGCCAACCAAATAAAAATTTGATGAATTTTGGTTTATAGCTATGTCCGCAATTTTCGCAAACCACATTTATTTTTCGCCAAAATAAATAGTTACCTAAAACCAACAAAGCGATAAATATCGCTAACCCAATTAAAACATATCCCCAAACAGGCATCAACCTTACCTCCATAAACTTTATTACAATTAAATTATACCATACGATAACAAAAAAGTAAATACCTAACAAATTTAAACATAAAAATGAACATAAAATAAAAAAATCACTGTAAAATATTTGATTTTTATAAAAAAATAGGTTAAACTATAAAAGTACTTTAAATATAGAGAGGTCGCCTAGCTCGGTTTATGGCGCACGATTGGAAATCGTGTAATGTTAATAGCATTC
Source organism: uncultured Clostridia bacterium (assembly GCA_947646415.1). Classification (GTDB taxonomy): domain Bacteria; phylum Bacillota; class Clostridia; order Christensenellales; family UBA3700; genus MGBC100798. The sequence continues at coordinate 86,433 of CANSGN010000008.1, read as the reverse complement.
GAGGGTTCGAATCCCTTCCTCTCTGCCAAAAACACTCGTTAAAAATAACGAGTGTTTTTTAACTTTAATATTATTTATCCTCTTACTTCCCTATTACCATAATCAAATTAATTTGGTAAAAATAATTGTTTATTATTAGGGGTAAATTTATAATAATGTGTGACATTAATTTGAAAAATCAAGAATACTGTGAGTCGCTTAATAATTTTATAAACAGCGATAAAAAAATATTGTTGTTGGATTCACAAAGTTTAAGAAATGCAATAAATTTATTGCACTTATTGGAAAATGAGTATTCTTTAAGTGAAATATTCGAAAACACAAATAGTGTGTCGGAATTTTTGTTTTTGTTAAAACAACAATATAACCCAAGCAAAAAAAATTACGAGTTAAATGCTTATTTTAATCATCAAGTTTCCGAACATTTCAGTTTTAATTTTTTGTTAAAGACAACTGCGAATTTGTTCCGTCCGGATATTGTTTCTTACACAAATCAAATTGAACAAATAATAAAAAAAATGAATTATTCCAAAATCGCAATAATTATGAATATGAAAGAAAATTTTTGCGATGAAATGCTTGAATTATTACAAACATTGTGCGAAAACGAAAATTTGGAAATAAAATTTATTGTAATTTACAATAGTAACAAAATTAAATTTACCAATAACTTACTAGAGTTGAATAATTATGTTGAAAAAATACATTTAGATTATCCTATTAGTTGTTTGCTTAATTCTTTTTCCAAACTTTCTAAAGATGAAATTAATCTTTTGATATCGCTAACAAATAACGATATATATGAGATGCAAAACATTTACCCGTATTTAGTCGAGAGTGACGAATGTTCATTTGGCGATAAGAACTATTTAAAAAATAAAATAACGCAAAAAATAGCAGCAATTTGCACTGCGGAAGAAAAATATGTACTTGGAATTGCTTCTTATTTTATTGATAGATTTACTCAAGAGAAAATAAATACTATTATAAATATAGACGAAAGAATCAACAAAATTACCGATTTGGCAAGTATAATTAATATAGCTATACAAGATAAATTCCTTGAATATAAAGAACAAGATTATGGCTTTTACACAGAATTTATTCAAACTGTGTTTAGCGATTTAAACAAAGACAATAGAACTTTATTTAATAATGTTATAGAAAAATATTTGCAAAAATATCATCCTTTTGATTATGCAACCCGAAGAGCTCATTTAAGAATGAGTAATGATGACCGAGAAAAAGAGATGATTGCAATGCAAGTAATTCATTGTTTACATTTTTATGAGCAAATCAACGAAGTGTTAAAAAATGAATTTATTGCTGTATTTGACGAAAACACATTTAATGTGCTTATTAGCACGTTCGATTGCATTGAAAAAGGAGAATATTTGAAAAATTACTATAGCTTGACAAACTTGGACGATTTTGGCAGTCAAGTTTTAAGTAATGAGATTGAATATTTACTTTTGTTTTTAGAATGGAAACTGTCAGACATAAAAAAATCGGAACATATTGAAACAGACTTAATAAGTTTACTAAATTCCGATTGTGAATTGGAACAAAAAATATTTGTTTTATTATTAAAGTTATCTATTGTCAGTAACGGCAAAGACAATATCTTTAAAAGTGAACGTCCGGTTACAATATATAAGGAAATATATAGTATTTTAAGTAGTCAAAAAAGTGTAGAATTTGATTACTTAATAAATATACTTTATAGGAAAAGCAATTCCGCTAAATTTAGAGTTCCATCAATAAGTCTTGTAAAACAAAGTTTTAAATATTTTACTGAAAGAAAAGAATTGTATAGTAAACAATACTTTATGGCTGGCAATAATTATATTGCTTTATTATTGCAATCTATAGGCGATAAAAATCAATCATTATATAAAACAAATAATGAAATATTTGAATGTGATGACCCATATTATATAGCCGATACGTTATTAAATGAGTTATCTATTGATAGTTTCTCCGACTTATATGTCTATATAAAAAGCAATTATTTGGTAGCAAGTGAATTGCTGAATAAAGATAAATTCAACGAAAATGATTTGTTGCAATTTATTGATGTTTGTAAAAATACTAATATTAGCACACAAATAATGATATATATAAATGTGGGTACTTTATTTGCTATCCATGGCAATTTGCAACAAGCAAGATTATTATGGGAAAAAGCAAGCCAATTAAATATAACTAACGACACATATTATGAATACATTTTGAAAAACAATTTGTTTATTGCAAATATCGTTTCGGAAAATTCAACAATTATGCCATTTAACAGTATTGACACTTCCATTTTTCAAGATGATAATGAAATTAATCAATATTATAATTTGAGAAATAAGCTTTTAAATAATCTATATTTTACTAACAAACATTATTCTTATAGTGAAATATGCAGCTATTTTGAAAAGGAATTTTATGATAAATTTGAAAAGCCGCTAAAGTTGTTTTCAACCCCTTATTTGCTTTCCGATATTCAATTTTGGAGTGAAAATTAAGATAGCATTAAAATTGTTTTAAAAATATCACTATCTGTTTTTCCTTCCTTTTTAAAAGCAAAATTTACACTACTATGATTAATAAAATGTGGATTTGTCGACACATCGGTTACAAAAAATTCTCCGTTTAACTTTAGTCTAAAGTCTACACGACACAATCCATTTAATCCTAATAATTCAGCTGTTTTTATTGCTGTTTCCTTTACCTCTTTGTCATTGATATTGTTAGGTAGAGAAGAGAATGTATAATCATCATTAAAAATCAAATTATAGTCCAAAATTTCGTCGCCAATAATTAAAGAATTATTGTTTTTATGTAATACCACAGGCGAAAAAGCATAAAGAGATTGTTTGCCTGCTAAAATCGGCACCTCTATTTCGTAGCCACTTATAAATTCTTGTATTAATAAAGGTTGTTTTAAATTTTTAATCAATGTATTTAAGTAAGTGTATGGTATATTATTTCCATAAAAAATATTGTTTTTACTTATGCCAATGCTAGAAGATTCGTATAAAGGTTTTGCTATGTATTCTGTTTTTTCAGACAAACTTAAATCGTTATTTCCTTTATAAAGTTGAAATTTAGGGACTTTGATATTGTTTGCTTTTAAAATAGATGCAATAGCAAATTTGTCGCGACAAAGACAAACTCTATATGAGTCCGACCCCGTATGCCTTAAATTCAAATATTTGCATATACTCGGTATCAATGCTTTTCTGCCTGGACCAACACCATTTTGAGCAGAATTATAAACTATAAATCTATCTACATTATTGGCAGTTATTATATTATCTATAAAGTCTTTTTCATCGTAAAAGATACGGAAAGGTAAATCTAAAGATACTGCCATAGAAGTTATTTCTTGCAACTCATCATCTGATAAAAATTCTGTATTTATAGAAAAATTTTCATAATTTCCATTTACTATAGTATCTCTTTTTGTATTGCACACAATTAATAAAACACAATTATTTTTCAGTTCGTTGCTATTATTTTTTATAAATTCGTCTAAAGTCATAAATTTACCCCTAATAATAAACAATTATTTTTACCAAATTATACCATATTTTGACAATTTTGGCAATAGGTTTTGGGAAGTTTTTTGTGGATTGCTAAGCTATTTTTAATTGTTTATTTGAATATATTTAAAGATATTTAATCATTAATAAAAAGACATTCGATATAAAAAAGTCTTTTTATTAATGATTTTTGCATAAAAAAAGATTCCTTTACAGGAATCGTTTTTTTAACAATGATAAAGGCGATTAGTCAGCCTTTTTTTCGCTCATATCTACTACAGTTTTTCCATCATAAGCACCACAATTTGGACAAACTTTGTGACTTGCTTTTAATTCGCCACAATTTGGGCATTCAGATAGATTTGGCGCGCTAATTTTCCAATTTGCTGCTCTTGTATGTTTTCTTTGTTTTGAAGTTTTATTTTTTTGAACTGCCATTACTTGCACCTCCCGTAGATTTATTTTAAATTTTTCAACACACTAAACGGATTGTTCGGTGTAATAATTTCTTGATTTTGCAATTTGTCGCAATCGCAAGATTTTTCGTTTAAATTTGTTCCGCAAACTTGACACAAACCTTTGCAATCGTCCTTGCACAATACCCTTGTAGGTAAGTTAAGAATAATTTCCTGCATAACGGGGATAGTCATATCCACAACATTATTTGTATAAGGATAGAAGTTTTCTTGAGCTTCTTCCCCTTCCAAATAAAAGCTTGCCATACACCTTACGCAAAAATCTTTTTTAACATCGTCCAAGCATCTTGCACACTTAAAGATAATTGAATAAGTAAGTTCGCTATCAATGTAAACATTGTCTTTATCTACTACATACGTACCTTCAACTTGAATATCGCTGTCAAAAGTAGCAAGCACATCGGATAAAATATCATTGTTTGCTTTGATATTAAGTTTAAAAGGATAAAACTCGCCTTGATTTGCTTTTGCAATGTTTATGGACATAGCTTACCCTCCTTAACCTATCAAATTATATATTAATATAAATTGTTTGTCAATTAAAATAGCACAATTTTATATAAAAATACACTTTTTATTGAAAAAACAATCAAAATATTTATTTTTTACGACAATTAATAATCAATAAAACATGTTAGATTAAGTCTTTTGTTTCCCTTGCGATAACAAGTTCCTCATTGGTTGGGATGACAAAAACTTTAACTTTAGAGTCAGTTGCGGAAATTTCCACATTTTGCTTTCTTGGACAATTATCGTTTTTATCCCAATCGATTTTAACACCAAGCCATTCAAGTTTTTCAAGTACTCTGCGACGTGCAGCAAAAGAATTTTCTCCAATTCCGCCCGTAAACACTATGCAGTCCACGCCTTGCAAAGATGCAGCATACGCACCAATATATTTCCTGATACGGTAGGAAGTCATCTCTTGAACAAGTTGAGCTCTTTCATTTCCGTTTTCGGCAGCATTTGCAACTGCTCTTGCATCGGAAGAAACACCTGAAACGCCAAGGAAACCGCTCTTTTTATTTAAATAGTTAAGCATTTCGTGAATATCCATACCCTTTTTATCCATCAAAAATTCTAGACAAGCAGGGTCAATATCTCCCGAACGAGTACCCATCATAAGTCCCTCAAGAGGAGTCAATCCCATAGAAGTATCTTGACATTTACCATCCTTAACAGCTGAAATAGAAGACCCGTTACCTAAATGACAGTTAATAATTTTGCATTTATCTGTACCCATCATTTTAATAGCCTCGCCCGTAACATATTTATGAGATGTTCCGTGGAAACCATAACGACGTACTTTGTATTGTTCATAATCTTCATAAGGAATAGCGTACATATACGCATACTTTGGCATTGTCATGTGGAAAGCAGTATCAAAAACCGCAACCATAGGGACATTTGGAAGTAAACTTTGGCAAGACTCAACACAAGCAAGATTTGCCGGCATGTGAAGAGGTCCCAAAGGAATATTCTTTTTCATTGTAGCAAGAGTTTCTTTTGTAATCAAAGTAGAGCCGTTAAAGTCCTCTCCACTGTGCAAAACCCTGTGTCCAACTGCCGATATTTCACTTATATCGCTGACAACACCGTGGTTTTTATCTGTCAAAAGACCAAAAACAACTTTTAAAGCCTCTGTATGATTTTCAAAATGATGTTTTTCGATATGTTCCTCTTTGCCACTTACTTTATGTTCGATTGTCGATGTTTGTTGACCGATGCAATCAACACCGCCACTGCAAAGACATTTTTCGTTATCCATATCTATTACTTGGTATTTAAGCGAACTACTACCCGCATTTACAACTAATATTTTCATCTTAACCTCTCACAATATATTTTGATATTTTATAATGTAAATTTCTATTTATTTAAAATTATTTTTCCGATTGAACAGCAGTAATTGCCACAACACCAATGATATCGCTGACTACACAGCCTCTTGACAAATCGTTGATTGGTTTTGCAAAACCTTGACAAATTGGTCCTACAGCCTCTGCACCGGCAAGCCTTTGTACTAATTTATAACCGATATTACCTGCACCTAAATCAGGGAAAATAAGGACATTTGCTCTTCCCTCAAGTTTACTACCGGGTGCTTTTAGCCTTGCAACCGACTTAACCAAAGCAGCATCTACTTGCAACTCGCCATCACAAATCAAGTCAGGACATTTTTCCATAACCATACTTGTTGCTTGAACTACTTTATCAACATTTTCGTGTTTTGCACTACCTTTTGTCGAAAATGATAACATTGCGACTCTAGGGTCAAGTCCCGCAAGAGTTCTTGCGGATTCCGCAGTGGAAATTGCAATATCGCAAAGCTGAGCCGCATTTGGGTCAGGGTTTACGGCGCAGTCTCCGAATACCATTACATCGTTATTTTTGTACAAAGTACCATCAAAGCTCATTAAAAAGCAGCTGGAAACAGTGCTTACACCGGGTGCGGTTTTTACCACTTGAAGACCTGCCCTTAAAACATTGCCTGTAGAATTTATCGCACCGCCGACCATGCCGTCAGCTTCGCCAAGTTTCAACATAATTGCACCGAAGAAAAGCGAATTGCTTTTTACCAAATTTTGAGCTTGCTCAATAGTCATACCCTTTGCCTTTCTAAGCTCGTACAATGTGTTAGAGAACAACTCGAACTTATCCGAAGTTTTTGGATTAATCACTTCAATATCATCCACATCGATATCGGGACGTACAGTTTTAATAACTTCCCTATCGCCAAGCAAAATTACTTTTGCTATTTTGTTATCGGTAATGCACCTTGCTGCCTCGATTATGCGAGGCTCCTCGCCCTCCGGCAATACGATAGTTTTGCCAAGTTTTGTTGCTTTTTTGATGATTGAGTCCATTAACTTACTCATAAGTTTTTCTCCTCCAAAATAAATTACTCAAAATACTTTTTTTTTTCGCTAAAATGTTATATAATGGAAATATTAAATCCGATTAATTTTAATTATAAAACATTTTAAAGTAAAAATCAATACTTTATAAGTAAAAAATAACAAATACTAAAAAACTTTAAGTAAGGAGAAACAAATTGATTGCGGCAATTATTGTAGAATACAATCCACTACACAACGGGCATATTTACCATATCAATAAAACTAAAGAAATTTTAGCTAGTATTGCACCAAATCAAGACAATTATGTCATTGCAATAATGAGTGGTAATTTTACAGAACGTGGGGATATAGCAATACTTAACAAATATACCCGTGCAAGGCATGCTATTTTGGCAGGGGTAGATATGGTTATCGAGTTGCCAGCAATTTATGCGACTTCTTCTGCGGAATATTTTGCAAACGGTGCTATGCAAATTGCAAGCAAAATCAAAAATTTAGGTTTGATTTGTTTTGGGGCGGAATGTGATGATATAACAACGCTTTACGAAATAGCCAAATTAACCACCTCAAAAGAATATGACCGATTAATAAAAGAATACTTAAATCAAGGTTTATCCTATCCTGCATCATCGGAAAAAGCAATACAAAACCTATCAAAAATCGACCCTAATAGTGTATTTTCTCCTAACAATATGTTGGGGATAGAATATATAAAGCAAGCAACCAAACTTGGTATTAAAGCCCAACTACAAGCGATAAAACGTGTGGGTGGGAATTACAATGAAAGCGAGTTAAACGCACAATTTAACAGTGCAAAAAGCATACGAAAAGCAATTTGTGACGGCAACTTAAATTTAGATGAACTTAAAGTACCACAATATGTTTTTGAGGATTTGACAAAATCTCAAGTAGATTATGACAAACTATTTGCCATTATATCAAGCAAAGTACTTGATTTAAACAATGTTTACGAGGACACGGAGGGTGTAATAAACAGGATAAAAAAATACTCCCAAACTGCAAAAAATTATTCGGAATTGGTAGAGTCTGTACATACAAAAAGATATACAAAATCAAAGATACGCCGCATACTACTACATATCGCATTAAACTATGGTATAAATGATTTATGTAAAATCGGAAAGCCTAATATACTTGCCGTAAAGCAGGATAAAAGGCAACTATTATCCTCGATAGATTTTTGCGGCGACGAAATATGCTTAAACCAAAATGCCTATGCCAACAAAATTTACAATATTGTCAGCAATGATAAAATAACAAACGAGACAATGTTGATTTTGTAAAACCTAACCCCGCTGTTTGATACAACGGGGTATTTTAATACCGATTTTCAATCAATATTACGCATATTTTACCTGTTTAGCAATATAAAAAACATATTGCATATAGTGCGATAATTATTTTAATAAGTATTCATAATAAAAAATTAACTACATAAATTATAATGTGACTAAAAAAATCAATAAACAACTTTTTTTGACATTTTTAATTATTAGTACTATAATAACCGCGCTTATCTCCCCGTCCGACTATATTGCCGGTACTTTGGGGGCTTTTATACTTTATGCAAAAAACGTTTTACCTGCCTTATTCCCTTTTATATTTTTCAACAAAATGCTGACGATGATTGGCTCGGCAAATCAACTTTCCGTAATGCTAAAAAAACCACTTGGCAAATTGTATAATGCTCCGCCGATAAGCGGATATGTTATGGTTATGAGCATATTTTGCGGATACCCTATAGGGAGCAAGTTGACCAGAGACTTATACGATAGCGGAGCAATAACAAAAAACGAATGTATAATAACAAATATACTTTCCGCTATTTGCGGGCCGATATTTATAATCGGAACGACAAGCCAAATGCTGGGAAGCGCTAAATACGGTTATATTATTTATTTTGCACATTTAATTTCCGCTTTTTTAAACGGTTTTATTTACAGACCCAAACAAAAAGCCAATAATGATGACTATAAACTGACAATAAAATACGACGATATCTTGAGTAAAAGTATGCTTGACAGTATTATCAGCATAGCTATTGTCGGCGGATACATAGCAATTATGAGCTTTTTTATAACATTGTCGGATAAAATACTTTTAACCAAAGGCGTTACAACATTATTCGGTTATTTTGGAATAAGCGAGGATATAACAAAATCCGTATGGTATGGTTTGTTTGAAATGACAAGAGGCATTAATAGTCTTTCGCAATGCCATTTGCCCGCTGTTATTTGTATACCCATTGCCACTTTTTTGGTTACTTTCGGAGGAATTTGTATAGCACTGCAATCACTTAACTACTCTCAAAAATGCGGTATGACAGTATTTAAGTATCTTTTATCAAAGAGTACTCAAGCGATTATCGCAACAATTATAAGCATAATTTTAACTTTAATATTTTTAAACTAAAAGAATGATTGGATTTTCCAACCATTCTTTTTACTCAATAAAACTTTTACATTATTACGCATTTTTTGCTTCGTCAGGAATGCTTATTTTATCACATCCAATAGTATAAGTAGTTATAACGGCTTTGTCGCCGTCGCCTATAGTTACTACCATTTCCTTTGCAGAAAGCTTAATAGTTGTACCTTTAAATTCACCATCTTCATTGCCTACAAAAACACCGTCTTTTTTAGTAAAGTTTTTATCAAAATCTTTAAATTCTTCAGGACTTATTTCCATTTGAAGTTTAAAAATATCGCTTATATTTTTAAGGTCTTCTTCCAAATGGAACATTTCCTTAACTTCTTGCATTGTCATGCTACTTTTTGACCAAACCATTTTTCCATTTTGATTTCTGCCGTTATACATATTCAAATTATCGCCATCCAATTCCGTATAACTTACAAACTCCTCGTTACCTACTTTTGATTTAGAAACAGCTACATTTCCATAGATACTTATTACAGTATCTCCCAATTTCATACTTTTGCTATTACTGCTTAACCATTTATCCAAAAAGTCAGTTGGGCTTTTTGGTGCACAACCCACAAGCAATACACATGCAGTTACGGCAATCAAAATGATTGCAATTACTAAAACAAACTTCTTTTTCATTTGTTTACCTCCAAAATATTATTTTATAATAACAGCCCTATTAAGACTGATTACTACCGCATACAATAGGCGAAGATAACTTTAAAGATTAAGCCTAAAAACTATTATCTGTCAGAAAAGGTATACTTTTTCTGACAAAAAAACATTGACAATTTTAGTATGATATTATATAATATATTTAGTTAAATATGGTAAATATTGCCAATATTATAACCTGCAATTATTTAATCATTATAATAATTAAGTGTCAGAAAAAGTATACTTTTTCTGACACTTTTTACACTAGATGTAAATAACAGTATAAATAATCATTTACAACAAAAAAGCAACCTATTTAATAAATAAGTTGCTTTTATAATTTTAAAAATTACGATTAAAATAATTTCAATTCCTTAACTTCCCTCAATACCTGTAAAACAAATTCATCTTCGGACATAATGTTAGAGTTTTCCTCTCCTCTTCTTTTAACGCTAACATTACCGCTCTCTGCTTCCTTATCTCCGATAACCACAATGTAAGGTACTTTTTCCATCCTTGCACTTCTTATTTTGTAACCGATAGTTTCGCTGCGGTTATCAACTTCTACCCTAATACCTGCGGCATTCAATTTTTCAGCATAATCTCTTGCATTTTCCGCAGTTCTGTCCGTCAAACTTAACACTTTGACTTGTGTTGGGGCAAGCCACAAAGGCATAGCACCGGCAAACTTTTCAAGCACCAAAGCAAGAGTTCTTTCGTAACAACCGATTGAAGTTCTATGAATAATATAAGGTCTTTTTTTGTCTCCGTTTTCATCAATATAGCTCATGTCAAAGTTTTCTGCAAGGAACATATCAACTTGTATAGTAACCAAAGTATCTTCCTTACCCCAAACATTTTTAATTTGAATATCAAGCTTAGGCCCATAAAACGCAGCTTCGCCGATTCCGATAGAATACTTAATGCCAAGGTGGTCAAGTATTTTACCCATAGTTTCTTCCGCAGAATTCCAAGTATCTGCATCTTGAATATACTTTTCGGTGTCCTTAGGGTCATATTTGGAAAATCTATAAGATATATCGTCTTGCAAACCGACAGCTGTCAACATATATTTTGCAAGTTCAACGCATTTTTTAAACTCTTCCTCTAATTGCTCAGGAGTACAAACCAAGTGTCCCTCGCTTATAGTAAACTGTCTTAATCTTATTAGTCCGTGCATTTCGCCACTGCTCTCGTTACGGAACAAAGTTGAAGTTTCGCCATATCTGCAAGGTAGGTCCCTATAAGATTTTAAACCGTTATTATAAATGGTATATTGGAACGGACAAGTCATAGGGCGTAATGCAAAAACTTCTGCTTTAGGGTCATTTGCATCCCCCATAATAAACATACCATCTTGGTAATGGTCCCAATGTCCTGAAATTTGATACAACTCACGTTTTGCCATATAAGGAGTTTTTGTCAACATATATCCTTGCTTAGCCTCGGTATCTTCCACAAATCTTTGCAAAACCTGAATAGTTTTTGCTCCCTTAGGCATTAAAAGCGGCAAACCTTGTCCAATATTTTCGTCAGTCATAAAATAACCGAGCTCTCTACCGATTTTGTTATGGTCACGCTTTTTTGCCTCTTCCATTTGCGTCAAATAATCTTGCAAATCGGATTTTTTATCAAAACACGTACCATAAATTCTTGAAAGCATTTTGTTTTTCTCATTACCGCGCCAATAAGCACCCGTCAAACTTGTAAGTTTGAAAGCCTTTATCATACCTGTATTGTGCAAGTGAGGTCCTGCACATAAATCGGTAAAGTCGCCTTGTTTGTAAAAAGATATAACTGCATCGTCAGGCAACTCGTTTATCAACTCCAATTTATAAGGCTCGTCAAATTCGCTCATAAGTTTAAGAGCATCTTTCCTTGAAAGTTCAAATCTTTCAATAGGATATTTTGCTTTTATTATAGCTTTCATTTCCTTTTCGATTCTTTCCAAATCTTCGAAGGTAATAGGTGTTTTAAAATCTATATCATAATAAAAACCATTTTCAATAGCAGGTCCTATCGCAAGTTTTGCGGTAGGAAAAATATTTTTAATGGCTTGAGCCAATATGTGTGAACAAGTATGTCTGTACACTTTTCTTCCCTCTTCATCGGCAAAGGTCAATACTTCAAAATTGCAATCACTGTCAACAATATCGCTCATAGCGCATAATTTACCATCAATTTTGCAAGCAACAGCGGCTTTTGCAAGCCCTTCACTAATGCTTTTAGCAAGTTCAAAAGCACTGATAGGTTTTTCGATTTCAATCACATTTCCATCTTTTAAAATAATTTTCATATTTCCTCCAAGGGCAATGCCCATATATCCAACAAATAATTGTAAAATCATTTAAATAATTTGCTTATAAATAATTAATTATAATTATCTCAAATTTATGTGTATAAAGTTAAAGCTAATGCAATTTTAAATTACAATAACAAACGGCACACTATTTTCTTAAACTTTTTTCCAACAATCAATAATTATTTTCCTAAAGTTTAAACTAAAAAAACGTCCCTATGCTAAAAGCATAAGGACGGTAATACCGTGGTTCCACCTTACTTCACACAAAAAAGTGCCTTAATTAAACATACAGTCGCGTATGCAACGTGTGATTTTATATCAAGGTGGTATACAAAATTACTAATACATTCTCACACCTACCGAATGTTCTCTGAAAATAGCCCAACTTTGTACATGTCCTTTAATCACAATAATATTGTAATCTAATTATAGTAGTTATTATTTACTTTGTCAAGGTATTTATGACATTTTACAAAATTTAATATTATTACATACTTTATTATATGTATAATCCAAGTTTATTACATAATCACAGATAAATATTCTTTCAATAATTTTTTTGCACCTTGTAAGTCATGTTCCAAATAGTTACCACACTCTTTCCTGCTGTTCCCGGGGATTTCGTTAAGTTCTAAACATTTTTTTATACATTCAATTACCAACGCTTTAGTTTGCTCCGCATCACATCCAAGCATAAGCAGATAAAAACCTGTCCTACACCCCATTGGTCCAAAATAAACCACATTTCCCTTTTGCGTGGAATTTCTTACAGCTGTTGCAAAAAAATGTTCTACTGTATGCATTGCTGCGTTATCCATATAATCTCCGCCATTAGGCGTTTTAAATCGCAAATCATAGGTATAAATATTATTTGCTACTCCGCTCAAATAAAAACCTACTTTATGAATATCGTGGTCAATAGTAAAAGATTTGATTTTTTCCATACTATCCTCCAATTAAAAATTATTTACTTAGATATTTTATCATATTATCACAATTAGTACAATAATTTTGCCATAAAAAATATAAATATCAACAATAGTTATCCACATAAAATAGATTTTATGTTTTTTTAGTTTTTTAAATTAAAAATTGTGTAAATTTTACAAAAAAACATATTTTTGTATTTACAATTATATAAAATAATGTTATAATAAACTTGATAGATTATACACTAATCTAAATATAAATTTAATTGCAAATATAATCGGAACTAAATTTTTGATAATTACTATTGCTTAAGCAATATACATATAAATTAACAAACAATATTTTTTGTAAAATATAAATACAATTTTCTAATTATAATAAATTTTACAACAATTAAATAGCTTACAGAATACTTTATAATTAAATATATGCATACACATATTATAAACTACTGCAATTAAGCCAAATAATTACACTTTTTAATAGATAATTAGCAGTTTTTATTCTGAATATAACAAATTACAAAAAATTTATCAAAAATTTAACATTACCGTACAGTTGCAAACTAATTAAATTAGTATATTGATTGTATGGTTTTTTATTTGTTTTCCGATTCTATATAATGAGAATATATGAATAAATTATTTTACTTATCTCCGGCAAAGGTATGGCGACATGCGCTACCTTTGGGTAACGGACATACAGGCGTAATGCTATATGGCGGCAAATCGTGTGAAAAATTAGTATTTAACGACACCAATCTTTGGTCGGGATATCCTAAAAATCACGATAATCCCGAAAGTTTAGAATACTTGGAAGAAGTACGTGAATTAATAATGATGGGGGAAAATAATCAAGCTCAACAAATTATTGAAGAAAAATTTGTTGGCGATTATAGTGATGCTTATCTTCCGCTTGGCGAAATTGATATAAAGATTATCGGTGCAAATAAACGCAATTATTCAAGAAGTTTGGACTTGGCAAATGCCATTGTAAACGTTGATACAGCTAATATTCAAAGAGAAGCTTTTGCAAGTTTCCCTGCCAAAGTTTTTGTATACAAAATAACTGCAAAAACGCCTATTAGCATAACATTAAATGGTAAATCGAAATTGAAGTATGAAATTGATACTACCGACGGCAATTTTAACATTTTAGGTAACGCACCCGATTTTGCTGCACCTCATTATTTAAAAACCAAAAAAGTCGCAACTTATGACGAGGGTAAAGGCATGAGCTTTTGTTTGTCGGCAAAACTAGTTACAAACGGCAGTATATCTACAAATCAAAAGTCTATTTTAGTATCTAAAGCAACGGAAATAACTATTTACTTTGCAACAGCCACAGGTTTTGTAGGCTTTGACAAAATGCCAAAAACTTCAAGAAAATATGCTTTGGAATTAACTCAAAAAACACTTACACAATTATCTAACAATTATGAGCAAATAAAGCAAAATCATATTGCTGACTACAATGCTATTTACAGCAAACAATCTTTAGATTTAAAAAGTGATATAGATTTACCTACCGATAAATTGTTAAAAGAGGCCAAATTAGGCAGAGTTCATAACGGCCTAGTGGAATTAATTTACAATTACGGTAAATATCTTTTAATTTCATCAAGTCGTAAAGGTAGTAGCGGTTGCAATTTGCAAGGCATTTGGAATAAGGACTTAAAAGCCGCTTGGTCAAGCAATTACACAACAAATATAAATACGGAAATGAATTATTGGGGTATGAGCCAATGCAATTTATCCGAATGTGCAGAGCCATTTGTGCGTATGGTAGATGAAATTATGCAACACGGCAAAACAACGGCACACACAAACTATAATTGCGACGGCTTTGCCTGCAATCATAATGTAGATATATGGCGAAAAACAGCCCCCGTAAAAGGCGAAAGTGAATATATGTTTGCTCCGTTATGTGGTGTTTGGCTTGCAAACGAGCTTTATGAGCACTTGCGCTACGGCGATATGGAAAAATATCGTGATACAATTCAAACTATCACTACCGAAGCTGCAAAATTTGCTTGCGATTATTTAATTCTACGTAAAGGGGAATATATAACTTGTCCGTCAACCTCTCCTGAAGCAAGTTTTATAAAAGACGGCAAAAAATGCAGTGTTGACTATGCAAGTGCATTTGATTTAGGACTAATAAGACAAGTTTTTGACAATTATATGGAATTTGGAACTGACAAAGCTTTACTACAAAAAATTTCACAAAGATTGTCAAGACTGAGAGCTTTCACGTGCGGAGAATACGGTTTGAACGAATGGAGCAGCGATTATACCCCATCTGAAAAGGGACATAGGCACTTCTCTCCACTATATTCGTTCTACCCTGCAAAAATCATTGGATATCACAGAAATCCACAAGAAAGAGAATGGGTCGAAAAATTGTTTAATCGCAGAATACAATATAGTTCCTCACTAATAGGTTGGAGTTCGGCTTGGGCAATAAGCCTAGCTGCAAGATTAAGAGATGCGGAAACCGCAAAAACAATATTAGATAAGATGATAAAGATGTCTTTCTTTAAAAACCTATTTGATACGCACCCACCGTTCTTTTTCCAAATTGACGGCAACTTAGGATTTTTATCCGCAATCAACGAACTATTGGTTACGGAAGAGGACGGAGTTATAGAACTACTACCTGCTTTATCCGAGAAATTTAACGAGGGCAAAATCAAAAATATTAGAACAGCTACAGGCAATGTTTTATCTTTTGCTTGGAAAGATGGTTTGGTTACATCTCTTTCGGTAGTAGGAAATCCAATAAAATTAAGAAATTTACATCTCGATAAAGATTTGATTCTTGAAAATGTTGAACTTGTGTAATGCAAAAATGGTATCTGTAAAAGTTAATTATAAAAACAAATTGCATATAATATAAAACTAATATATAGGTAATTAAAATATTTATCAATACAATAAATAAATGATTATTTCAATAAAATAATCATTTATTTATTAAGAGGAGAAATTTATGTTGCAAATCAAAAGACCGCGTATTCCACGCTTTGCCAAATGGGCAAAAATAAATATACCATTTACCAAACCAAAGCATTATATTGCAAGTGATGGAAAAAGTATTGTTTACAGCGTAAAGGAAAACACCGAATATTCCAATCATATTGAAATGTCAGCATTTTATGTTTCTGGTATTATAAGTTACGGTGCAGATAAAAATGGTAAACTTCGCTTGATGAGACATATAGTCTTTCCTACTTTAAGGTGCTACCCTAACAATACAAGTGGCTCACTTGACCATAATTTTAAGGGGGTTGACATAAGTGTTGACGGTGTAAAAAGTGTTGAGAGTGTCAAAGATTTTGTTTTTGACGGCAGTTTAAGCATTTTAAGCAAAATAGACAAATTGAAAATCGAAAGAAAACTTTTGCCTGCACAATCGGAAAAATGCTTTATTGAAAAAATCACTTTAACAAACAATAGTCGAAATGAGTATTTTGTTAGGCTAATCAATAATGATAAAAAAATCACAACGCCTGCAAGATACGGTAATATGCGTGAGCGATATAATGTTTTTACATATATCTCAAACGATTATGTTACTTTAAAGCCAAATGAACGTGCTGTAATAAATGTGGCATATTGTGCATTGCGACTTGACGAACAATTTAATCTTGATTTTGATAAAGAGCAAACTAGTCGTGAGGATTTTATAAAGAAATTGGATGACACTTTAATTATCAAAACTCCAAACGAACATATCAATCTTATGGCAAGATATGCAAAAATAAGAGGGTGTGAAAGTATTTTTAAAACAAAATCAGGGCTAATGCACTCCCCAGGCGGCGGAAATTACTATGCTGCACTTTGGACAAATGACCAATGCGAATACATAAATCCGCTATTTGGTTATTTAGGCTATGAAATTGGCGAACAAGAAAGTATAAACTGTTATGAAATGTACCGCAAATACATATATGACGATAGAGCTGTTATAACTAGCATTGTGGCAGAGGGAGATGATATTTGGCATGGTGCTAAAGACCGAGGCGACAGCGCAATGTATGCCTACGGACTTGCAAGATTTTTATTGACTTACGGAGATAAACAGCTTGCCGAAAATTTTGTAGAGTTAATTGATAAATGTTTAACATATACACTTTCACAAACCAACAGCGACGGAGTTATCGCATCCGACAGTGACGAATTAGAAAATAGGCTTGAGTCAGGCAAGGCAAACCTTTGCACATCTACATTGGCATACGATGCGCTTATTAGTGCAAGTTATTTACATTTGGAATTGGGAAATGCGGAAAAAGCAAACTTTTATAATCAAAAAGCAGCTACTTTAAAATCAAATATACTCAGCTACTTTTCAAAAAATGTAGAAGGCTACGCAACATTTATGTACTGCTTGGAAGAGCCTAAATTACGCTCGTGGATATGTATGCCAATGGTTGTAGGCATTTTTGAGAGGAGCAAAGCTACTAAAGATGCACTTTTATCCCCTAAACTTCGAATGGCGGAGGGCTTGCTATCCGCAAGTGGCGACAAAACATTTTGGGATAGGTCAACACTTTACACTTTGCGAGGACTATTTAATGCAGGATACAGTACCGAAGCACTTGAACTTCTTGAAAAATTTTCTACCGCAAGACTACTTGGAGAACATATCCCTTACGCAGTAGAGGCTTTCCCGGAAGGCAACCAAGCACAGTTATCCGCCGAAAGTGGCTTGTATTTAAGAATATTTACCGAAGGTATACTTAGTATGCGTCCTACGGGATTCGGCAAATTTAATGTTACGCCAAACTTGCCTAAAACATGGGATTATATGGAATGTAACAAACTTAAAATTGCAGGCAAAATAATCGATATCAAAGTTATCCGCAAAAAATCAGGATATGAACTACATATTACTAACAACGGCATAACTTTGGATTTTGAGGGCAAAAACTTTGAAATTCAGCTATAATATTGTATATTGTAACTAATCACATAATATTTTTACAATTAGTCATAAAATAATTTAATAATAAAACAAAAAACACGGATTTCCGTGTTTTTTTGTTTTATATTGATTAATTTTAATTATTAACTGTTACATCGACGCAAATTGGCAAATGGTCTGAAATTCTGCTTGTCCTATCCTCGTAATTATGAAAATAATCGGAAGTCAAAACCCTAAATGTTAATACTTTAGCATACTGTTCATTAGTCATAAAAATATGGTCCCAAGTCGGGTCATCGTAAAAATACCCGCGTGTATTGTCAAATTTTCTTTCTATGCCGTCAACAAATTTTGTATCAATATATTTACCTACAATTTTTTCGTAAGCAAAAGAGCCGCAAGGCTTGCCATAGCATTTAAAGTAAGTCAAATCATTTTTAGAGTCATATTCCGCACCTGTAAATCGGCTGTTTTCGTGTTCCATAGAATTATAGTCGCCTGTCATAAAGATAGGCACGTTTGCATATTTTACCTTTAAAATATCGATAAGCTCAAAAAATTCGTCCACTTGGCTAAGCATAATGCTTTTTTCTTTTTCATAGTCTTTCATACGAATTAAATCTAAATGAGTCGAAGTTACAATAATCTGCTTTCCGTCGCTTATCCTTTCAAAGACACCATAAGTTACCGCACGGCACCCATTTTTATCGCCTTTTGAATATTTTTTAAGTCCGCTTTCAATCAATTTCAATTTACTTACATTATAAATAATGGCGGAACGGTTTTCCATAAGAAAAGAGTTCTTTTTTTCGATAACCTGGTAATCGCTAAGTTGCGGCAGCAAATATTTATACCATTCGCTACACATTTCTTGCATACCAATTACATCTGGTGCATAGTGCTTTACAGCCTCGGCAAAACGATGTGCTCTTGGTTTTACAGGCTCGCCGCCCCAATCCTTAATATGCACCAATACATTTGTCGACATAATGCGAAAGGCCTTTCATCGAGTTTGGAATTATCTTCTTTCCATAACTCTTTAAATTCATCATCTCCAAAAACATAGCAATCTTTGGCACTCAAAGCACAGCTAGATAACACAACAGCCAATATCGCAACTAAAATTACTATTAAAAAGGCTTTACATTTCCTCATTTTTCGCCCCAAATTACCTAATACTATCACTCTAACACAGATGTTTTTGTCTGTTCGATAATTTGTTCCCCATCCAAATTTTTATCCTTAAAAATAAGGCTTGTAACATAAGTAACAATAGGACTTACAGCCATACATATTACACCGATAAGCGGAGCCCTTTTAACACCATCTGAAATCATATTGCCAAAAGTAAGTCCGTTGACCTTAGGCTCTGTTACGCCAAACACAATAACTAAGACAAATGTAATTACCAAGCAGGCAATCATAGAGGCATAAGCACCGTATTTATTGACTTTTTTGCTGTAAAGTCCTAATACATAAGGTCCGATAAAGCAGCCTGCAAGCACGCCCCAGCTTAGCGACATAAGCGTTACAATAGCAGTAATCTTAAACACTGCAAGCAAAACGGAAACCACTACGAAAAATAGGCAAAAGCCACGTAACATCCAATTAACTTGCTTATCGCTAGCATCCTTTTTGATAAAACCTTTGTAGGCATCTACAGCGACAGAGGAAGCACCCGACAAAGAAAGCGATGCAAGCGTAGACATACTTGCGGATAGCACAAGCACCACAATAAGCCCTAAAACAGCACTAGGCAAAGCCTTTTGCAACATTTGCGGAACAATCAAATCAAACCCGCCCTCTGGCAATTCGCCAAAAAACAAGTGACCAAGCGAGCCTGTAAAATACGCTCCAAACCCGATAACCAAGCAAAATACAGTACTTACGACCATAGCTTGAGTGATTGATTTGTTACTTTTTACCGCATAAAATTTATGTACGGATTGTGGCAATCCCCAAACACCAAAAGATGTTAAAAGCACTAAAATAATACAGTTGAATAATGGGGAATCAAGCCCTCCGCCTGTGGCAGGCACCAAACCAAAACCGTCAGTCCAAAGTTTGCTCAACCCCTCGCCCCAATTAACTTCGGGTGCTTTTAAAAGCAAAAATACCATTACAACCACACCGATAAGCATTATAATACCCTGAACAAAGTCGGATAAAGCGGTTGCAAAATAACCACCAAAGAAAAGGTATAACGCTGTTAGAGCTGCCATAATCAAAATACACCAAATGCTGTCAATGCCAAAAACCATTTCAAACAAATAGCCAAGCCCTTGATAAACGCTTGCGGAATAAGGAATCAAAAATGTAAAAATAATTATAGCGGAAAAAAGTTTTAAGCCTTTATCATTGTATCTTGTAGCAAAAAATTCGGGCATTGTACTTGCACCCAAATTATGCGTCATTAGCCTTGTACGTTTAGCAAGCACTTTCCAAGCAAGCAATGCCCCGATTAAAGCGTTTCCTATGCCAATCCACACAGCACCAAGTCCCATAGTCCAACCGAACTTACCCGCATAACCTACAAAAATAACCGAACTAAAATAGGTAGTACCGTAAGCAAAAGCCGTCATCCAACCGCCAAGTCCACGTCCTGCCAAAAAGAAATCGTTCAGTGAACGGCTTTTTTTGCGACAAACAATCGCAATAACAATCATCATCAATATGTAGGCAACCAAAATCAAAGATGGTGCCAATTTTTCACTTACGGCTGAAATTAACATAAACAGCTCCTTTTTATCCGCATTTACCCTTTAAGTATACAACAAAACGCTAGATATAGCAAGAAAATATCTAAAAAAATGCCATTTTTATTTAACCTTAACCTAATTACTGCAATAAGCAATAAAAATATATATTAATTTTAAATAGTTACCAAGCTGCTTTAGCCTAACACCAAAAAAATCTTTAACACTAAAGCACTTTTACCTATCCAAACACCATTAATACCTTAATTACCTCCACACAAAAACCCTTTGGATAATTCCAAAGGGTTTTGTTGTTTTATGATATACCAATATAAATCGTTTTATATATTGTTAGCTTAATATAAAGTACTTAACTTTACAAAGCTTAGTTTTAGAAGTTTTCTTCGTCTTCCAAGTCGATATCTTGGCAAGCAGGATTGTACAATCTAAATACATACCAAGCAATCAAACCTGCGCAAACAATCATAAA
Source organism: uncultured Clostridia bacterium (assembly GCA_947646415.1). Classification (GTDB taxonomy): domain Bacteria; phylum Bacillota; class Clostridia; order Christensenellales; family UBA3700; genus MGBC100798. The sequence goes on along the minus strand of CANSGN010000008.1, from coordinate 65,114 downwards.
GATTACAAATGCCAATAATACATAAAGAGTAGTATTTGTAGCTTTAGTCTCGTTCTTAATGTTAAATCTTAAGAAGTTGATAGCTGCCTCTTCATCGTAAGCATAGTTTGTATCGATTAAGTTTGCAGTAATTTGATAGTTACCAGGAGTGATAATCAATTCGCCTGTCTTTTGGTCTTTTTGAGGTGTACCAAAATCCAAATCCTCACCGCTGCCGGACATTGTCTCGATAGTGAAAGATTTTACAGGAATCTTCTTACCGTACATATCGATATAGTAAGCAGTAACCTTAATTTCGTCTCCCTCGCCAAATCTTGCATTCAAGCCTTTCTTGTCATACTTGAACTTTTCGTCAAACTCGTAGAAAACTTGAACTTGAATAGGTTTGATAACCAAAGTAGCCTCTACAGTAGCTTGCTCGTAGTTAGGGTCATTTTTACCGCTACCATTAGGGTCAAGTCTGTTGAAAGAGCATACGATAGTATATTCGCCTGCGTTGATGAACTCGTTCTTTCTCATAACGATTTTGATATTTCTACGAGCGAACTCAGCTTTTTGCTCATCAGTGTAATCCAAAAGCTTAGGAGTACCGTCATAAGTATATTCCTTATCGCTAAGTATAAAGTCCAAACCATCGATTTCAGTTTGCAAATCTTCGGATTTCTCGATAACGAAACTGTCAACAATTCTTCTCTTTTCGGTTACTTGCAACTCGTCATCTTTCCTTGGGATATCTTCCTTTTTATCTTTGTCATAATCTAAAATAACTATATCCTCAGTTACGTAATCGCCGTTTTTATCAAGTCTCCAAAGTTCAACAATCTTAGTCTCCCAGTTGTTTGAATCGTCAGCTCTAGTAATTTCCGCAGTTACTTTGTAAGAACCTGCTTTGGAAACACCCTTAATTTCCTTACCGTCATAAAGATAACGAATGTTATAGCCCTCTGCAATTACCAAATCGTGGTCAACAAGATTGATTGAGTAAACAGATTCAACACCGTCAATCTTAGTGTAAACGATACCGTTTTCTAGTTGAGTTTCGTCAGGAGCTGCGCCGTCAATCATCCAAACGCTGCTATCAAATTTACCTACTCTGTCGCCGATTTTCTTTTTAGTGATTTCCACTTGAATAGTATAAACATCACTTGAAACATTCATATTATCAACTGCAACGCTTACCTCGTAAGAGCCTGCATCTCTAAGAATGTTGTTTGTAAACTCGATTTCGTTTTCTTGAACACCAAGAGTATTCAAATCTGCCAAACCTTGTTCGCCAATCTTAAACTCAACATTGTAGCCGTTGTATTCCATAGTGAACTTGCCGTCCTCGGAAACATCTTCTTTATGCAACTTACCATCTAAAGTATACTCTGCTTGAAGAGTGATTGAATTTACAGGTGCTTTTGCAATAGTAGCCTGGATAGAGCCATTACCTATTTTGAAGTTAGGGTTAGGAACTCTCATTCTAATAGGGATATTGTAAGTACCCGAGTTAGGGAAATACAATCCCAATTTGCCGCCTGTCACAATGTCATCAGGGTTAGATGGTTTTTGTCTTATAACTTCAACACCCAAATCTTTGTACTCGTCAATACCGAAATATAAAGAGTTGATATTTTGAGCAATACCGGTATCAGGGTCCATATAAGGGTCTGCAATACCGTTGTCAATCAAAGCTTGAATGTCGTTTTCGGTTAGTAGCAAGTAAGTACCGCCCTTAAACACTTCGTTAATATCGCTTACTTCCAAATCAACAGTTCTTTGAGAAATAGAAATAATAATAGTAGCATTTCTCAATCTTACATTAGGACTACCGCCGATAGCAAGACCTGTCAAGTTCAAAGCGATAGTATAATTACCTGCCTCAGCTTTGTCGTTGTCAGAGAATTGATAAGGTAATTCACTTTCAGGAGTGCTTGCATTAACACCAAGCAAACGTCTAAGTGTAGCCTCAAATTCCTTTTCCAAAGACAAATTGATTTTGTTATTCAAACCATTAAATACTTTTGAAACAGTAATAACACCATTTGAATTTGTAGTAACCTTAATGTTCTCGTCACTTGCATATTTGTCAGTATCAAATATAACATCCAAATCACGTGTTACGATATTAAAGCCTGTCGACAAATAAATCGTATTAATTTTATCGCCGGAAATCGCAAGTGAAACATTGTAGTAACCAACATTGATAACATTGCTTGCACTTACAGTTCTGTTATTTAGCTTATAAGTAAAATCGAAATCATAATATTTTGTAACACCGCCGTTAGCAATTTCCTCCTCGGTAAGCAAAGCTTCAAGCTTGTCACGCAAAGATTTACTTATACTGTCGGTAGTTAAGTTAACAACTTTATTATCGAAGTATACGCCGTCAATAGATAATTGACCTTCTTCAACAGGCGTGTTAGGAGCTTTTATATCGTCATCAGTAGCAATAATAGTTGCAGGAACAACCTTTATCTCATACTCTTTAGTGAAAGGAGCATATCTATCGTCGCCACGTTTGATTTTCAAAGTAACAATGTAGTAACCAATTCCATTGATGATAGTGTTTTCAACTTCGTTAGCGCCGTACAAAATCATCATTTTATCTCTTAAAGCGTTAGTTTCAAAATCAATCAAAGACCTAAAATCGATAAAGCCGTTGACAAATTCAACTTCAATAACGCTAGTTGTAGGGTCCAAGTCTCTGATAAAGAAGTTTCTTCCCTCTTCAACGTTATCTCCTACAACGCTAAAGTGACCGATAAGCATATTAGGGTCGCTAAGGTTAACATAGTTAATCAAGTTTGCATCGTCAATCAAGATAACATAGAAGTATTTACCGATAGGAGCTCTCTTACCCGGGATAAATTCAAATTCTTCCTTGTCTTGGTTTTTATAAATAATGTCCAAGTAAATTCTGTGAGCCTCGGTTTTAATACCTGTAGCGTCATAGAAATAAGCTTTTACATTAGGGGTTTCAAAACAGCTGATAGAATTCAACTCTCCGTCGATATAAATGTTGGAAATTACAGCTCTCTTGATTCTAAAATCGCCCCTTGTATTTGCATTGCTTGCCAATTTGTAGTTTATGCAATCTTCGTCGATAGTTGCAGTTACATCGTATCTTCCTGCATTTGACTCTTTTGTTGCATTAGTATGATAAGTAATCTTAACATCGTCAATAGTATCGCCCGAAACCAACTCGTTAGCACCCAAAGTAACACTGAAATCAGGGTTTGGCTCCCAATAAGTCTTTTCGATATAATCTACAGTCATATCATTAATGACTTTCTTTTGAATACCTACAGTATCAACTGTTTGCAAAGTATTGTTGATTTGGTATTCAATAGCATTACCTTCATCATCAACTGCATTTGCCTCAAACACATACAAGTTATTTTGTGATTGTTGGTTTGTTATAGCAAAATCGTAAATAGATTTTACCCTTATATGAACAAGCAAGTAATACTTAGCATCTCTGCCCTCGTTTGCATCGGTTACAGGATTATTACCCGATTTGTCAGAATAGAAACCTGCCGATACAACTTCGATATATGTATTAAATTGTTCGATATCATAAATTGCGTCGATGCCCTCTAGTTTTTCTTTTGCCGTTTGTTTTCTTGTCTCATCCGAAAATCTTACGGAAATTCTAGAAGTATCAAAACCGTTACTCTTACTATAAATCTCTGTCAAAGCTCCGTTATCGGAAGTAATGTTGATATCTGCTATCAAAACTTCGATAGTCTCTTGCTTAACAATGATTACAACAGTTCCATTAATAGTCTTTTTTAAGCTACTGCTCTCATCGCCTTTGGTAGCAACAGCGTTACTTATCAAAGTAAAGTTATACGCAGTACCGCCGTCCATAGTAGTCTTAATTTCCGCATCAAACACATTGTTAACGCTTTGTACTACTGTACCTTTAGTGTTTAACTCGTTATCAGGTTGATTTGCAGCTTCGAAATAAACTTTACCGCCTGCAGGGCCAAAGTTTGTACGTATAGTTGCAAATACCGATTTCGTAGAGCCTTTAGAAGGGTCGTATGGATCCGTGCCACCGGTTATCTTTTTGATATAGTACTCTATATCTGCCGTAATATCCGGATTTGTCTTATCGATATGAGCATTAAACTCGTAATCTTTTGTATTATCAGCTTGGTCATAAATCTTTATATGATATTTGTTATAACCATCTGCCGTAAAAGTAACCTTATTATTTTGTAAAGTACTGTATATACGTTCCGCATAACTTCCGATTATAGGATTACCTTGATTATCCAATGCTGTTTTAAATACATCTACCGTCTTAACACCGGAGTTTGCATCTGCAACTTCAAACTCAACTGTTTTGTCAGCATTAAACCATACATTTGTTTCGTGTAGATAATCAAATTGACTATCATCCAAAGTAGGTGCAATATTGTCTACAAAAACATTTTTACCCAAATTTAATGGCACAACTGCACCTGCATCGTCAAACTGACTGAATACTACAGGGTTATCGTTTTTATAACCGATAATCTCGTATTGAGCACCCGCCAACGGAGTGGAATCACTAATTGTAAAGTTGAAACCATTTGCTGCAGTGTGAGTTACGGCTTGGCTCTTAAATGCAGTAGTTCCTACTACTCTGTATTCTACCCTATCTACGGCATTATTTTGAATCCTGTTGCTAGTATTGTTTTGGTCATCACGTAGCAATACGTTTATTGTTTGAGTTTTACCCCATCCGCTAGGAACTGTAACCGTGTTTCTTGCCGGTAACATTTGCAAAGCAGGCATTTCAGCTGCAGGAACAAAACAAAATCTGTTTTTGTGGTCCACATAAGCGTAATTAGGGTCCACAGTACTTTGAATGGTTATTTTAGCAGCTCTTTTTGGATAAATCAAGTTCCAACCGCTTATAACCTTGTCATTTTCAAGTATTTTGATTAAACTTGTATCAAAAACTACGTTTGTATCTACTTTAACTTCGTTAATCTTTTCTCTTGCGGCAGCACTGATTGCATTGTTTTTAAACAAAGTCAAATAATCATTGCCCGTATATGACTGATTACCCAAAAGTTGAATGCCGTACGTCGACCCGCTTAAGCGTTTACCTGTAACAATCTCAAATCGTTGAACATCCGCAGCCATATTGTCGGTGGCCATATTGAAATTCACATCAAAAGCTTTATTATTATCCGAACCGTAATAAACTGCAGGATTACTGCTTATAGCATCGGTTGCACAAGTACCTACACGGAAGAAACAGTCATAAGTACCATAACCCGTCATAGTTCTTTTGATATTCAAATAACCGGGGTCATTTGTAAATTTCATCTCGATACTACCAAATTTTGCGTCATATTGAGCCATATCGATTTTAGCTTTACCAAAAGACCTGTCTATTTTACCTCTTTTTGCATCACTAGTATCCATACCCCAATTCACAGAGCTATTAGTAGGCATATCGTTTTTACCATAACCGCTAAGTAGATAGTTAGCTCTTTCATTGCTGTTTGAAAGCCATTCCGAGCCGTTAGCACAAACGATTGTTGCTGTAGGAGAATAGTATCCGTTAGGTATACCCGTCATAGCGGCAACTTTAGAACTTTCAAAATCATCAGGTGCATATTGTGCACCATTTGCCCACTTAGTCCTTACCCAGAAGCTACCTTGATAATCCCATACAACGCCTTTTACACCTTGTATATTATATCCGGCAACTGCTCCGCAAAAGTTCAATACACCGGTTTGATCACTACCTGTACCGCTTGGCTCACTATCTGCTGTTAAAATTACGCCAGAGCCGCCTTTCATCATAAGGTTGGAAGTATTTAAAGCAGCAGTAGCACTTGTATAAGCACCATATACACCGCCGGTAATACCCATTTGTAAAGCTCTAAATCCACCACCAACACGTCTCCAGTTTTTTGTATTTACTTTCAACTCGGTATTTCCTGTTATGTTAACATAAGCATTGTTTAGTGTTCCGCTTTGAGCCCCGCAAATACCACCCAATAATAATTTATTGGCATATTCTTCATCGGCATAAGTATCGGCGTGCATTTCTACTTTGGCAGAATCTATATCCAATCTTACATTTTGGATAGTACCTCTATTCTCTCCGCAAACAAGACCGAATGTTGCGATAGTATTTTTCTTACCATTATGCCATGCAGTCGGTGAAGCAAACTTCCAAGTCAAACTTTTATATTCGAATGTTACATTTTTAATAACACCGCCGGGAGCTAATACACCAACAAATCCCGCACCGTAATAGTTATCTCCCGAACCTTTCCACTCATATAACATAGGCCATCCGTCGGAACTAGTTCTTAATCTGACAACCTTTCCGTTACCATTAAAAGTACCGGTATAGCTATTGCCGTTAGGTTTACCGCTTCCCCAATCCAACTCAACGTCATTTGCCAAATAGCAACTTCTGTTGTTTTGTATAGCACTTTTTAATTCAGCTTGTGTAGTGATACGGTCTCCCGAAGTCCCGTCAGGATTAGTTTTTCCTGTTGTGCTGTTATCTAAGTTAACACTATCGGCAACATTACCCATCAAACCGTCTGTTGTACCTTCAGGGGTGGAGTTACCCTTAGGGCTATATATCAATAGCCCTGTGGTAACAGACAGTAGCATTGCAATAATTACCGCAACAGCTGTCACTATTAATTTTCTTTTATTTTTCACTGATTCTCTCATAATTCCTCCTAAAATCAGTCTACCTTAACAATAGGTGCCGCAACTTGGAAATACAAGTATGTCTCTACTACTCTACTATTATCTAGTATAGGGTGTTCGTCATTTGCATCCTTTTGCATGTACAACAACCTTACTGTTACTCTTGCTCTACCACCTTTATCCCCAAGTGTAATACCTCTATCGATAATTTCGTAGTTATTAGCCACTGCCGTAATAGGTTGATATTTCATGGCTTCTTCCAATGGCAAGCTTTGAATATATCTTCTAGTTTCAGCATTGTTTTCCCTATAATCACCGTTTTCGACATGTTTGTAAGCGATAGTGTATGTCATTCTGTCAACATAGTCTGTCACTCTTCCGTCCGAAGATATCAATCGCAAATCCAAATCGTCGAATTTCTTATTTGCAAAGTCTTCGTACGAAATTTCGCAATATCTCTCCCCGTTATCAGGACCAACTTTTGCATATTGGATTACAGCCTCGTTGATTGCTATAGTTACGCCTTCTACCTTGTTCATCTCAAAGCCATCAGGATAGCCGTAATCTTGGTCAAACCTAAATGCAACATTGTCATATACACCTTTTTTACCGAATGTCATTGTCTTTGCAGCTGCACCGGTAGCCTCGGTATTAACAACATTTGAGAAATCCCATCTGTCATAAGGTATCGAATAAGTTTCCATATCGCCGTTTTTAAAGTATACTCTTACACTCTTTGGCAAATCAGATTGAGTTTGTACAGTATCCATTACAATAGTGTCTTTACTGTCAAATCTTACAAAATCTACAATTCTAGGTTTTACTATAACCTCTCTTGTAAGTGGCATTTGCTGTGCATGAGCATTTTTAAGCACTATTGTAAGCTGTGTCTTAAATCCTGTTTCACTCATCCATTTGCTCTCATTTGCAAGTGAGGCGATATTTCCGTTACTATCCAAGTTAAACAAAGCATCGTAACCTTGAGAAATATTTATGCTTTGAACATCTTGATAAATCCTTCTTCTGTCAGAGGTTATTACAAACATTTTTTCAGCTTTGTAATAATTGTTAAAGAAGTCTTTGTAATCAAAAATGCTTATTTCGATAGGGGCTGTTTCAACCAATGCAAGTTTTGCATCGTGCCATTTAACTTGTGTTGTTTTGTAAACAGGACTGCCTGAAGACAAATTAATCTTAACTTTTGCATTTTCATGTGTAACACCGTCAATGCTTGTTTGCGGTGCAGAGTTATTACCGTTCTCGTCTTTAAACTCAAACTTGTTCATTGCACCTTCTACATTTCTTATATAAATAGATTTTTCCAACCTATCGTTAGTAAGTGTTATCGATGTAGGAAGTGTTTGACCCGAACGAATTTCGATATGCTCCACATAAGTGTCATTTTCTCTAATAAACGCTGTATTATCCTCTATAACAATCCTTACTTGGTTTGTAAACGTACCTTTTACTGTACTTGCAGTTTCCGTTGCAATATAATAACCAGGTTTATATCTACCATTTGCCTTAAATGCACTCATATCGGTCTTTGTAAACGCATTGTTAAGTACATTTTCGTTCATATCAAAGCCGTTTTCGTCATAATAAGTTACAGCCCAAGTTACTTCAGTCTTTTGAACTACAAATGGCTTGTTTTCCATTGCAGTATCATAGTACATTGTGGTTTTGTTAGGAACATAAGCATAGTCAGTAAACTTATTAATAAAGTTGTTTTCACTGTCAACAGCCACATCAAAGTGAATGTAAGGTGCTTGACGTACTACGTTGTTCAAATCTAACGCATCCATATTTCCGAAGAATGCTTGTGAGGACATATCGTTGAATATCCTTAACTCCAATCTATTACGTGTATTACCACTTGTTGTCATATCATATCCGACAAGTTGAATGTTATCAAGTTTACCATTTACGATATAAACGTTTGCATTAAGCTCGGTAAACTCCGGCATTGGTAACAACCTTGATACTAAGTTAAGCACATTGTCTTTTGCACCGCTAGTGTTGATAGCAGTATCAACTACTGTCATCAATCCACCCATACCGGCATCCTTAACAGCAACTACAACAACAGGATATATCAAGTTATCCCAGAAGTTATTTAGGAAGTCTGTATTTTGTTTATTGTTATAATTTATACCGCTTACAGTATATGAGTTGCCTTGTGAAGGGTCCAACTGAATGAACATACCGTTAAAGCCGTTAACCAATTTAGGTATAAAGTCGTTTATTACGTTATGATTTAATTCCACATTAATCTTAATGTTTCTTACACCGTAAATTTTAACGTTGATACCTTTTAACAAGCTATCAATAGATAAGCCGTTCAACGCATCTTCAAAACCTACTGTATCTACTTTATTAATTTCGTTAATGATTGGACCTACCAAATCGCTAAGCATCTTTTTGATATTAAAGTCGATTGCGATGTTTACCATAGTATCGGCATGAACACTAATACCCAAGAAATCAATATCGATTGGTAGCAAATCTCTTGTAGCTCTTATCCACAATTTATTGCTGTTAATATCCAAAATGATATACAATGCAGGGACGCCACCGCTTATTGCAGTGTTCGAACCACCGCCATCCATACGTAACAATTTAAGCAAAATACTTCCGCCATTTGCCCAACCACCTGTTGTATATGGCAATGACATACCCTCGATAGGCACTTTTTCCATTGTTATCTTAGTATATCTAAAGAAATCGTTAAACGAGTGGTTTTTACTAATCAAATCAATCCAAATGCCTGGGTCCAAATTATCCAACAAAGAGTTAACAAAGATAGCACTCGATGACATATTAAGTTCAACATAAGCCGAATCGGTTACATTGATTGTTAAATCTTCAACTCCGCCGATATTTCTTACTTCCAATTTTGCAGCTACTGAAATTTCGGCAAAGGTCAAGTAAAGTTCGATTATACCATGTTTCAAATCCAAGCTTGCTTTTACTGTAATATCTTCTGCAATGTTGATATCAAGCTCTTTCAAAATAGTTCTCATCATCTCGGCAGAGATATCAATATTAAACACGCCGTCACTCATGCTCAAACCTTTTAGCAATAGTGTAACGTAGTCTAATATTTCAAATGGTTTGTCTTCTTCCCCTTCGATTTCGCCGTCACGCGCCATTCTAAATAGCTCGCTGTTCATTTGCTCTACAGACATATTGTTTGCTGTAGCAACAGCATTTTGTAGGTTTGAAGTACCGCTATTTACTAAGTCACCTAGCAATCCGTCCAATGCATTACCTACAAGATAAGTAATTTTTGCTGCCAAGCCGGAATTAATCAACGAGAATTTAGGAAGACCTAAACCTGACATGTCGACATAAACATTTCCTCTTGTCATGTACAATGACATTGCCATTTGGTCGTCGCATTTCAACTCTAAAGCAATATTAGTGTTTCTTGCGTCGTCATAGTCGAAATTCCATTTTAAGCTTAATTCCAATTCATTTGAAAAATCATTCAAATCAACATTGATAGGCAAAGCAAGATTCATACCGCTAGATGCCAAAATGTTGTTCAAAAGTCTTTGTACATTAATTGTTGAAGAGTTAGCGCTAATGTTCAATTTTGCATTAATTTCGCCGTATTTCAACAATGTTTTTACAATGTTACTAAAGTCTGTTGCATAGTAACTGTTTGTAAAGTCTTTAGGTATTTCGATTTCGTTTTTAACACCCAAATGTAACATAGGCAATGCCAATGTTGCACTTATTGTTCTATCAGTGTCATCATCCGAATCTTTTGTGAACAAGTTGATTACCACTGCAATACCTTTGTCAGCATCTGCTGCCGCATCTACTGTAAAGTTAGGCAATGTAATCTCGCCCAAGTTTACATCTAGCATTTCCAATATTGCGTTAATCAAATTGGTAGTTATTACAACTTTAATATAGTTGCCAAGTGCAGGAGCTGCAGCAGGTCCGTTTAAAGCATCGTTTACCATACCGATACCATTGTTAGCCAAGCTATATGCAGCAGTTCCACCGCCACCCAAATTAATGTTTCCACCAATGCTAGAGCTTATAGATTGAATGATTTGAGTTAAATCGATATCCATTGTTACAGGTGGTATTGTGATATTTGCAATATTCAATCCGCTGAAATCTGCAAACAATGTACCAAATGTCTTGTTTGTTATGCCTGTAGTCTCGTCGTAAGAAGGTCTCTTCAATCCCAAAGCGGAACTGTTTCTATTTGCCTCCAATCTCCAATCGAAATACAATAGTTTTGCAACAGTACCTTGCTCGAACAAGAAGTTTTCCGAGCCGCTTATAATTTCTATACAAGCTCTTGACAAAATAGTCTCGTAGGCACCTTCTACAATGTTTCCGTTATCGTCATATTTAGGCACATTGTCCATTTGCAACTGAATATTCAATGTCAAATCAAGATTGAATGCTTGTGTAAACTCTACAAACAATTCGTCAATCTTAACGCCGGCCATCTTCAAGATAGGTGCAAGATTGTATCTACCTTGAGGTACATCCGCTTGCAATTTAATTTGAATATTGGTATCATCCAATAATCTGTAAATTACAGAATTAATATCGCTAATAACTTTTGTACCATAATACTCTCTGTAATCGTTAAAGCTTGCAGGAGGAGAAATATATTCAATAGTTTGACCAAGTTTAATGTGCTTGATGCCTAAATTCAAAGTTATAGAATTTACACCGCCCTCCTCATTAGGCCTATTAATATTAGCATATAACTTGATACCATTAATTTGGCTTATTGTAAAGTTACCGTTTAAGCTGTCCAAGAAGTCAGGCACTTCAAACACAACGCCTAATTTTTGCAATAATTCAGTAATTAATTGCATTGTGATATGAACTTGTAAATAGTTACCTGTCTCTTCGGTAGGCAATGCAGCATCTGCTACTGTGCCAAATTCTTGAGCCATTAGGCTGCTCATATATCTTGAAATATCCGAATCAATGCTTGCAGATTGAGTACCTGTACCCAAGCTTGTGCTTAAGTTGTCGATAACACCTTTAATCAAACTTGTCAAATCGATATCCACAACCATGTTAGGCACTTTCAATTTTGCAAACTCGAACTTGTCGGCATTTACAAACAAGCTACCATGAGTTTCCTTACCGTTTACACCATAAGCAAACTGTCCGCCGTTAGCAGCATCCAATGGAGGCAATGTGTTGTTATTAGGACCTCTGTCGTCATAATAGTATACGTCCAATACAGGCACTGTTTCAGATGCGTGCGAGAACAATATATTAGGTGTTTTGTTATACAAGCTTATTCTTGCTTGAGTTATACCGCTTGCATTGTTAACTTTTGACTCTGCATCAATAAAGTCATTCCATCTTATTTTAATGTTAAGTGTTAAGTCAAGTATAAAGTCTTGGCTTACTTCGATATTAATAGGCTCATCGCCAAGGCTAAGACCGAATAAACTCAATATTTTAGAAACATCATACTTGCCTTTTGTAATCTCAAACGCCAAGTCAAATGACAAATCTACGTCGTCAAGCGCTCTGTAAATCATTGTATTTAGCAATGTACTTAGGTCAAGTGCTGTTGCAATACCGAATTTTTCAATATCGAAATCCGCAGGAGGAGCAATTTCATCATCTGTTAATTGCTTTCCTAAATGCAATTTGCTCATACCTATTCCGGCACTTACATTCTTCTCGCCGTCTTTGCTTGCGATATTAATAGATATACCATTATCGGCATCTACAATAATACCACCATCAATATTAGGCAAACCAAACTCTAGGTTTACACCAACCATTCTCAAAACTTCTTCGATTAGTTTTGTAGTCAATGCAACTTTTACAAAGGTTGTACCTTCTTCTTGATTATCTCCGTCTGCCACTGCAGCAAATAGATTTTGTACCGCACTTGCAGCATCTGCCTCACTGTAGTTATTAAACGATACGTCACTCAAACTTATGTTACCGATAACTTGCGATACGATTTGTGTTAAATCCATATCAAGTGCAACATCAGGCAATACAAAGTTCAAAATATTAAATGTAGACAAATTCAACAACAATGTACCATGAGTTTTGCTTACATTGTAAACAGGATTACCACTGCCGTCAATACCTGTTTGTGTAGCATTGTATGGTTTTAATCCTAAGTTTTTGTTGCCTTCGTATCTGTCATCAAAATACATTATTTTAACAACACCGTTACCCTTTGGAGTAAGAGGATTTTGTGCCTTATTTTGAAGTGTAATCATAGCACGGCTAATGATTTGCTCGTATTCGCCATCGATTACGTTACCCAAAATATCCATCTTAGGTACGATAGCACTTTGAAGTTGAATCATAATATCAAACTTCAAATCAAAGCCTTCGCTTGAGTAAATAGGAATACTAGGCAATCCTGTTTGAATACCCAAAATATTACTGATATCATAAGTGCCTTTATCCAAATGGATATCTAGGCTAAATTTGATATCCACGTCGTCAAGAGCTCTGTAAATAACACCGTGTAGAATTTCTTGCAACATACCTTTATTGGATGTATCCGACAAGTCGCTAATGTTGATAAACACTCCGTATTTATCTGGATTTTCCTTTATACCATCGGTTAGTGGTGTAATATCGATAACCAAATTAGGGCTACCCATTTTAAACTTATTAATACCTAGGTCTAGGCTAAGTGTCTTTTTATCTTCACCGGCACCATCAAATGCCTTAATGCTCAATTTGATACCGTCGATTTTATTAATTTCCGCATCTATTCTAATCTCAGGAAGTTCAAAATCAATATCTAAATCAAACATTTTGAACAACTCATTTACCAATGCACTAGTTAGCTCTACTTTTAAAAGTCTGTCAACTTTTGTTGCATCTTTTGTATACAAGTCATAAATGATAGAGTCATCGTCTGCGGTAACTGTTCTTGTATTTCCGTCGTCAAGACCGAATGCTTGAGCGTCTTGGTTTTCATTAGCATTTAAGAACTCAGGAATCTTGAAATCGATAGCCAAGTTGTCTATCATACTGAAAATCAAATCAGTCAAATCAAGGCCAATAGCAAAGCTTGGAATACCAATTTTAATCATTTCAAACTCTGACATATCGGCATAAAGTGTACCATGAACACTATTATCTTCCTTTGTAGCCGACATAGCACTCATTACATTGTTTTGCTCGTATCTGTCATCCAAGTAATACAAACGAACAGTCATTCCGTCTTTAGGGAAAATTGGATTTCTTGTTACATTTGTAATACCGATATATGCACGTGTAATTATTTTCTTTGTTACATCTTTATTATCTTCTTTATATGTAACCTCGTCCATTTGAATTTGAATATTCAATTTCAAATCCATAATAAACGCATCGCCAACCTCGATATTAACACTTGGTAGTCCTGTGTTAATACCCAAAATATTAGCGGCATTGTATATACCTTTGTCTATTTGCAATTTAGCCTCGAACTCTATATCCAAGTCGTCAACTGCATTATAAATAAAGTCTTTTAAATTACCTATATATGCTCTACCATCGGTTGCAGCATCGATTTTCTTTAACAACTCATCACGGTGTCCGAAACCGTAACGGAAATTGTCAAGCTCTACCCTTGCGTGCAAAACGCTTTGGTCATCCCCGCTTAGCGATTCGTCAAACACTGCTTTGTTCAAATCCAAATCTAAATAGCAAGAGCCTTTTGCAAGGTCGATACCAAGAGTAATCAAACCAAAATCTTTCATTGTTGCAAGTTCGTTTACATTTATGCCAAATTGATTGCATAATTTATGGAAGAACTCGTTTGTGATTTTAAGTTCGATTTTACCTGTTTTCGCATCCCAATCGATATAGTCTTCAAAACCTATTGTATATCTAACAATATCCAATATAGTACCGAACGTTTTGCTTATATATGTTTTGCCATTGTCGTCATGGCCAACAGGAAGCACGATATCGCTCAAGCTATATCCGTCTTTAAATTGAATATCGTTTACTGCTGCAAAAGTTTGAGCTCCGTCCTCTTCTTCTTTTGCAAACAAATCGTCCATCAGTCCTTCAACCAAACCTGTCAACTGACCGATAGCAGATGTAAGCCATTTACTTACCTCCGCACCTTCAACAACGATATTGCCAGGTCTTATATCTATATTGCCGCTCTCAGTTTTGATAGCGTCGTCAAGATTTACATAAATCTTTTTGTCTTTTAAGTAAATACCTACCATAGGAACATCTTTATTGTCGCCATAAAGCTCTAACAAGAAAATACTCTTGTCATCCATTTGGTTAGGGTTTGCACTGTTTGGCTCTTCCTTTAAGCGGATATCAGCATCAAGCTTGATTGTCAAGCCTGCATTTGCAGATAACCTCAAACTATTTTCAGGCAAGAATTGTTTGCCCGCAAAGAAGTTGATAAGTTTGCCAACATCAACATTATTGACATCAACAGTGATTGTGGTGTTAAATTGGAACTTTAACAAACCGAAAGGTTGATAAGTAGCAATGTTATCAGGAATAATCTTGATAGCATCTGTAGTGCTGTAAATAACACCTGTACTCATGTGGAAATATTCAGTTTGCCAATCATATACATGTAATTGCAAACCTTTGTTTCCGTTTACATCGGTATCCATAACAACCTTTTTATTTTCGATATCTGCCTCAACATAGACATCGATGTTAGGGAACGCAAGCGTTGCCAAGAAATCGTCAATGCTGTAAGGTTTCATACCGCCGTTGCCGTCAGGTATCATTAAGCCCATACCATATCCTGCCAACACACCGTCAATACTTGTACCACCAAGTGCAGTAACAATAGTAGCGATTAATTGGTCAGGGTTGAACTTCAACGCAATGTGTCCGGTGCCTGTTGTAGTATTGTATGTAGTCATTTGATTGTCGATTTGGAAAATAAGCATCGCAACAATGCCAATCAACTCGTCTACACTACCTTTTAGTCCTAGTCCCGGGATAGAGCCCAAAATAGTATCTACAAGGTTTTGCAAACCGTCGATTTTCCTCAACTGTTCGATAATCCAATTAAAGTCAATATCTTCCAAATACAAAGCAGTAGTGCCTACTCTCATGTAGAATCTACCGTTATGTAAAAACAATTCGAAATTTTGACTTTGGTCGGCTCTTTCGTTTCCGTTTGCATCAGTCGCAATAACGCCCAAGCCTAGTTCAACTTCACCCTCATCGTCCCCAGAGTCAGGTCTGAAATTGCCCTTTAAGTAAAATTTACGATAGTCCCAAATCGGATTTTCTACACTACCAACATTGGTCTTGATTTCCGATTCGAAATCCATACTCACAAAGTCCTCATCCATTTTGCCCATGCCTTTTAGCATAATAAGCAACAAGTCTCCTACGCTCGGTGCGGATTCACCGGCTACAGGAGCCTCCGGAGTGACTATTTGAGAAGTTCTTTCCTTACATGCAACTAAAGTGACAGAAAACACTGCCAACAATAGCACGACAAGCAAGCAAGACAAAAATCTCTTCTTCCTCATATTTCCTCCCAAATGCACAGTCGCCTGCGCAATAGTCTTATTAACTAAATAAATTATATAAATGCGACCTTAAACCAACCTTAAACGTTCCCTAAATTTACAAACACTTTACGTGCAGTTTTCTTTTTATACAATGGATAGCCTGTTACTTTCTAGCAAGAAAAAATATTAGCAAGTTTTTTTCTATTAAAAAAAGCTCCCGTAGCTAAAAATAATTAATGAATTTTATCTAAAAATTTGCTTAAAATTTAATCTTTAAACTAGTAATCATTATCACTTTATTCTTTATTTTTACCTCTATTTTTTTACAGTTTTAAAGTGATTTTTATAGGATTTTTTACAATAAAAAAACAGTAAAAAATGGTCGTTTTCAGGACAAAAAATGATAAAAAATTTACTGCAAAAGCTGCAAAAAATTCGCATAAAAATGTAAATAAACAATGTCAAATTTGTAAAAAAGAACAGCAAAAAACTATCATTTTTTTGATAAATATAGCTTAAATTTTTCATTTTTTTTCGTCATACCCCCTGTTAAACTATGATTGATTTATCAATATAAAATTAACTTTTTTACTATTTTACAAGCGTTTTAGAGTGTTGTATTTTTGTATCAAATCGTTTACAAATGGCGTTTTTTGTGTTATAATATGCTTAAATAAGCTATACAAAGGTATAAACATGCGCATTTTAGGATTGACGGCAATTTTCGCTTGGATAATCAAGGCGGTTATAAAAATCGCCAAAATTCTTTTGCACATTATTGCATATATGCTTTTGTATTTCGGGCTATGGATTCCTGCAATTTATATGATTGTTTGCGGTATACTTATGCTTACAGGTGGGCTTAATATAAGTGTACTTGATACAAACACAATATTGTTTTATATCGGTTTGGCATTAACTTTGATAGGAAGTTTGATAATTTCGGTTAGGAATTTGATTGTAAAACCCATAAGACAGATTATGGAAAGTGAAAAAGCAAAGCGTGAACTTCAGCAAAGAAAAGATGCGGACAAAAGGCAAAAAATGTACGAAAAAAAGCCTGTAAAATACTTTAAAAAGTACGAAGGCGGTATGCCACACAGAAGTCATCCTTATTATGACCCTAATATTAGCAGAAAAGGTTTTATTCCGCCAAAAGTTTACCGCTCTAACAACAATCCATCCATTATAATTCACGAATATCACAATCATTTTAAGGTATTTCAGGAATATACGAACGGGGATTTTAAACTTATTGACGTAAAGGAAAAACCATTAAACTACGAAAAGGACGGCAAGCGTTATGGAAAAAGAAAGTAATAGTACTATAACAATCGCAAAGCCACTATCAAAACGCAAGTTATCCCAAAGCAAAAACCGCATTTGGGAACTTGATTTTATACGCGGCATTTGCGTTTTGCTTATGATTTGGGACCATTTTATGTTCAATATATCTGAAATTTTCGGGGAAGCTTGGGCTACTGCCAATCCTATTCATAATGGTATTTTAAATTTTGCTTATAATTATGAAAGCGGTATGCTAAGGGAGATATTTCATCCTATTATATTTTGCCTTTTTTTCATACTTTGCGGTATTTCCTGCAACCTATCAAGGAGCAATTTAAAACGCGGAATCGAGGCTTTATTTTTAGCATTCGGCATAACATTAGTAACATCCTTGTTTGATATGTCCATTACTTTCGGCGTATTACACATGTTGGCTTTTTCCATTTTGATTTACTACATCATCTCAAAAGTTTGTATGGATAACAACCGATTGATAAGTATGGTATGTTTGATTGCAGGGGTAGTAATTATAGTTGTAACGCAAGTTTATAGCGCAAATCCGCCTGAAAACGTAAATCCCGACTTAGGGTTTATCGCAACATATTTTGGAGGCTATCAATCGGCAGACTATTTCCCTATACTGCCTAATTTAGGATATGTTCTTCTTGGTGCAAGTGTAGGCAGTTTTGTTTATGCGGAACGGAAATCTGTACTTCCTATGCTAGACAAATACAGTTGGTACAAACCCGTAAGTTTTTGGGGCAACAAAGCTTTGGCAGTATATATTTTGCACCAACCTATTATAATTGTTTTGCTATCGCTAATAAGCTATTTGTTTATTACTCCTGGAAACTTTGTTTTTCCATTTTAATTTCTCGTAAAACAACTTGAAATCAGCTGTTTTTATCGTTTAATACCGATTTTCGCACGATTTTTATGCAGATTAATATTTTTTTATAGTTTTATGAATTTGTTTTAAAACACAAAAATTTGCTTGTAAAATTTATCTTTAACAACAAAATAACTCCCGTTGATACGGGAGTTATTTTTGTTTTATATGCTAAAAATTATATCGATTTTTTTATTATTTGCTCTTTTTCGCAGGAGCTTTTTTTGCTGTTGTTGCCTTTGGTTTTTCAGTTTCAGGTTGGCTCACTTCTACCGCAGTTTTTGTTGCCGCTTTAGCAGCTTTTGCCTTTTTAACCTTTACAGGAGACAAAGCCCAAATCCTATCAGCATACTCTTGGATAGACCTGTCAGAGGAGAAGAAACCGCTTTTTGCAACGTTTACAAGTGACATTCTGTTCCAACGTTCAACATCTCCGTAAGCTTTGTCAAGTGCATCTTGAGCATCCACATAGCTTTGAAAATCTGCCAAGCACATATAAGGGTCTTTGGTTGTTAAAATGTGAGCAATTTCGTTAAATTTAACACCGGCAATGCCCTCGTTAAGCATATCTATTACGCGTTTGATACGATAGTTTTCGTTGTAGTATCTAGATGGATAGTAACCCTCTTTGTACATTTTGGATACTTCCTCTTCCCTCAAACCAAAGATAAAGATATTTTCATCGCCGACATTCTCGTGAATCTCAACGTTCGCACCATCCATTGTACCCATAGTAACAGCACCGTTTATCATAAACTTCATGTTACCTGTACCGGATGCCTCCTTACCTGCGATAGAAATTTGTTCGCTTACATCAGATGCAGGCATAACGATTTCCGCTAAGCTTACGCGGTAGTTCTCCAAGAATACAACTTTGATTTTACCTTTTATATCTGGGTCATTGTTAATTTGCTCGCCAAGCATACAAATCAAACGAATGATAGATTTTGCGGTATAGTAGCTAGGAGCTGCTTTTGCACCGAAAATGAATGTTCTAGGATGTATATCCAAATCCGGATTTTCCTTTAGTCTCAAGTACAAATCAATAATGTGCATGCAATTTAAAAGCTGTCTCTTATACTCGTGCAATCTCTTAACCTGTACATCGAAAATACTATCTACATTGACATCAATGCCATTGTTTTCCTTGATATATTTAGCAAGTCTTTCCTTATTTTCTCTTTTGATTTTTGCAAATTCGCCAAGAACTTTTTTGTCCCCTTTAAATTTTATCAAATCTGCAAGTTTATTGCAATCTTTCAAAAAGTCATCGCCAATCAAACTGCAAATATAAGATGTCAATTTAGGGTTAGAAAGTGCAAGCCAACGTCTATAAGTAATACCATTTGTTACGTTTGTAAACTTTTTAGGTTGCATATTGTAATAATCGTGGAAAACATCTTGCTTCAACAAATCACTGTGCAAAGCACTTACACCATTGATAGTGTGTGATGCAGCTAGGCACAAATTAGCCATTCTTACTTGACCGTTTTGCAAAATTGCGTTATTTGCAACTCTGTTCCAATCATTAGGATAAAAATCCCATAAATCAGCACAAAATCTCTTGTTGATTTCTTGCACGATTTGATGAACACGAGGAAGCAACATAGCAAACAAGCTCTCAGGCCATTTTTCCAATGCTTCTGCCATAACTGTATGGTTAGTATAGCTCATTGTACCGCAAACTATCTTCCAAGCATCATCCCAGCTGTAACCGTATACGTCAAGCAATATTCTCATAAGCTCAGGTATGCACAATGTAGGGTGTGTATCATTGATATGGATAGAAACTTTGTCAGCAAAGTTATCCAATGTGCCATAATCTGCCAAATGCTTTTTAATAATTGATTGGATAGATGCAGATACAAAGAAATATTGTTGTTTTAATCTTAATGATTTACCCTCGATATGGTCATCTGCAGGGTACAAAACTTTGCTTATGGACTCTGCAAGAGATTTATTGTACAAAGCTTTGATATAATCGCCTCGTGAAAAAGCTTGCATATCAAAGTCCATAGATGC
This sequence comes from uncultured Clostridia bacterium, assembly GCA_947646415.1. Taxonomy (GTDB): domain Bacteria; phylum Bacillota; class Clostridia; order Christensenellales; family UBA3700; genus MGBC100798. The sequence continues at coordinate 44,783 of CANSGN010000008.1, read as the reverse complement.
TTTTGCATCCCAAAGTCTTAATGTATTTACGGCATCTGTATGATAACCGCTTACATTCATATCGTAAGGAACTGCAAGGATAGTATCCGCATTTTTAATTTCCACAACCATGCGATTATCGTTCCAATGTTGAACTACTTCTCCACCGAAAGTTACAGGGAAAGTATCCTCCTCACGAGGTGCTAGCCATACAGCACCATCTTTTAGCCACTCGTCAGGCAATTCCATTTGCCAACCATCAGCCATTTTTTGTTTAAAAATACCAAACTCGTATTTGATTGAAAAACCGCTTGCAGGATAACTCAAATTAGTAAGTGACTCCATATACGCAGCAGCTAATCTACCCAAACCGCCGTTACCAAGACCTGCATCCGGCTCGATTTCGCACAATTCGTCAACACTGCAACCGTATTTTTGGCAAGTCTTTTCCACAATATCACTAATACCAAGATTGAACAAATGATTTTTTAAAGATTTACCTAGCAAAAACTCCATTGACATATAGTAAACATGCTTTGCATTTTGCCCCGCACATGCTTTTTTGAAAGTCAATCTTTTTTCGGTTAAAATATCTTTAACTGCACTTGCAATAATCTTATAAAGTTGATTGTGATTGCAATCTTCGATTTTTCTACCAAACATTACAGTAGCCAAACTTTCAACTTTTTTCTCAAATTCTTCTGTTGTTATCATATTACTCCTTAACAAATCGCAAGGAAAACTGCCACGAGCTTTCCAAGCGATGTTTAAAAATTTATTAACTATTTTATTAAAGCAATTAGCATCACTAATCTTTAGTATACGCATACTAAAGTATGATTACTGCCACTTACTTTTTAATTATATGTCATATTGCGATTTTAAGCAACAATTTGCATAGGCAATTTGTTTTATTTTACAATGAGTTTACATTATAAATTTATATAAAACTAAAAATTACTCTATTTTTGTCCAAATAAAAATCGCAATAACGACTAAAAAATTTAACTATTTACAATATTAAAGCCTGTCGTAAAGCTCAAGATATTTGCTTGCGGATGCTTTCCAAGAGAAGTCGGCCGACATAGCATTTGCAATCAAAGATATCCACTCACGCTTATTGTGATAAGTGCCTGCTGCCCTGTAAATTGCATCGCACATATCGTCTGCATTAAAGCTGTAGAATGTAAAGCCATTTCCTGTAAGTTCAGCAGGATTAAAACCGATTACCGTATCGTTAAGTCCCCCTGTCCTTCTTACAATAGGGATAGTACCATATCTCATAGCAATCATTTGGCTCAGACCGCAAGGCTCAAACTTAGACGGCATCAAGAACATATCGCTGCCCGCATAAATTTTGTTTGCAATATCTGTAGAGAAATTGATAATTACTTTCAATTTGCCATAATACCTGTTTTGCAACTCTTGAAGTTTACTTTCGTATTTCCAATCGCCTTTACCCAAAATGATAATTTGCAAATCGCTTTGCATTAATTGGTCAATCCTTGCTAAAAGCAAATCAAGTCCCTTTTGTTCGGTAAGTCTTGTAACCATACCAATAAGCGGTGTATTGCTGTTAAAGTTCATATCAAACATTTTTAAAAGTTCTTGCTTATTAACTTGCTTATCCTCTATAGTTGTAAAATCAAAGTTTTTAAACAATGCTTTATCAGTAGCAGGATTGTACAAATCCACATCGATACCATTTACGATTCCGCTTAACTTATAGCCTCTTTGTCTTAAGATATTATCCAAACCGTATGAATAATATCTATCCATAATCTCATTTGCATAAGATGGAGAAACAGTTGTAACGCTGTTACTTGCCTCGATTGCACCTTTCATAAAGTTAGTACATTTTGCATACTTAACCAAACTGTGTCTATCTTCAGGCAAGCCCAAAATATCTGTTATCAAATCTTCGCCGTATTTGCCTTGGAATTCGATATTGTGGATAGTAAATACAGTTTTAATGTTTTGATACTCAGGTATACCCCTATAAAAACAATCCAAAAATACAGGTGCCAAAGCGGTATGCCAATCATTTGCGTGTATAACATCCGGATAAAAATCAATCAATCTTAATGCTTCCAAGCAAGCTTTTGAGAAAAATGCAAATCTTTCTGCATCGTCATAATGACCATAAACTCCGTTTCTCTTAAAGTAGTACTCGTTATCTACAAAATAATAAGTTACACCATTGTAATTATACGAGAACAATCCGCAATATTGATATCTCCAAGCAAGCGTTACATAAACACTTCCTATATATCTCATAGCATTTTTAAAATCTTGCGGAATTTCCATATAAAGCGGTAAAATTACTCTCGCATCTGCACCAAGTGCATTTAATGTTGCAGGAAGTGCGCCTGCTACATCTCCCAATCCGCCTGTTCGGATAAATGGTGCGGATTCTCCAGCTAAAAACAAAATTTTCTTCTTTTTAGGCTCTTCTGCCACAGCTTTTACCTTAGGCTCTGTTTTCTTTGGCTCAGGTTTTATCACTTCTTCTTTTTTAGGAGCAACTTTTACCTCTGCGGCTTTATTTTCCTTAACAACGGCAGTCTTTTCGGTCTTAGGCGCACTTGCAGATTTTTTTGCAGTAGTTGCACTTGCCGCTTTAGTCTCTGTCTTTTTAGCAGTTGTTTTAGGCTTACTTTCTACTTTTACTTCAACATCTTCTTTTTTAGTTGTTTTTACTTTAGTAGTGGTTTTCTTTTCGGTTTCCATTTTAACCCCCTTATATCTACTTAAACTGTCTTATTCTTTGCTATTACAACAGGATATGTATCGTAACCGGCAATACGTCTGCTTTCGGTTATTACTACGTTTTTATCGGTAATTGTATAGCTTAACTGCGCATCCTTTTGAATTATACCGTGTTCCATAACAATACTGTTTTTAATCACAGCGCCTTCTTCCACTACAACGCCACGGAACAATATACTGTTTTCTACAGTACCATTGATATCGCAACCATCGGCAATCAAACTATTTTTGACAGTTGATTTTTCCCTGTAAATAGTTGGAACGCTGTCTTTTGTTTTTGTATAAATCTTGCCTGCTCGATAGAACAAATCGTTCCTTACCTTGCTGTCAAGCATTCTCATATTTTCGCCGTAGTATGATTGAATATCGTCAATAATTGCAGAATATCCGTTATGCAAATAAGCATAAATTTTAAGTTTGTCAAGATTTTGTTGTAAAGTATGTCTTTCAAAGTTCATGTGACCTTGTTCATATCCCATTTCAATCATCTTTACAAGCAATTCCTTTTTCATCAAATAAATATTCAAAGAAATTTGAGAAATCTCGTCCGATTTGGTATTTTTTATAAGCATTTCCTTGACAAAATTGTTTTCGTCACTCTCTACGATAACCCTTGTACAATTATTAGGTTTTGCCATGTGAGTTATCATTGTAATATCCGCATTTGCCTTGATATGTGCGTTATATACTTCTTCATAATCTATATTTGCCGCAATATTACTGTTAGTAAGTACTATGTAATCTTCTTTTGCGTTTGTTATATAGTCAAGTATACCATGAAGAGCCTCAATCTTACCCCTGTAAATGTTCCTACTTATATTGGAAACATAAGGTGGGAATACCGCAATACCACTGTTTTTCCTGTTCAAATCCCAATCACGTCCCATACGGATATGGTCCATCAACGAGCTGTAATTTGATTTTGTAATAATTCCTATAGTAGTAATGTTGCTATTTACAAGATTTGACAAAGTAAAATCTATAAACCTATATCTTCCACAAAACGGCAAAGATGCTGTTGTTCTGTGAATGGTAAGTTCATTCAATTTTGCCTCCGCCGAATCACTTGCAAAAACTACACTCATTATATTGTTATTCATGCTAACTCACCCCCATCTATCATAGCGTTTACAGGCACTTTTGCCTTTGGTTGAACTATTGCATTAGGTCCGACAACAGTTATTTGCCACTCGCCCGCAACAGGCTCTTTTTGCGTTTCGCCTACTACAGCACCGCTGCCTATTACAGCACCTGCACCAATAATTGAGTGTTTAACAACCGCACCGTCTTGAATAATTACGCCCGGCATTATAGTACAATCTTCCACTACTGCATTTTCGCCGACCACAACTGACGGAGAAATGATAGAGTTAGTAACGCTACCAAGTATCGAGCAACCTTCGGTTATCAACGAATTTTTGATTACCGCCTTGTCGCCTGTAAAATGAGGAGGCTCTGCTGTAGAACGTGCATAAATCTTCCATTTATCGTCATTTAATACCAAACCGCTCTTTGTGTCAAGCAAATCCATATTTGCCTCCCACAAACTTGATATAGTTCCAACATCTTTCCAATATCCCTTAAAATCATAGGCAAATAATTTTTCGCCCGCATTCAACATGTTAGGAATAATGTTTTTACCAAAGTCGTTTTCGGAATTTTTATCTTCCTCATCGGAAACAAGGTACTTTTTAAGTTTTTCCCAAGTAAAGATATAAATACCCATTGACGCATTGGTACTCTTCGGTTTTTTAGGTTTTTCTTCAAATTCGTAAACACTTCCGTCAGGATTTGTGTTCATAATACCAAATCTTGATGCCTCTTCCTTTGGCACATCAATAACCGCAATCGTACAATCCGCATTGCGTTTTTTGTGTGCGGCAAGCATTTCCGAATAATCCATTTTATAAATATGGTCGCCGGACAAAATCAAAACATATTCAGGCATAAATTTATCAATAAAAGCAATATTTTGATAAATCGCATTGGCAGTACCTTTATACCACTCGCCTGACTTGCCTCTCATATATGGTGGCAATACGTAAACACCGCCGTTCAATCTGTCTAAGTCCCAAGGTTGTCCGTTACCGATATACTGATTCAAATCAAACGGTTGATACTGTGTTAAAACACCTATCGTATCGATACCCGAATTTATACAGTTGGATAACGGAAAGTCTATAATACGATATTTACCGCCAAATGGTACAGCCGGTTTTGCAGTATCTTTAGTTAGCACGCCAAGTCTTGTACCTTGTCCGCCTGCAAGTAACATTGCAACGCATTCTTTATTATTGTGTAACATGAAGTCCCCCTCCTAATTATTTACATTTAAAAAACATAACGCTGTTTGGCTCAATTTCAAGCGTAATGTGATAATCACAACTGTGCATTCCGCCTTTTTTAGCTTTGTATGACTTATTTTTCATCTTATGCCCACCGAATTTCTCAAGTGAACTGTCAAGTTTAACCGAATAGCTGCCTGCCTTAGGCACACCCATATCGTACTTTTCCCTTTTTACCGGCGAAAAGTTAACAAGCACTACAGTAAAATCGCCGTCTTTTGCATACCTGACAAACGAAACTATATTTTGTTCCCTGTCATCTACAACCAGCCATTTAAAACCATCATAGCTGCAATCCTGTTCGTACATTTCTTTGTTATCAAGATAGTATTTATTTAATGCTTTTACAAAATCTTGCAACTTACGATGTTTTTCATAATCAAGCAGCAGCCAATCAAGCCCTTGTTTGTAATTCCACTCGATAAACTGTCCAAATTCGTTACCCATAAAGGATAATTTTTTACCCGGATGACCTATCATATAGCCGTAAAAAGCTTTTAACTCTTCAAATTTATCGTCATAGTATAACGGCATTTTACCAATCATACTGCATTTGCCGTGCACAACCTCGTCATGTGACAATGGTAAAATATAATTTTCCGAATAAGCGTAAGTGATTGAAAAAGTTACTTTATTGTGATTGTCTTTCCTGAAAAACGGGTCAAGGGACACATAGCTTAGCATATCGTTCATCCAGCCCATATTCCATTTATAATTAAAGCCCAATCCGCCGTCCTCCGATGGTTTTGTAACCATTGGGAAAGCCGTAGACTCCTCTGCAATCATTAATGCGCCTTTGTGTTCTGTTAAGCAAGTTTTGTTTAACTCTTTCAAAAAGTCTATAGCCTCTAAATTATAGTTTCCGCCAAAACAATTAGCTCGCCACTCTCCGTTTTTCCTGCCGTAATCCAAGTAAAGCATACTTGCAACCGCGTCAACTCTAATACCGTCTATGTGGTACTCTGAAAGCCAATACATAGCCGAGGAAATCAAAAATGACTTAACTTCGTTTTTGCTATAGTCAAAAATTCTTGTACCCCATTCCTTATGCTCGCATTTTAGTTCGTCGGTGTACTCGTACAATCTACTTCCGTCAAACTCCATAAGTCCGTGTTCGTCTTTAGGGAAATGGGCAACAACCCAATCCAAAATAACACCTATACCTTCCTTATGACACTTGTCCACAAAATACATAAAATCTTTTGGCAAGCCGTATCTTGAAGTAGGAGCAAAAAATCCTGTAACTTGATAGCCCCACGAGCCATCAAAAGGATATTCCGTCATTGGCAAAATCTCAATATGAGTGTACCCCATTTTTTTGACATAAGGTATAAGCTCTTTTGCCATATCCTTATAACTCAAATAATTGCCGTCAGGATACTGTTTCCATGACCCAAAATGAAGCTCGTAAATATTCATAGGTGCTTCAAACGAATTGGTATTGTCGCGTTTTTCTATCCACTCGTCATCCGACCAATTATATTTATCCAACTCGTAAACTTTGGAAGCGTTTTGCGGAGCGGTTTCCGCATGTATGGCATAAGGGTCACACTTAAGCACCTTACTACCGTCTTTTTTAAACACGCACAATTTGTAAGCATCGAATTTTTTTGGTTTTGCTGTTACGCACTCCCAAATTCCGTCGGAAATCAATTCAAATTTATCCTCACCTGTTTGCCAATGATTAAAATCGCCAACCAAATGAATAGCTTTTGCATTAGGAGCCCAAACACGGAACACCCAATTCTTTCCTTCTTTATGAGGGCTGAAAAATTTATATGACTGATAATTCTTGCCTTCATGATACAAATAAATCGGCAAATCGTTTTGCGTATTATTCATATACCCCCCTTTTTATCTATCTTTATATATGTTTTATTTTAGCACATTTTACCATATCCGTCAATACCAAATTTTTAAAAAGTATAAATATTTTAATTTAAATTCAGTTTTACATTTATACACTATATTTACACGTTATTCGACATTTTAATAAACTGTTAAATTTACAATTTCATAGCAATACAAAAACATCCAAAAAACATAAATTTGCTAGCTTTTTCACATACATTGATTACATTAAATACTAATTTAGTGCCGATTTTCGTAGGACAAATTAAAAAATGCGACGGTATACCGCCACATTTTAAAACAATTTATTTCACTTTAAAATTTGTAAATTATAGCAATACACAAAGCACTCCGCCCCTGCCTTCGTTTACAATACGGCAAACGGTTTTACGCATTTTATTTTGTGCTTCAGGCGGCATAGCATACATTTTTTGCGACAATCCGTCTTTTGCGATATCGCATAATTTTTTGCCGAACATATTGGTTTGCCAAATTTCGTCTAAATTCTCAGCATACTCACTCTCAAGATAATTTATCATATCTTGTGCCTGAGCACCTACACCAATGATAGGATTAACGCTTGTTTGAATATCCACTTTCATAATATGCAAGCAGCTGCAATCTGCCGTCATTTTGATGTTTTTCTTGCTGCCGTTTACTTCTATTTCAGGAGTGTTGTAGGCAATTTCCTCTTCATTAGGCACTACTACGCCGTAACCGAATTGCTCAACTGCCTCCAATGCTTTATCCATTTTGCTTGAAATTTTAATAGCACGGCTTGCATTTTTAATATATCCGAACAAAGCAGATTCGTCTTTGACATCCACACCGCAACAATCGCTAAGCACTCTGTAAAACAACTCCTCTTTAGGGACGATATTTACAGCAATGCTACCATCATCAAACCTTACATTTATGTCGCTTACATTGTTAAAATCGTTATCCGCAGTAAAGATGTCTTTTAATTTTGCATAATCGCACATTTTATTTATATCAATAGTTTTATCTGCAAGCGCATTCATAACTTTGCTTATCAATTCGCTGTCAAATGATAGCATTTGCATCCACTTTGGCAAAGTAACACCAATCATTCTAAGAGGGAATTCGCCCAAAATGCAATACAATAATTCTTGAATATCTTTAACAAGCATACTGCTTACATCTTTAGCCACAACAGCAACGCCGTATTTTGCACTCATATCCTGCACAAGCTTTTCGGTAATAGGGCTGTCGGGATTTTTTGTGTTTAGCAAAATTATAAAAGGTTTGTTTGTCCTTTTCATATCGGCAATTATACGCTCTTCGGATTGTTCATAATCCCCGCGTGCAAACTCAGTGACACTGCCGTCAGTAGTCACTACAATACCGATTGTAGAGTGGTCGCACATAACTTTTTTAGTTCCGATTTCCCCTGCCTCCGCAAAAGGAATTTCGTGAGCAAACCATGGCGAATTTACCATTCTGTCTTGATTTTCCACTCCGTTTACCATATATCCAACGCAATCAATCAACCTAATATTGACGTTCAAATTACCTTCCAAATCAATTCTTACGCCTTTATCGGGTACAAATTGCGGTTGAGTTGTCATAACCGCCTTTCCTGTTGCCGATTGCGGAAGTTCATCGGTCACACGTACCCTTTCGTTTTCGTCGGAAATATTAGGTAAAACCAACTCGTCCATAAACTTCTTAATAAATGTTGACTTGCCACTTCTGACAGGTCCTACTACTCCGATATAAATATCGCCATTTGTTCTTTTTGCAATGTCTTGATAAATAGTTACGCTATCCATTCTCTATCCTCCAAACCTTTATCATTATAGAATATTGCTGTACTGTCACAATTATACCAAAGAAATTATTTTTTATGAAATTTTTTTCAAAAGCCCTCAAATTGGTTATATTAATAACAAATAGGCAGTTTTCTATTGCAATTTACACACAATAATGATATAATAAAATTTAACAAAACTATTAAATAGGTGCAAATGATGATAAAAAATTTAAATTATTGCCAAAAAAGAAAAATAGTGATGGCAACTTGTGCCACTTTATTGTTGCTTATAACAATTATAGGCTGTACTTTACTTATCTTTCTTTTATATGGCGAGGCGCTTTTTTCATCAAAAAGTACTCAACTTAAAAAAGCGGAAGAATATGCGGCTATCGCAAATCAAACCAAAAAGGAAGGGGTTGTTTTTGTCGGCGACAGCATAATGGAACTATATAATTTACCAAAATATTTTAAAGATAAAGATTATATCAATCGTGGCATTTCGGGTAACAAATCGCAAGATGTATTAAACAGATTGCAAACAAATGTAATAGACTTAAAGCCAAAAACAGTTCTTGTTCATGTAGGAACAAACGATATAGGGCACGCTATTCCGGAAGAAACATATCTTGCCAATATGGATAAAATTATTGAAATGCTACAAACAAATTTACCCGATTGCAATATCATTGTAAATTCAATCTTCCCTACTGTAACACTTGATAATTACAACTCTAAAAATTTAACTAAAAAGCGTGATAATTTTACTATCATGGATATAAATTCAAAATTAAGAAACTTATGCAATACAAAAAAAGTCATTTATTTGGATATTCACAAAAGTCTTTTGCTTAATGATAAATTAAACAAAACTTACACTTTAGATGGATTACATTTAAGCGACGTAGGGTATAAGATAGTAACACGCGAAATTTCTTATTGCTTTGAAAATTTTTTAAAACGTAACTAATTGGCTTAAATAAACAAAAAAAGTTTGAGATATCTCAAACTTTTTTTGTTTTTATATACAATTTTAATACTACTTTATTATATATCTAATTGGCCCAATATTTTAACCATTTGTCTTGGGTCTTTGCTATAGTAATCAGCACCTATTTGCAATGCGATTTCTTCATTAAGCACTGCCCCACCCACAAAAACAATAACACCGTCTATATTTTTTTTCAAAGCTTTTATAGTTTTTTCCATATTTTTTACGGTAGTTGTCATAAGTGCTGATAATCCAACTATTTTGGCATTTTCTTCTTTTGCAGTTTGCACAACTTTTTCAATCTGAACATCCTTACCCAAATCAATAATATTGTATCCGTAATTTTGCAAAACAGTTTTAACTATATTTTTACCTATATCGTGAACATCTCCCTGTACTGTAGCCAAAACTATTTTCGTGCCGTTATCCAACGAGCTACCACCTAGTGTAAGTTTGATTGTATCGCAAACGGCTTTTGCACAATCGGCAGAACTTATTAACTGAGGTAAAAACAACTTGCCTTGTTCGTACATATCCCCTATATAGTCAAGTGCGGGGATTACATCTTTTTCTATGATATCAAGTCCGTTTTGATTTTTAAGCATATTTTGCACTATGCTTACAGCTTTTGCTTTTAACGATTTTATTATACAGTCTTGCAAGGAATATTCTGTTCCAACAATTTCGGTAGCATTATTTATAACTCCGCAATGCTTTATAAAATCTTTACCGTTTTCATCCACACCGCTTATCAAGTTAAATACCCTAAAGCTTTGCATCATTTCCGTAATATTAGGGTTTATGATAGCTAAGTCCAAACCAAAACTCAAAGCCATTGTCAAAAAGTGACTATTTACAATTTGCCTACTAGGCAATCCAAAGGAAATGTTTGAAACCCCAAGCACTGTTTTTACGCCAAATTTTTCCTTTATCAATTTAAGTGCTTGCAAGGTTTTTATTGCTTGGTCTTGCTCGCCACCAACCGTCAAAGTTAGGCAGTCAATTATTAAATTTTCCTTTTTAATACCGATTTTTGTAGCTTTATTTATTATTTTTTCGGCAATACGCACCCTTTCTTCCACACTTTTAGGCACTCCGTTTTTATCTATCGTAAGCCCTAAAAGCATAGCTCCGTATTTTTTTGCAATAGGCAAAATATTATCCAAAACTTCGTCATCGCCGTTAACGGAATTTATTATGACTTTACCATTTGCATAACGCACGCCTGTTTCCACTGCCAATGGGTCACTGCTATCAATTTGCAACGGCAAATCGGTAACAGACTGAACTGCCTTAACGGCAATTTTCATCATCTCTGCCTCGTCAATATTAGGTATACCCATATTGATATCCAAAATATCGGCACCAGCTTGCATTTGTTCAACAGCTTGATTTTCAAAGTAAGCAATATCCTTTTTGGCGATTGCCTCTTTCATCAATTTTTTACCTGTAGGATTAATTCTTTCCCCAATTATTTTAGGGCTGTCGATTTCCAAATATCTCGTACCGCTTGCCAGCGAAGATACAGGAGCAACCTCACGTTTTATAGGTTTAAGCCCTTTTATCTTATCAACCATAGCGGCAATAAATTTATCGTCTGTTCCGCAACATCCGCCAACAATACTTACACCGCGCTTAACATAATCCGCCATAACCTGAGCAAATTCTTCGGCAGAAACATCGTATTCTGTCACACCATTTCGTATAAAAGGCAATCCCGCATTTGGTTTTAATACTATAGGCATATTGCATTTTGCTACTAGCTCATCTACAATACTTCCAAGTTGTTTAGGTCCTAACGAACAGTTTACTCCAAGGGCATCTACTCCAAGACCTTCCATTGTAGCAACCATTGCAAGTAACGGGCAGCCCGCAAAAGTCCTTTTGCTTTCGTCAAAGCTCATTGTTGTTATAATAGGTTTGTCGCTGTTTTCTTTTACTGCAAGCACAGCTGCCTTTAATTCGTACAAATCGCTCATTGTTTCCACAACAAACAAGTCAACCTCATTTTTTGCTATAAGTACAATTTCCTTATAAATTTCGTAAGCTCGGTCAAATGTTAAACTGCCTATTGGCTCAAGCAACTCTCCAATACTGCCCATATCCAAAGCGACATAACCATAGCCAAAATCATTGACGGCACGCTTTGCAATTTCGATACCTTTTTCGATAACCTCGCGGTAAGGATAATTTTTCATTTTTACGGCATTTGCACCGAAAGTGTTGGTGTAAATAATATCTGCACCGCTTTTTAGATATGCTTTGTGTATATTGTATACAATTTGCGGGTCGGTAATATTAAGCATTTCGGGCTTTTCTCCGACTTTTAAACCTGCGCCGATAAGCATTGTGCCCATTGCACCATCCAAAACCACCACTTTTTTTGCAAATAACTCTTTCATTTTCAGCCTCTTTATTATTAAAAATAACTTTGTTTAATTGTCATTAAAAATTTAAACAAAGTTATCAAATTTTCTCACTCTGCCTTGCCACACTTAACCGAACATTTGCCCTTTTGCGGGCAAGTAAGACAAATGCTACCAAACAACTGCTTTTTGCTTGAAAAACCTATAAACGCGGTTATAGATTTAAGCGGAGTCATAAGGTAATTTTCATTTACAATTATGCCCAAATACTTACTTGCGCCAACAGCTTCAATCAAATCTTTTTGCAAACTTATGTCCAAATCGCCATAACCAGGACTAAAACGCATCGTTTTATACAAATTTGTTTGAGCGGTTATTTCCGTCTCCAATTCGTCCAAAATGCTCTCGGCGTAAACGCTTGCTACCGCATCCATAACCAATGACCGCATCATATCTACTTTTGCATAAAAATCAATTTTTTTATCTATTGCAAGCCCTAAGGTTACTACCAAAGTAGCAATACTTTCGCAATCGTCAAACAAATTGTTAATATCCTGACTTTTAAGCAACAAATTCAATTTGTTTATCTTGTAAAATCCGTTTTCTTTGCTAACATCGCTTAAAACACATAATTTTTTAGGATTGCTTATGCTTTTAACTTCCAAAAAAACATCGCCTATCAAGCTATCAAAATCGCTGTCAAGCCCTTTATAATTAAGATATTTTTTTACCGTTCTTTTATCTATATACATAAACTCTCCAAAAATCAATCAAACTTCCAAAAGACCTTTTACCTGTCCGTAAATATTTTCGGCAACAGAAGGATTATTCATTGTGTACAAATGTATTCCGCTTATGTCACTTGATAACAGCTCCACTATTTGAGAGGTAGCAAAGCTTGTCCCTGCATCGAACATAGCATTGTCGTTGTTGCCATATTTTGCAATCAGTTTTGTCAATCTTGTTGGCATACTCGCACCCGACAAAGATATAACTTTTTCAATCTGTCTTGTGTTGGTAATTGGCATTATTCCCGCTTCGATAGGAATGTTGATACCGGCTATTTCCGCAATATCCCTAAACCTGTAAAACTCTTCATTGTCAAAAAACATTTGAGTTATCAAAGCACTTACACCCGCATCGACTTTTTTCTTTAAATTTAAAATATCTTCCTTTTGATTTGCGCTTTCATTATGTCCCGCAGGGTAACAAGCCGCCAAAATATTAAACTTATCCCCCATTTTTGACTTAATATAATATATCAAATCAACTGCATGCTCAAAATCCCCTTTTTGAGTAACATTAGGATTTCTGTCTCCGCGCAAAGCAAGTATATCTTTTACGCCTATCGCACTTAAAGCAGCTAAAATTTCATCGATTTCACCTTTTGTCGAGCCAATACAGGTAAGGTGTGCAACAGGCTTGCTTTTTCCGCTATTTGCAATCAATTTGCAAACTTCGACTGTCCTGTTATCTTTAGCAGTACCTCCCGCACCATAAGTAACACTTATAAAATCGGGATTCAATTTTATCAAACTGTCAGTAACTCTTTTTATATTTTCAAAACTCGTACTTTGTTTTGGCGGAAACACCTCAAATGAAAAAGTGTGTTTCCTTATTCCGTTTGTATTATTCATAATTCACCGTAATATATTTTTTATTCCTTTTCTCTATTTAGCTTCCAAACAAGTTTAGGCATTCTCATTTTAATCAAAGCCATGAACAAAACATTGGAGAAACTCTTATTTTTAGCATTGGCAATATATGTTTTGATTTTAAATGCACTATATTCCTTAAGTGCGTAAATGTTTTTAACTTTTTCCTTATCGTAATATGTAGAAATATGAGAAAGTTCATGATAAAACAAATTCCATATCAAATTGAACTTTACAATGCCTTTTATATTTTCGTCTTTGACAAAGTTCTCCACGTGTCTATATGCCTCTGTCTTCATAGTAATAAAATTGTCATTGTATTTTTGTATCATATTTTCGTCCAATCTCAAATAATACAAATACTCATCGACCACATAGTAAGAAAGCGACATTTTTAAATACTCAAACAAAAACTTTATATCTTCCCACATTGTTATACTTTCATCAAACTTGATATTCCATTTATTTATAATATCAGTTTTAAACAAAGTTCTCCAACTGCTGCAAGTCACGGCGTTTTCTCCGTCTTCCAAACAAAATACGCTGCTCGCGAACTCATCAAAATTCAACAAATAATTTTTGCTGTTTTTCAAATTGTTTTCATAAACTTTTTCATTATGGCTTACATAATATTTTTTATATTTGCAAAAGGCAATATCCGTTTCGAAATGGGTTATTCCGTAATGCAACATTTCAATATAATTTTTGGCGATATAGTCACCGCCGTTAACGAAAGTGACATATTTACCTGTAGCTTTAGACAATCCTATATTTTTGATTTCGCTGCTGTTCAAGTCAGGCTCATGCACAACAACTATCCTTTTATCTGCAGCTGCCGTATCGTCGCAAATTTTTGCAGTTCCATCAAAACTGCCGTCATCTACCAATATTACTTGCAAATTTTCATAAGTTTGGCAAAGTATGCTATCCAAACATTCCCTTAAATAATTTTCCACATTGCTGACAGGGACAATTACGCTTATTAAATCTTTCATTAAATACTCCTATATTTATTTTAGTAAAAAACACGGAAGTCCTACAATTAATTTTATTTTTTATCAATAAAATTATTCATTTTTTCAAATATATCTGTAATTTGGCTATTTTTACAATTATACAAAACTATTTTAACATAAAATTTTTAAATTAGCAATTATTATAACTTATTATCTTCTTATATAAAATATTAAAATTTTTAAGTACACTATAAAACTTAACATTTTTTAATTTTTAGCTTCCGGCACGCAATTTTTTTAGCACCTTTGCAAATATAACTGCACTTTTTTTATAAAAATTTTGGTTTGCTATGCAATAGTCCAAGCTTTCCTTTTCACGCATGCAACCGCCGCCTCTGCAATATTTAAAATACTCACATTTTTTACATTTGTCATTTATTTCATAAGATTGTTTTAAAAACTGTAACCCTTTTTCTGATTTTGTAAGTATATTAAAATCGCAATATTTTATATTACCAAGCAACCACTCGTCACTGCAATAAAAATCACAAGGATACACATTGCCGTTACTCTCCACCACAAATTGACGTGAGCAAGCGCCAATCATTCCGCATTGCTCGGGTTTAATTCCCCCATAAAGGCGTACGATATTATCAAAACTTCGTATGCTAATATATTCATCATTTAAAAAATCATTTGCATACAACCTAAACAGCTTAATCAAATAATTTTGATATTGTTTCCCTGTCATAAAAAGTTCGCTTTCTTCATTACTTCCGAATGGTTTCAAGCAAGGTATAAATTGTAAAAATTTATAACCTTTACTCTTAAAATAGTTGTAAATTTCTTCCACATTATCGGCAAAATAACCTGTAACCACACTTAAAATATTGTAATCAACTTTATATTTATCAAGTAATTTTATCCCATTTTCTATTTTTTCGAAAGACGAGCTTTGGTCACTCATTACTCTAAATTTGTTATGTATTTCATTTCCATCCAAACTTACGCCCAATAAAAAATTATTAACTTTAAAAAATTCCGCCCAATCATCATCAATCAATGTGCCGTTTGTCTGCAAACTATAATAAATTTTACCCTTATAATTGTAATTATTTACGCAATCGATAAAATGCTTAAAATATTCAATACCCGCAAGCAATGGCTCGCCCCCTTGAAACACAATGCCAATATTATCGCCGTTTGCAAACGCGATGGCCTTTTCTATCAAATTATCTGCAATGTCATTGCTCATTACTCCAAATTGTCCTTTTTTTCTATGGCTTACTACATCGCTGTAAAAACAATATTTACACCTCATATTGCATAGTCCCGATGCAGGTTTAACCATTATAGATAGTGCTGGCATACTCTAACTCCTATAAATAATATCGATTTTCGATAGTTTTTTAACCTATTAAGTGGTATTTAATAAAATCTGACATTCAAAATTTCAAATGGTTTCAACACAGCTTTACCATTAAAGTCGGATAATTTTTCTTCCAAAATATTTACGATTTCCGTATAATTTAATCTAGCCGATTTTTTAGACTTAAAATTGGCGTTGTTTTTCTTAAACCACTTTTCTACACCGCCAACAAAAAACATTTTAATTTTGCTCATAATTTCTCTTTTTTTTATTATAACATAAAAACAAATGTAAAGCAATATAGTATTTTTTTTAACATTCTCAAGCAATTCAATCAAGCATTACATTATTTTTAAATTAATTGTCATATTGATTTTTTGTATTAGATATGCTATAATCAATTTATAAGAAAGTTTTAAAAAGGATTATTATGAATCAAATTTTACAAGAAATTTTCGGACAATACAAAGTCAATTTTAACTGCTTAACAAATTACGGTTTTATTTTTAACAATGATTACTATGAATATGTTACAAACATAGTCGACGGCAGTATGAAACTGACTGTAAAAATCAATGTAACGGGAAATATAGAAACCGAAGTTTACGATTTGGAAAGCGAGGAAATTTATACTCTTTTTCTTGCAGAAAGTGCAAGCGGAGTTTTTGTCGGAGAAGTAAAAAAAGCTTATGAAAAAGCATTAATCGATATTCGCGATAAGTGCTTTACAAAAACTATTTTTACAAGTGATTATGCATTGCAAATTATTGATTACATAAAAAATAAATACGAGGACAATCTTGAATTTTTATGGGCAAAGTCGCCTAACAACGCTATTTGGAGAAGAAAAGACAACAGCAAATGGTACTGTGCCCTGCTTACCACAAAAGAAAAATCTTTAGGACTTGATGGAGATAAGATTGCCGAGATAATCGACTTTATGGAAAATCCTCAAATTATCCCGAATATAATAGATATGAAAAACTATTTTCCTGCCTACCACATGAACAAAAAATATTGGCTTACTATCCGATTGGATGGTTGCAGTTTGCCAATAGAAAAAGTGTTTGAACATATTGACAGAAGCTATCTGCTTGCAAATAAAAAGGCATCGAAAATCGGGGCTAAATGCAAATAAAACTAAAAATTTTTAAATTTTTTTATTTTTTATATTTATATATTTGTCAATTAATAAAATATATGCTAAAATCTAAATACCAAAAATACAAGCAAAAGCAAAGGAGTGGCTAATGGTTAAAGCACTGTTATTAAAACTTAAAGAAGCATTGATTTCCGTACTTCCCATTACGGCAATAGTTTTGATTATTTCCTTTACGCCACTTGTCGATTTGTCAACTACGGAAATTGTATCATTTGCTGTTTCCGCTGTTTTTTTGATTTTGGGTATCGGACTTTTTAATTTGGGTTCCGATTTGGCAATGACCCCAATGGGCGAACATATCGGCTCAGGTCTTATCAAATCCAAAAAAGTTTTTGTTTTGATATTCGTTAGTTTTGTTATGGGAGTACTTATAACGATTGCCGAGCCTGACTTATCTGTTTTAGCTGGGCAAGTAAGTGCCGTAATATCCCCTACACTACTTATAATGACTGTTGGACTTGGGGTTGGACTTTTCCTTGTAATATCCATTTTAAAAATACTTTTTAAAAAAAATCTATCAATGATTTTGATGTTCTTTTACATGCTGCTGTTTGCATTTTGTGCGGTTATGATTGAGTGTGGCAAAGCCGACTTTTTAGCTTTGGCATTTGACTCCGGCGGCGTAACAACAGGTCCTATCACAGTACCGTTTATTATGGCTTTAGGCTTTGGTATTGCAAACACGGTAGGCGGCAGGAACTCAAACGAAAACAGCTTTGGTTTGATTGCACTTTGCTCTATCGGTCCTATGATAGCTTTGGCTGTTTTGGCATTGACATCCAACGGTCAAATGTTATACGAGCTTGCAGATTATTCTGTAGAGGCAAACCTTTCAAACTTTGGCGGCGTGCTTTTAAGTCATTCACTTGACACTTTAAAAGCTTTAGGGTTGATTATACTATTCTTTTTGATATTGCAATTTACCATATTAAAATTGCCTGTAAAAAAACTTTTACAAATAGGCATTGGCATAATTTATACATTTTTCGGACTTACGATTTTCTTTGTTGCAGTATCGGTAGGTTTTATGCCTGTTGGCTTTAAGTTAGGCGAACAAATTGCAGAGTTCAGCCCTGTGTTGCTCGTATTTATCGGCGTGCTTTTAGGTATGGTGGTAGTACTTGCAGAGCCTGCAGTACACGTACTTAACAAACAGGTTGAGGAAGTTACGGGCGGAGGCGTTAAAAAAATTGAAATGCTTGTCGCGCTATCCGTCGCAGTAGGAATATCTATAGGACTATCTTTGATAAGGATGATATTCAAATTTTCGATACTTTACTACTTAATTCCCGGCTATGCGATTTCACTCGGACTGTCATTCTTCGTGCCAAGGATATACACCGCAATAGCATTTGACTCCGGTGGTGTTGCAAGCGGTCCGTTGACCTCAAGCTTTATACTTCCGCTTGCAATCGGTGCATGCGTTATGATTAGCGGCAATCCTCAAAGTGTACTTACCGATGCTTTTGGCGTGGTTGCAATGGTTGCAATGACACCGCTTATAACAATTCAAACACTTGGCTTTAAAGCTATTATGTCGGCAAAAGTTCGCAATAAGATTGCTATGAAACGTATCTTGTCGGCAGATGATGAACAAATCATTTACTTTGATTAAGGGGGTATGGTATGCCAAATAGATTTTCCAATTTAAAAAACGAAAAAACTGCTAACCCGCAAAATCAAATTAAGCGAAAAGAAAAACTTACTAAAATTCAAGAAAATATAAAAGTCAAAATACCGCAAAAGGCAAAAACGGCTGCAAACAAATCTAACAAAGTTTCATCTAACAAACTAAAATTGTTGATTACAATAGTCAGCAGAAACAAAGCGGAGTTTTACCTTGATTTGATACAGTCATTTGACGTAAATATGCAGGTAGTTATGCTCGGCAATGGTATGGCACCAAAAAGCATGCTTGAATTGTTAGGTCTTGCCCATAACGAAAAAGCTGTAATTTGCAGCGTGATAGGCGAAAACAAAATTTCCGATGCTCTTCACGAGATAGACAATAAATTTAATACCATAAAGGACGGCAAAGGTATTGCTTTTACCATACCGATTACAAGCGTAATCGGAACATTGATTTACGGATTTTTAAGTAATAACAAAATGGCGGTTAAGGAGGAAAAATCAAAATGAACAAATCAAAACACGAATTAGTATTGTGCATAGTAAATGCGGGATTCTCCGAAGCTGTTATGGATGCCGCCAAAGAAGCAGGAGCTCGCGGTGGTACGGTTATTCATGCAAGAGGTACTGCAAACCGTGAGGCAGAACAGTTTTTCAACATAACCATTCAGCCGGATAAGGAATTGGTTATGATTTTAGTATCCAGCGAGATAAAGGACAATGTACTACACGCTTTATACCAAGGCGTAGGACTTAAAACAGCAGGTCAAGGCATTGCTTTTTCCCTACCTGTTGACGATGTTGTAGGTTTAACCTCTGCCCCAATCACAACTGCAAAAAAGGAAGTTGAGGGAGATTCCTCAACTAGCGAACAAAAGGAAAAAGACACGGACGAAAACAATAAGTAAATTTTTGTATAATATTGTTTTAAATTTTATAAACAATTTTATTAATCAAACAAATTAAAAACATAAAAGTAAAATAAAAAACATTGCTTGGCATACACCAAGCAATGTTTTTTATTTGTTATCAGTAAATTAAATCAAGCAAACCTACATCCCCTGCAGCACGTTTATAAACAATGTTTACAAGTCCATTTGCCTCGTTGATAAAAACATAAAACGAATGGTCAAGCAATTCCATTTCGGCAATAGCATCTTTGACAGACATTTTTCTTACTTCGGTTTCCTTAATTCTTGCAACGGCAAGCTCACGTGTAGGCTCGCTATCTCCATACAAAGCTTCCATATCAAAGGCACTTTCTTTAACTTTTTTGCCCAATTTTGTCCTATATTTTCTGACTTGCCTTTCAAGCTTTGGCAAGATTATATCTATATTATCATACATATTGTCAGATACAACTTCCGCTCTCATAATCTTTCCGCCACCGAAATTGATTGTGATTTCCATTGCATCTTTGTCTTGATTAACTTCCCTAAGAATAACTTTTGCTTTAGCATCTTCTTCGAAATACCTAGAGAATTTGTCAAGCTTTTTCTCAATAATGTCTTTTAGCTTTTCACTAAGTTTGTAATTTTTTGCAATAATTTCAATACGCATATTTATTGCCCCCTTAAATTAGTTATTTTGATAAAAACAAATATTTTTATCAAGTATATTGTACCATATTTTGCCACAAATTACTATACAATTTATCTAAATTTTACATTGAAAATCGATATTATTTTGTTTTTAGATAAAATGTTACCTATTTTAACAGCACAAAAAATATCCTTGCGAACAATAATGTTTACAAGGATATTAATTTTTGTTTACTCTTTTTCAAACACCAATTTATCTTCCTTAAAATCAATGTTGACCTTATCGCCTATTGCAATACTTCCGCGCAAAATTTCGTCGGACAATTTATCTTCGATAAGCTTTTGTACACTTCTTCTTAAAGGTCTTGCGCCGTACTCGCTGTTAAAGCCTTGCTCGGCAATATACTCTTTTGCTTTTTCGCTTACTGTAATATTGATATTTTGTTCCTTAAGTCTTTTTGCTAGGTTATTTACCATCAAATCGCAAATATTCATTATATTTTCTTTTGACAATTTGCGGAAGATTATAACATCGTCTATACGGTTGATAAACTCGGGTTTCATAGTCTGTCTTAATGCCTCAAGCTGTCTGTCACGCATTTCGTCATACTCGTCCTCGGAAACACTGCTTTGACCCCCGCCGAAACCTAAAGTAGACATTTTGCCAATCTCGCTTGCACCTATATTGCTTGTCATGATTATTATAGTGTTTTTAAAGGATACCGTCCTGCCGTGCGAGTCTGTAAGTCTGCCGTCATCCATAATTTGCAACAAAAGATTAAATACATCAGGGTGTGCTTTTTCAATCTCGTCAAACAAAATTACCGAATAAGGTTTACGTCTTACTTTTTCGGTTAGCTGTCCGCCCTCTTCAAAGCCGACATAACCGGGTGCAGAGCCAATCAATTTAGACACATTGATTTTATCCATATACTCGCTCATATCAAGCCTAATCATAAGGTTTTCGTCCCCAAACATAGCCTCGGCAAGTGCTTTGCAAAGTTCTGTTTTACCCACGCCTGTTGGTCCTAGGAATATAAATGAGCCGATTGGTCTGTTAGGGTCTTTAAGTCCTGCTCTTGCACGTCTTACAGCTTTTGATATGCTTGTTACTGCCTCTTCCTGTCCGATTACACGCTTTTTCAAAATATCTTCAAGATTTATCAATCTTTCCGCTTCGCTTTCGGTCATTTTAACAACAGGTATACCCGTCCAACTACTTACAATTTGTGCGATTTCTTCTTCGCCGATACTAAGTTCATTGCCCTCCGAATGTTCCGTCCAATTAGCCTTTTTGCTTTCAAAATCGCGGGTCAACTCTTCGATTTTTTCCTTATATTCATTGGCTTTCAAGTACTGCTCTTGTTTTAGAGCATCTTCCTTTTTCTGCTTATATCTTATTATTTCGTCCTCAATTTCTTTGATTTCCTTTGGCATAACTTGACTGTGTGTCCTTTTACGGCTTGCTGCCTCGTCAATCAAGTCGATAGCTTTATCAGGCAAAAATCTGTCGCTTATATACCTGTCGGAAAGTACTGCCGCAGCTTCGATTGCCTCGTCCTTTATTTGCACTTTGTGATGTGCCTCGTACTTATCACGCAATCCTTTTAAAATACAAATCGTATCTTCAACAGATGGCGGATTTACTATAATAGGCTGAAATCTTCTCTCTAACGCAGGGTCTTTTTCGATATATTTACGGTACTCGTCAATGGTTGTCGCACCTATGGTTTGAAGTTCTCCCCTTGCAAGCATAGGTTTTAAAATGTTTCCTGCATCAACAGCACCCTCCGCACCGCCTGCACCAACCATTGTATGAATTTCGTCAATAAACAAAATTATATTACCCGACTTTTTGATAGTGTCTATTGCATTTTTCATCCTCTCTTCAAAGTCGCCACGATACTTTGTACCTGCAAGCAAACTTGAAATATCAAGACTGAAAATTCTTTTACCTTTTAACATTTCTGGGCAATCGCCGTTTACAATGGCACTTGCAAGCCCCTCAACAATGGCGGACTTACCTACACCCGCCTCGCCTATCAAAACAGGATTGTTTTTTGTACGTCTTGACAAAATTTGAATAACTCGGTCAATCTCCTCATGTCTGCCGATTACAGGGTCAAGTTTGCCTTGTTCCGCTTTACTTGTCAAGTCCACACCCAATTTTTCAAGTCCTTTTATGCTATTCTCGCTGTCCGCACCACCGCTGAAAGCCTCGCTAAAATCATTACTCTCTCCACTTTGGTTTATATTGTTATTCAAATTGATAGCATTTGAAATTGCAAGTACCAAGCTGTTCACATCACAGCCCAAATGAACAAGTGACTTGTAAGCATAGGATGTCCTATCATTCAAAATAATCGCCAAAATATGTTCGGGTATTACATAGTTAAGTCCCAAACTTGTTGCCAAGTTCACACTATTTGCAATCACGTTTTTTGTACGAGGGCTAAAATAAGTAGAATGGCTTTCCTCCCCCAAACTAATAACCTTAGGGATATCCGTTTTGGTAAAACCTACCCTTTCCAAAATTGTTTGCACATTGGTACCATCCACATACGCCATAGCACAAAGTAAATGTTCTGTACCAATCAAACCGCCGCTAAATGCACCTAGCGCAGTTGCTTTTTCAATTATTTTATTACTTTCACTACTAAATTTGTTCATATATTACCTCTCTTGAATCTTACTTCTTACTAAATCCGCACGCAATTTATCGCGTTTATCCGCACTCAACTTGCCTCCGCCATATCTGCACAAACTTGCAGGCTGACAAAACTCCGTCAAATGATTAAGCATAGGCATACTTAAATCAAGTATATTAAGTGCCGTACCCAACTTGACATTTGCAATGTGTTCCATAAACTCGCCCGAACTCAACCTTTTTGCATACAGCAAAATTCCTAACGAGCGGGAAACACTATCCTCCAACGCAATGCCAAGCTTGCTGTGCAATTTTTCTCTTGCACTTTGCTCGCTTTCACAAATCTTGATTACGGCATTAGCAACATTTTTAAGCAAATCTATTTCGCTTACGCCAATGGTTATTTGATTGCTTATTTGATACAAATAACCTATTCCCTCGCTGCCTTCGCCATAAAAACCTCTTACGGTAAGTCCCATTTGTTGAACATGGTTTATTATGCTTGCAAGCTCCCTTGTTTTGGTCAAAGCAGGCAAAAACAACATTACACTTGCCCTCATACCTGTTCCCAAATTGGTAGGACACGCAGTCAAATACCCAAGTTTATCGTCATAAGCTATTGCTGCAATTTCGCTAAGCTTATCGTCAAAAGCATTAACTTTTTTGTAACATTCTTCCAAGCAAAAACCACCCATCACACACTGTGCGCGAATATGGTCCTCTTCGTTTATCATTATGCTCATTTCGCTGTCTTTACTTATACAAACAGCACCATTATCCGTATTTTTTGCCAAATTAGGGCTTATTAAATGCATTTCTTGCAATGTAAGCCTGTCAATATCGCTTATCCCGCTCATTTTGTACAAATCGTATTTAAAAAGTTTGTCGCAAGCGGCAGTAACCGTATTTACAACTTTTTCACTCGACTTTGGGCTGCCTTTCAACATTGCAGGAAAAGGTATATCTTTTAAGTTTCTTGCAAGTCTTACTCTTGTGGAAACAATTATACTATCATAATTTGCCATATCAATTACCTCCCTTGTTTAATGCAGCTATTTGTTTTGCTATCCTATCCGCATCCAAAAATCTTTCTTCTTTTACGGCAGTTGCAAGTTCCGCCTTTAATTTATCCACTTGCGACAAAGGTGCATTTGCGTTATTTGTATCCACACCTGCATTTTGTGTAGCTTTGTTTTGTTTTGGAGCTTTGCCTTTATGTGCAAGATAACCTCTTGTGTTCACATAATTTTCCGCAATATCGCGAAAAACATTGTAACATTCGCTACAGCCGAACTTACCGCTGTTTATAACATCACGCTCGGTCATACCGCACTTGCAAACACGCATTTTGTGTTTTTGCACTCCTCCTAAACTATTTCCGCCAAAGTTAAACATTGCGGATATAAGGTTGTCAAACGGATGCCCGTTTTCCAAAAGTGCCAAACACTCGTCACAATAATACGATACCTTTGTTACACCGTTGATTGTTTCCTTTTTGCATACGGTAGCAGGTTTGCCACACACACAACAATAATAATTTCCGCTCATATTTAACTCCTTTTTGATAAATTCAAAATTATTTCCTTTAACATTTGTGCCCTAAGCCTTGCGCGCATATTCACAGGGCTTGCAAGCGACTTATCCGACATTGCAACTTTTAGCAAATCGCTTTCCTTTTGGTCGATTATGCCATCGGTAACTAGCCTTTGCAGTATATGCAATAACTTGTTATACTCTAGCACGCCCTCTTGCATTAAATAGTCGTAAATGCTTTTTAATACATTTTCCTTATCGTCCGTTATCCTTATTAAATTTATACAACCGCCACCACCGCGTTTAGACTCGATTATAAACCCTTTTTCAGGCGTAAATCTTGTGGATAAAACATAATTTATTTGACTTGGTGCACAACTGAAATAGTTTGCCAAATCATTACGCGATAATTGCAACAATTCGTCGTCAGCAAGTGCCGATAAAATAAATTCTTCTATTATATCACTTATAGTCGCCATTTTAACTCCTTTAACTTTTGTGTTTTGCCAAAAGTTTAATTTTGCCAATATTCAATATAAAATATGTAATTATATTTTATTTTATATCAAACTTACCTTATACTTATAAATACATTATTACCTATTAAAGTATATTCAAATCGTATTCCTGACTTTCTTTGACCTTTGACTTTATTATATCACAAATTTTTCTATTGTCAAGTATTTTTTGCAAAAAAAATCAAAAAATTAGCACTCTACCACTAAGAGTGCTAATTTTTGTTATTTACTGCTTTTTGAACATATATGGAAGATTAATTTTATAAATAATTACTCAAATCGACTTTTTTATCTATAAATAATCTCAAAATTTCTCCATCAACAATGGATAAACCGCCTCTATTATCTATTGTACATGCAAGTTTTTTTGCAACGCTAATATTATTAAACATTGTTTTATCACTTGCTAATTGCCTTAAATAGGAAATATCGCTTGCGGTTATTCTGCCATCTCCATTCACATCGCCTAATACGGATAGATAAACCGTTTCTATCTTTAAATTACTGTCGGAATATGTTTCCAATCTCCAACCTGTACCGACTGCATTTAATATAGTGTTGTTTATATCAACTCCGCTTGTAGCAGTACCTTTGTTATAAACCACTTGCCCTTTACTATTATAAATCACAACTTTACTACCTGCAAAATTAATATTTGATATAAGTGTATTTATTGATGTATTTGGCAATATATTTCCTAAAACATATTCACTCATACCACAGTTTTCCAATAAACTATAATCATCCCTACCATGTATAATATTATTATCTTTATAATTCTTCCTATAACCGTTTTGATAATACATCAAGTCATATTTATCACTTTCTATTTTTCTACATAGCATTAATTTGTTGTTTTGTAAAGTAGCAATATAATCATCATTATCACTAAAGAAAAACTTTAGCGGATTAACACCATTGTTGTGCGTATTATAATTATTACTACTTATACTTGTATTAGCGGCTCTTGTTAGTCCTATACGAGTTATTTTGCCATCCTTATCAAGCGGCTCCAATACGGTAAAACCATCACTGAAATTACTTTCAGCTTCGCTGTCTATTAATTTATTATCATAAACTTGAAATCCTGCACCGATATTAGTGGAATGCGAATCTCCACATGTATATCCTGCAACTATATTACCATAATTATTTTTGATTATCAAGTCATATAAGTACGAGTAGGCATAATCAGCGACCAATACTGCAGCAGCTGTCCCATTATCTTTATATGCCCCATTTACTATAGTACTATTAAAAGCAACCAGACCACCAAAAAAATATGCTTTAGCCCAACCATTATTATATATAGCACTTGCAGTAAAGCCATAAGAAGAACTTGGAGTATAGTTTAACTTATTATTATAAAAAACTCCACCATAAATTTTGCAGTCATTGCTCCCATCAATAGATAAAGCTGCTTCCATGTGTGATGAAATATTTGCACCTGTAATTTTGCCTATTCGCGTACTTTCTATTTTTGCTACACTATCCAATGTTAGTGCTTTCTCTTTTGTATAATAACTATCCTTTAATACAAATTCTCCTGCCACACTAATAACTCCACCACCCTTTATAGCTGTAGTTAAATTTCTATTTATGGTATATCCATTTAGTTCTAATGTTATTTTCGTTCCCGAAGGTATAAGTATTCTTCCCTTAGAAAATCCATCCCCTGTGCCAAATGAAGTTGTATATGTGCTATCGCTTTGTGCTGTCCAATTTCCGCCTAAAGTAACATTGACATTAACTGCACTATTATTTTTGGAATATGTAATAGCAGTATTCCAAGTTGTTGCCATTTGCGAACAAGTTCCGCTTAGCGTGTAGCTTTTATCCGCGGTTTCTTGAACGTTTCCATCATTGTTTTGCAACTCGGCATTTTTATCTTCGGTTGCAGTATTTACCGCTAACATACAGCCTAATATTAATAGCAAGGAAATTACTAATACCAAAAATACTATCCCTGCCCTTTTTATTATTTTTGCCATAATAAAACCTCCGTTTTTACCTTACATAGAATAAGTATATCTATGTACAAAATCACGGATTTTTTGAGTTTGAATATATAATTTTTGTATGCTTAAAGTAAAGAGTTTACAAAACCTTTATTATAACGTTGACATTATCTTACATTTTAGTTTAAAATATACATATAATATGTACATAGATATACTTATTCCATGTACCCAAACTTTACATTAAAGGCAATTTTTTAACCTAAATAGTCCCGATTTTTGATAGGATTATTGCAGTAAACGCCACTTTTTGCATACTTTAAACTTTACATAAAAAGTAACACCCCAAAACACAAAGTTTCGGGGTGTTTTTTATTTTTAAACACTGTTAAAATTTATATAAATATTAGAATTGTTTAGGCTGAAATTTCAAATACTATTTCACATTTTTATTCAAACTTTTATTTTTTACCATATATACCAAATGTGGCATTTTCATATTATAATAATGTTTTATTTCCTCTCCCACAACACTCATACCATTTCGAAAAGCAACTGCTTGAGAGGAATAGTTATTATCTCGGATAATAGAATATACTTTGTCTAACTTAAGTATGTTAAAAGCATATTCACGACAAGCAACAGTTGCCTCGGTTGCATAACCTTTATGCCAATATTTTTTGTTCAACAAATACCCTATTTCATGCACCTGTTCATTACCGAAAGGTTGCATAGTAATGCCTATGTTTCCAATCATTTTTTGACTTTCCTTTTCTATTACTGCCCACAACCCAAAGCCGTATTTTTTATACCTTGCAAGTTGATTGTCAAACCAACACTGCACTTCCTCGTCGGAAAAAGCGTGTTCATACGCATACATAGTTTGTTCATCTTGCAAAATCTCGCACAGGTCGGCAATGTCCGATTGTGTTAATTCCCTTAAAATCAATCTATCCGTTTGTAAAATCATATTATACCTTTATTTTGCAAGCAAATCTTTTGCTTTTAGCATTGTTATAACTGTTTTGCTGTCCTTAATTATATTGTCATTTATCATTTGCAAAACGCTATCAAAGTCAAAAAACTCCACTTCCAAAAACTCGCCATCGTCAAGTTGTTGTTTTTCAAACACCACATCCAACGCCAAATAAATGTGAATTTTTTCGTTTGTGTAGCCGGGAGATGGATAAATAATACCCAAGTCGATTATATTATCGGAATATCCGCCGACTTCTTCCTTAAGCTCGCGTTTTACCGTTTGAAAAGGTGTTTCTCCACTATCGATTTTACCTGCGGGGATTTCGTAAATAACTTCCTTATAAGGATATCTGAATTGCTTTACCAAAGCCACCTTTCCGTCTTTTGAGACAGGCAGAATACCCGCACCGCCATTGTGACAAACATATTCCCTGCTTGCAACTCTTCCGTCAGGAAGTTGTACTTTATCAAGCTTAAGTTTTAAAATTTTTCCGTCAAATTGCAACGAACTTTCCAAAGTTTTTTCTTCAAGTTTCATAAAATTTCCTTTATAATTTATATATATTTATAATAATATATTTTATACTTTTTTATTTTAACAATTTTATTTACAAAAAATATGCACTTTTCAGTGCATATTTTAATATTCAATTAAGCGTTGAATGCTCTTTTTACTGCGCTTACTACGCCGTTATAAACGGATTTTTTCAAAACAAGTTCAAACTTAAATTCCGCATAGCCCTCGGCTGCATCCTTATCGTCCTTTTTGTCAAACAATTTTTCTCCGTACATATCAAACACTTTTTCGGTGTGACTGCTGTACGCATTGCTATCGTAAGTATTTTGAAGAGTCTCGGAAAGTTTTTCTCTTAAAGTGATTGCCTTACCTGTCTCCTCATCAAAGCCTACATAAGCATCCATAGTAAATTTGTAATAAGAATTTTGCTCTTTTATTAAATCCAAATCAGCTTGAGTGTACTTTTCGTTCTCCTCGAACTCTGTCATATCAAAATCTTTATTTTCAATAACTTCGTAATGAGTACACTCTTGATTGTATCCCATATCTACAGGAACAGTTGTAAGCATTACGATATGAACACCAAACTCATTGATAATAAATGAAATTTCATTTTCGGTATCAGTATAAATTTCTACCTCTTTAGTACCTACTTTAGCTTTTGTAATAACGATATTTGCATAATCTGCTTTGCCGCTTAAAGCAATAGCATTCTTTTGGTCAACCATTACGCTGCCTGCAGTACCTTTATCCAAAAGCAACTGTCTTACCAAAGCAGTATATTCAACTACATAGTCACTGCTATTGCCGACAGGAGTTTCGGTATACTCCTTACCCTCAAACATACCGCTATCGTCATTTACAAGGTAAATCCACTCTTCAAACAACTCAGCTCTCTTTTGGTTAACATACATTTTTTCGCCAACTGCATCATTTGCGTTTGGATATTTTTCCTTATATTCAGCCTTTGCAGAGTCGTCAACGCTCATTAAAGCCTCGCCTAGCTCTGCAATAACGTCAAGGAAAGGTACGCTTTGCCATTTTTCGCTCTCGGGGTCGTTTTTATCGTAACTAGGATTTTTGATATAAGGGAAATTCATATCCTCATCCTTAGTATTTTCGTCTTGGTCTTTAGGGTCTCCCGCAGGTTTCTTAGGGTCGTAATTAGGGTTTGATTTGTAAACAACCAATCCGCATAGGTCGTCGATATATTTATCAAGTTGCAAACTTTCGATAACATCTGTACCAAATACCAAAGCTTTTCTTACTTCTTGTACATATTGCTCAAAAGCCTCGCCCTCAAATTTCTTTTTGATATAATCTAAAGCAGCCTTTTGCTCGTCGGAGAATTGCAACAAAATACTTTTTACTTTAACATATCTACCGTTGTGATAAATAACTGTTGTGTCTCCTTCAATAGCACTTTTATAATTGCTTGCCGTTTTGTACGAATTAATTTGCTCTTGCAAAGTCTTTTCATAATTTTTGTTAACTTTTACGTCAACACCATCACTGCTTGCTTTAAAGTAATCTTGATATTTACTTGAAAGTCTGCTTTCCGCTTGTTTTGCAAGATAATAATCATAAGATAAATAAGTGTTCGTCAAAGCTTTCTCTTGGTTTTTATAAGCATCTTTCTCGTATTGAGTGGAGTTGTCATTAGGTTTGTTTGCAGTAAAGAAATCAATAATACTATCAACATCTTCCTTAGTTACAGTGCTGTCTTTCTTAAAGGTTGTATCTTCTTCCTTATCCTTAGTAGGTCTAGGGTCTTTTACATCCTCTTTAGAAGATGATGAGGAATTATTTTTTTCTTCCTCGGCTTTGATTCTGTCATTTTCAACTTCAGTCTCAATATATTCGTCATAGCTGTCTTGGAACATTTTGTTTGTTTGCTCCTTAACATACTTTTGCTCGTCTAAATCTAAAAGTGACAACAAATAGTTAGCGTAAACATCATAGCCTTTTTTAGCATCGCCTTTTGTTACATTATCTTTTAAAATAGCGTTAAACTTGTTTTTATCGACTTCGATACCACGCTCTTTGCAAACTTTTTCCACAGCCAAAACAACTGTCATTTTTTGTCTTGCAAGTATAGCAATAAAGTACTCGCCTGCTTCCTCGGGAGTCCATTGGAAATAACTTGCATATTGTTGATAATTTTGTGCAAAGTAGTTAGTAAACTCGGACTTTGTTACCTCTGCAACAAGTCCGTTATGTTTAACCGAAGCCACAACTTGGTCGCCGTCACGCTCCGCATTAACAGTGAACAAGTTACAACCGGCAAGTACAAAACTTAAAATTAAAATAACGGCTATAACCAAAACAAGCTTTTTTTTCATTATAACACTCCTTAAATTTATGTGAAAATGGCATAATTTGCCTATAATTTTTAATATTTCTTATTTATTATACAAGATTATAAATAAAATAGCAATAGTTTTTTAATTATTTTTACATTTTTTTAAAAATTTTATCATTAACTCTAATTTTTGCCTAATATTTAGCGATTTATCCTTAAATATCACACTTGGATTTTCTTTTATCTCAAAACTACACTCGTCGGACATATCACTTACCGCAAATATTACATTTTCGTTTTTTAATACGCTGTTATCAAAATGCACAGCACAATTTTTCAAACTAATATCCACGGCTACAGCACCACATTCCGCCGCCGAGTTTTTGATAACCGCAACATACATAAGGTTGCAAATTCCGTCGCCAGGCTCTCCGTATCTGTCCTTTAAGTCAAGATACATTTCGTTTATTTCCTCACTGTTTTGAAGAGCTGCAATATCCTTGTAAACTTTGATTTTTTCGTCATTTGACGGGATATATTCAGGGTCAAGATAACTGTCGATATCAACTTTCATTTTAACATCCGATTTGCTTGTTATTTCGCCACCGCTAATTTCCTCCACAACTTCCTTAAGCAATTTGCAGTACATATCGTAACCGACTTTTGCAATATGACCGTGTTGCTCCTTTCCAAGCACGTTGCCTGCACCTCTAATCTCCAAGTCGCGCATTGCAATTTTAAAGCCACTGCCAAAATCGGTATAATCTGTGATTGCAGTAAGTCTTTTCAAAGCATCGCTTGTAAGCACTTTTTGCGGTTTTGTGGTAAAGTAGGCGTACGCCTGTTTGTCCGAACGTCCTACTCTGCCGCGTAATTGGTAAAGAGCGCTCAATCCAAGCCTGTCCGCATCGCAAACTATCAAAGTATTTGCATCTGCCAAATCAATACCGTTTTCGATTATCGTAGTACAAACAAGTACATTGGCTTTTTTAGTATAAAAATTGTCAATAGCATCCTCAAGCTCGGTATCCGACATTTGTCCGTGACCTATCACAACCTTTGCATCGGGAACTAAAGTCATTATTTTATTTGCTACTTTTTCGATATCGTTTACTCTATTATAAAGCACATAAACTTGTCCATCCCTTTCAATCTCTCTGCTTATCGCATCAATTAAAAGTCCGTCCGTAAGTTCGGTCACATAAGTTTCCACAGGAAGTCTGTGCTTAGGCGGTGTTTCCAATACGGAAATATCCCTTATACCGCTTAGTGCCATATTAAGTGTTCGCGGTATAGGTGTAGCGGATAGTGTAAGCACATTTATATTATTTTTAAGCGTTTTTATTTTTTCCTTGTGTTCCACGCCAAATCTTTGTTCTTCATCAAGCACCAACAACCCCAAATCATGAAATTTGACGTCATTTGACAGCAATCTATGCGTTGCAACAATGATACTTGCCTCTCCGGATTCTATTTTTTTCAAATTTTGATTTATCTCTTCCTTTGACTGAAACCTTGACATCAAAACACACTTTAATTTGCTGTCATTAAACCTTGCTAATGCCGTGTTATAATGCTGTCTTGCAAGTATAGTTGTAGGTGCAAGTATCGCAACTTGCTTGTTTTCCATAACCGTTTTAAAAGCAGCTCGCAATGCAACTTCCGTTTTACCGTAACCAACGTCACCACAAAGCAGCCTGTCCATTACGACACCGCTTTCCATATCTGCTTTTATCTCCGCAATAGCCTTTAATTGGTCATCCGTTTCGGTATACTCAAAGGAATCCTCAAACTCCTTTTGCCAATAGGTATCGGGCGGATAAACATAACCTTTTGCTTGATTTCTTTGCCTGTAAAGCTCAAGCAAATCAAACGCCATTTCTCTTACCGACTGTTTTACGCGGTCTTTAAGTTTTTGAAACTCTCTGCCACCTAATTTGCTAAGCTTAGGCACGCTATCGCTACCGCTGTACCTCTCAAGTTTATCCATTTGGTCAACGGGGATATAAAGCTTAGCGCCTTCGGCATAATTGATGACTACAAAATCCTTTTTTGTGCCGAACGCCACAATTTGTTCAACCCCGCTGCAAAGACCTATACCGTGCGTTTCGTGAACAACATAGTCGCCTATTTTAGGCATTGTGAATACATTTGTCTTATGTTTTTTAGGTGTTATACTAACTTCGCGTTTTCGTAATAAATCATTTACACCAATTAGTACAAATTTTGCATGCGGATAATTAAAACCATGCTTTATTCCAAACGGCGTAACAGCTATACCTGTAAAGTTTTCCGCAACATTGACGGTATATCTGGAATATAAATTGTAATCTTTCAAAGAACTTACAAAGCTCCTTGCAGTATGCTCGTCGCCCGCACAAAGTAATATCCTGTATCCGTTTAAATTAAAGTTTTTCAAATCGGTAAACAGACTGTTATAATTTGCATAATAATTGCGTATCGGCGGATTTGTAAGCTTATATATTTCACTCGGCTCAAATATTGGGTTTGAGCTTGTTATATTTGCAAATCCCAAAGTATAAAACTTTTCGGCCAAAGCAGAAAAAACTTCAGGTTTTCTTACAGCTTTCAAATGCTCGTTGGTTGTCTCCCCCTGTTCAAGCAAACTTTTACCGCGATTTGTAATATCGTTGCAGTAAATCTTAGCGTGGTCATAAATATTTTTAGGGTCGTCAAACACCACAATGGTATTTTTAGGCAATATTTCCTCAATGCCTTGCAAATTGTTGCAAAACGGTAACAGCCAATTTAAATTTTTAAAATTGCCCAAATTGATTTTTTCTTCTAGAGCAGCTAATATTTCCTTGGCACGAGTTTTTGCAATGTCGTCAAATTGTTTTATACTTTTTTTCGCTTTTGCAAGCACTTCTTGCAAATTAAGTTCGCTAAAAGTCCCATCTATTCTAGCAAAAATTTCAACATTTTCCAAACTATCGGTGGACTTCATACTCTCCAAATCAAAAGGCTTTATGCTTTCAATCTCTTCGTCAAAAAAGGACAACCTTACAGGCAAATCTTGATTTTCTGGGAATATGGCAAGAATATCTCCTACAATACTAAAGTCGCCTTTTTCCGCAACGCTATCCACCCTATTATATCCCATTTCTTGCAGACTTGATGCCAAGTTTTGCAAAGGTATCTGTTGGGTAACAGCTAAATTTAGTACCGATTTTCGTATGTTTTGTGTGTTTGGGAAGAACTGTAGCAAAGATTCGCAGGTTGCAACCATAATACGGCTTTTACCGCTTACAAAGTCATTTATAGCACGTAGCCTTGCCGTAATATCCGAAGAGACGGAAAGTTTGCGATACATAAGCATATCGTCCCTTTCAAACAATAAACTTACATTATCCTCGTATCCTTTGAACTGCTCAAATATCTCCCTTGCTTTAACCCTGTCGGACACAACAAAAAGTGTGGGGTTATCCATTCCCCACGCGATATGTATACGCTCGGATTGATTAGCGGTAAACACCGCGGTGTTTACACCCGAACGCACTTTTTGTCTTATGTTTTGAAGCACTCCGCCCAATTCTCTTAAGTCCAAGAGATTTACCAAACACTCGTCCAAAAACATTCTCCTTTAACTTATAAATATTATATTGTATTTATTATCGATTATGCAAAGCCGATAAACACAAAAACCATTCGAAAATCGGTATATTTTGTTTATTTACTATCTCTCATCATTTTTTCCAAATCCTTATGGCAAATAAAATCCGCAATAAGTCTGGCTGCCTTTTCAAATGACTTGTCCAACTTATCTTTATTGTCGCCTTTTATGTGACTAAGTACATAATCCACTAATTGCATAGGCGGCTCGGGTTTTCCTATACCTATTCTTACCCTAGGGAAATTGTTGCCACCAAGCAAACCACAAATATTACGCATACCATTGTGAGTGCCTGCTGAACCGCTTTTTCTTATCCTTATATCCCCTACAGGCAAGTCGATATCGTCATACACAACTATTATATCGCTAACGGGTATATTGTACCTGCTGCTAAGTGCGACAACAGCCTCTCCCGACAAATTCATATATGTTAAAGGTTTTGCAATAATTACCTTCTCGCCGTTTTTGTACATTGTAGAGTACTTAGCACGGCAAGCCTCTTCCTTTAAGGTTATATTTAAAATTTCCGCTAGTTTATCGATAACGGCAAACCCGACATTATGGTATGTATTTTCATACTTTTTTTCGGGATTGCCAAGTCCTACTATCAACATATTTTACTCCTATAGCAAATTATTTATTCTTCCTACAATGACATGCAGTTACTATTTTTATTTTGCTTTTTATCTTCCCTTTTCTTTTTAAAAAAATCCGTCAAAATAGATGAACATTCATCCTCTAAAACTCCGCCCGTCACTTGTACTTGATGGTTAAGTTTTTTATCGTTCAACAAATTATAAAGGCTGACTACTGCTCCACTTTTCGCATCCTTTGCTCCGTAAACAACCCTGTCAATCCGGCTATTGACAATAGCCCCGCAACACATTGGACAAGGCTCTAATGTCACATACAAGGTGCAACCATCCAAATACCAATTATTCAATTTTTTGCAAGCATTGATAATTGCAACTACCTCGGCATGATAAACGGCACAGTTCTCCCTTTCCTTAAAATTGTTGCCGACGGCTATTATTTCGCCATCTTTTACAATAACCGCACCTATCGGCACTTCGTCGTAATCCAAAGCCGATTTTGCCTGTTCGATAGCTTTTTGCATAAAGTATTCGTCTTGCATATATTCCTCTGTAATTTATTCTATCCGCTCGATTTCCTCGGCTATTACGGCTGCTGTATCCAACACTGCCGCATTTTGTTTGTAAACTTCAGGTAGCACTCCAAGGTCAATCGGATAAGGAATTTCCCCATTTACGACTTCAAGCGTCAAACCTAATTTAAAAGTTGTAGCCGTATACCAATCTTTGTATCCGCCTGCGCTGTCTGCACTTTCAAAAATTGGATAGCCTGTCACATTACTTATTCTTTGAGCGTACTCAAAATATGGTTTTATACACTCAAAACCCCAATATATGACTTCCCCTTTAGTGTGATAACTCAAAGTAACGCTTGGTTGCAACTTGTTTGTAAAATCGCGAAGTGCTATATTTTCAGGCTCAGACACAGGAAATTTTCCTATATAATCGCTTGGTGCGGGATAGGTAACATTTTGTCTGCCCTCACCCCATCTCGCATTGTAATTTACATTAAGGTCAACCGCTCTTGCATTTGCTTTCCATAAACTAAAATCTCTGCTACCGCCGTTTACATTAAGCAAAAACTCCCGTAAACTAGGGTCAGGCACACTGTCAAGCCCAAGCTGACATAGTAACACACCATCCACATTAACCATAGGAACGCACCACACACCAACACTTCCATTATAGTTTTTCATCATCTCAATGACAAGCGGTGTGGTTATATATTCCCTTGCGTGCATACTTGCTTGAACAAACACACAAGGTCCGCTCAAATTGCCTTTTACAACACATTTTATAGGTCTACCAAGCACTGTATAACCTATGGTAAAAACCTTTGCGCCTTGGCTTTCTAACACTGCCAAATCTTTATCCAACGCGACATCATCGTACATATAACACCTCACATTATGTATTACTTGTATTATATGCAAAATAAAAAGTTTGTGTTTTTACCTAAAAAACCTCACAAAGGTCGTAACAATGTTTTGCGTTTATTACTTTTCTTGTTGATAGCCGATAAACACTCCTTGTAAGTCGGACTGAAATACAGCGTAGCGAAATTTCACGTTTGGTCCGAGTAAGCGAGTTCGACCGCTAACGAGTCGATTTTTTTATTTTAAAAAAATCACTCCATAAGGTCGTAACAATGTCTGAGTTTATTACTTTTCTTGTTGATAACAGATAAATACACCTTACAAGTCGGACTGAAATACAGCGTAGCGAAATTTCACATTTGGTCCGAGTGAGCGAGTTCGACCGCTAACGAGTCGATTTTTTTATTTTAAAAAAATCACTCTATAAGGTCGTAACGAGCGCTCATTTGTGATATTCCGAATTACTGTTTATCATAAAAGCACGATAAATTTGTTCCGACAAAATCACTCGCATAAGTTGATGCGGATAGGTCATTTTACCAAAACACAAGCTAAAATCTGCCTTTTGTTTAACTTCGTCGGACAATCCGTAAGAGCCGCCTATAACAAAGGATATTTGACTTACTCCGCTGCTTTGCAAGCTGTCAATTTTTTCTGCCAAATCGGGGCTGGATAGCATATTGCCTCCCAAATCTAAAATAATGACATATCCTTTTAATTTGGACAAAATGCTTTTACCCTCGTTTAGTTTTACTTTATTTATCTCATTCCCCTCAAGCCTGCTTTCCGCAAGTTCTACTATGTTAAACTTGCAAAATCTTGTAAGACGCTTTGCATACTCCGCAACAGCATCACGATAAAAGCTTTCCTTGATTTTTCCTATGCAAATTATGTTGATATTCATAGCAAATTAATTATCCATACAGCAAGAGCAATGCCGATTGCCGCAATCAATGAGAACAAATCGAATTTTTTACGTTTTTTGATAGTCTGCTTATTTGCCTCGGTCAAAAGTTTATCTAATTGATTATCTTGATTGCCTGTAGCACAACTATCAGCTTGCAAATTATCATTTTCAATTTGGATATCGCCATTTAAATTTATGCCATCGCAAGGGTCGTCAAATAACGATTTTAAAGAGTTTTCCAACCTAGTGTAATTATCCTTGATACCTTGTGCGGTAAATGCCTTGCCAAGGTCCTTTGCCCAAGCCATTTTATCGGTAGTATTTTCTATCCCTTTTGCTTGTTTACTTAATTTCATAATATATCTTAGCAAGAAATACAATCCCACAAATCCGACAATACTCATTACAACGTAAATTGCTATTAATGCACCATTTGAAATTTGAACATCAACATTTACAAGTATAACATCAAACAAAACTGCTAGTGCATTGTTTGAAAAATGGCAAATTATTGATGCAAGCAATGAGCCTGTTACAAAATATACATAAGCAAATACTAAACCGATAAAAAATTGATGAACTGTTTGTGCCGCATTGCCGTGAAAAATTGAAAACATAAATCCCGACACTAGTATTGCAAACAAATAATTTTTTCGCTTAAGGCTTCTTGCAACACAGCCGCGGAATAATATTTCTTCCCCGATTGCAGGAAAAACACAAACGAAAATTATTGAAACAAGTACTTCCCACCACTTAGTACCAATACCGATACCGACACTTGGAGGTTTTTTTGTAATCAAAGTTACAAGTTGTACAAAGCCTTGTGCAAGCGGCAAAAATGCCAAAATGCCAAATATAGCTATAACAGGCAGTATCAAAATTTGTTTATAATTTAATTTACGCTCTATCCTGCACTCACGAAGTAAAGGTTTGCGAGCGATTCCGCTATAAGCCAACACTGCCAATACAATCGCAACTTGATTGATGAACAACATTACCCATGAAAACCATAGTGGCAAAGTTTCAAGATTGTTTATATCAACACCCGTTAAATATGCGATTAAAAGCAAAACTACTTGAAAAATATATAAAAATACAAAACCGGCAACAAATACTCCTGCTCCGTCGCTTACCCTAGGTCCAAAATAACTTTTGTTAATATCTTCGATTTTTTTCATATTCCACCTGTATAAACAATTTTTAAAATTTATATTTTGCTGTAGACAAATTAAATATCATAAATTTTGCTAGGAACATATTGGTCAAGTACATCCAAAATTATATCCCCTTTTTCCGCACCCATACTTTTAAGGGCATTGCCGCTTTCCTTAAAAGCAAGTTCTTTCAAATTATTATCTTCGCTAAGATGAGCAAGCAAAAACCTTTTTGAGCTTGGCGCAAGCTTTACTATTGCATTTGCCGTTTCAAAATTTGCAAGATGTCCGCGGTTGCTCATTATCCTACGCTTTAATTGTTCGGGATAATGCCCCTTTTTTAACATGTTAATGTCATGATTCGATTCTATTACCGTAAGGTCAGTACCCGTTAAATGCTTTAAAATACTTTCGGTTACCACCCCAAGGTCTGTCGCCAAAGCAAACACTTTGCCTTCCCCTTCTATCCTATAGCCGACCGAATAGGTAGCATCGTGCGGCGTGCGGAACGGCTTTACAAATACCCCGCCAATATAAAAACCATTTTCATAATTTTCGTTATCCCCGCAGTAATCAACATCCCCGACTTTTCCGGCGATTGCCTTAAAACATTGCGGATGAGCGTAAACTTTAGCCTGCGTTTCTCTGGCAAGAATACCTATGCCTTTTACATGGTCGCTGTGGTCGTGAGTAATCAAAATATGACTAATGTCGGAAAAACCCAACCCTATGCTTTGCATTCGGTTTTTAAGTTCCCTACAAGACAGTCCGTTATCAATTACAATCCCTTGTCCTTCCACATTTATATATATACAATTACCTTTACTACCGCTACCAAGCGAACAAATCCGCATTTTTACCTCTGTCTATCAACTAATTATTTTTAATAAATAAATCATATACATTTTAATTATATATTATATTTTTATTAAAAGCAATCTTTTTATAGCTAATAATAAAAAGAATGACTAAGCAACATACTTAATCATTCCTGTTTGTTTTTATTTATTCCTAAAAATACTAATTGAGTTTAAACCGCTTTTTATTTTCCACATAATTGACTATCACATTTGCTATTATGCTGAAAAGCACTAGTAACACGGCGGATAATATAATTGCGAGTTTTCCGCTTACTGTTGTAAAGCCCGCCTGTCCGGAAATTACCTCATAAACACCTATTCCAAGCACACATAAAATGCCAATCGGAGTGATATATCTTATTAAAAAGCCCCAAATCTTGTAAATGATAATTTTATTTTTTGTATCTGCACCCAAATCATCCATCAAATTTTTAGGTTTAACTTTAAACCCGACAAGCAGACAGGTCGTGGCTGCAGTAATAGGCAAAATAATTTTGTTTGTAACGGAATCAAACAGTGTTAACAAATCTACACCTTCGACCTGCAAATTTTTAACCCCGAATGACATAGCGATAAACGAGCCTATACCAAAAACAATTCCCGCTACACACATGGATGCCAATTTTCTGTTTATATGAAATTTTTCCACAATAAATTGTACAGGCACTTCAAGCAAAGCGATTGACGATGTTGTTGCGGCAAGAATTACAAGCATAAAGAAAATTGCACCAAAAATCCTACCCGCGATAGGTCCCATACTTGCAAAAACTTCGGCAAGTACTACAAACAACAATCCAGGTCCTGCAGTAGGCTCAAGCCCAAAGGAAAATACTGCCGGAAATATCGCCATGCCCGCAAGCATTGCAATAACTGTATCCATAATACCTACCATTACACTGCTTTTGCCGATATTCATATTGTCTTTCATATAACTTCCGTAAGCAACATTAATACCCATACCAAGCGACATACTGAAAAACACTTGCCCTAGTGCAGATAATATTGTAGAGCCGCTTACTTTTGTAAAATCGGGTTTGAACAAAAACTCTAGACCCTTGGACGCATTTGGCAAGGTCAAACTTTTGATAACTACAATTATCAAACAAACGAACAGTGCGGGCATAAGTATTTTACTTGCTTTTTCAATACCTTTGTTAACTCCGAACAAAACTATGATTGCAACCACAAAAGCAAATATGAACAAGTAAAGTACAGGCATACCTACGCTTTGCGTAAATGTACCAAACATATCGCCTACATGATTTGCTCCGCTTGCAACGCCAATACCGCCAATATAGTCAACCATATATTTAATCGACCAACCGCCGATTACCTGGTAATAACACAAAATCAAAAAAGGAACAATAACGCCGAGGTAACCAAGCCATTTAGCCCACTTGCTTATCCCGCCAAAAGTATCAATAACATTCACGCCCGAACGTTTGCCTATGACAAACTCGCCTATCATTGCTATGACACCGACCAAGCAAACCATAATGATATAGATAAAAACAAAAGCCGCACCGCCGCCTTGACCTACTCTGTATGGAAAACTCCACAAATTGCCAAGACCGACAGCCGACCCAACCGTTGCCATTAAAAATCCAAATTTACTTGTAAACCCTTTGTTACTCTTTTGCTTGTTCAACTTTTTGCTCCCGTTATTTTATTTCTTTATTCTCCCCACAAATTATTTACTTTCTATATACTTTTAATCATTGTTATTTTCAGCATTTTTTATATTAGAAACATCTGTTTTAGTGATAATATCCCGATTTTCGCAAGGTTTTTGTTCAATTTCGTCAACATTATTCTTTTTATAAATATTATCCGCATCTGTCTCGGATATTAATTTACTGCAGTTGTTTTTACAATCTGTGCTATTATTTTTATCCTTATCTTTCACTGTTTCGAAACTATTTGAAAAGCTATTTTCGTCCTCATTATACAATGTGTTTTGTGCGGCTTTTTTCTTTTTTATCTTGCCTTTAACAACCAAATAAATGATGTTGATAACCAATAGAGCCAAAACAGCGACCATAAATATCGTTAAAAACAAATTCAAATTATCTTTAAACAATATGCTCAATCCTGTCATTATCAAGCCGGAGGAAATGTTACCCAAACTTACTGCAAGCAAAGACTTCCAAAATCCCAAACCCAAAAATACTGCAACTGCCGTACCCGTCCAAACACCTGTTAAAGGCAATGGTATTGCTACAAATAAAAATACGCCAACCATTTTTATAATATCTTCCGTATTTTTAGAGTCTGCTTTGTTCGCTTTTTTCCTTACACTTTCCGCCTTTGACTTAAATAAACTTTCCACAGCGTTTGCAAGCCCGCGGAAAATTTTTATTTTCTTCATAGCATTTAATATCGGCATTAAAATCAAAAGCAAAATCGGAGCTACGATAATAGAGCCTAAAAAAGCATAGCCGAAAGCTTCGTACCAACTAAGCCCCATTTCTATTGCAACAGGTATTGCACCGCGCAACTCCACAATAGGCAACATCGATATAATAAATATCGTCAAAATATCGTTATTAAGAAGCTCTCTAAAAAAATTTATTACCGCATCTGCCATTTAGCACATCTCCGCATCAACATAGATTTGATTATAAAATTTTATATAAAATATTAAATCAGCATACTATATTGTATTTTTATACTATTTAATTATAACTAAATGGTTGCATAAAGTCAATAAGATAGTGTATATTAATATATATTATATACCTAGCAAGCAAAATTATAATGATTTTAGCGATAATAAAGGGGTTAGCTATGCAAAAAATACTCGGACTTACACGAAGAGCCATTGACGATTATAAAATGATTAAAGAGGGAGATAAAATTGCCGTTGGCGTAAGCGGCGGAAAAGACAGCATTTGTCTGCTTGCGATTTTAAATGCGTACAAAAATTTCGCTCCATATAAATTTGATATTATCGCCATAAACATTAATCTTGGGTTTGAGCAAACCAAAGCGGAAGAAGTTCAGGCATTAAAAGACTTTTGTAAACAGCAAGATATCCATTTGATAATACACGATACGGATATTGCTAAAATAATTTTTGAAGACAGAAAGGAAAAATCGCCTTGTTCGCTTTGCTCAAAAATGCGAAGAGGTGCGCTTAATACAGTTGCAATTCAACATGGTTGTAATAAAATCGCTTTGGGACATAATGCCGACGACATATTGGAAACAATGCTTATGTGCCTTATGAACGAGGGAAGATTTAGCACTTTTTCCCCTGTTAGCTTTATGGATAGAACAAATATGACATTGATAAGACCTTTTATTTACATAGAGGAAAAATATTTGTCTGCCTTATGCAAAAAATACAACTTCCCTATCGTGCACAATCCTTGCCCTAAGGATAAAAACTCTAACCGAAGCGAAACAAAGCAATTAATAGAACAACTTAATAACAAAACATTAGGCAC
Organism: uncultured Clostridia bacterium; assembly: GCA_947646415.1. Classification (GTDB taxonomy): domain Bacteria; phylum Bacillota; class Clostridia; order Christensenellales; family UBA3700; genus MGBC100798. Next base: position 1,970 of record CANSGN010000008.1, on the reverse strand, counting down.
AAAACAAATAATGCTTGGAGCAATTTATAACCCATCCCGCAATAACCTTTGGGATACTTCAGTACCTAAAGAATATCAAAGGGAAAATGATGAAAATAGGAAAATCTAAGTTATTTTAAATAAATTTTTTCAGTCAAAAACTTGCTTATTTTAAAATAATATGATATAATCAAATTATCAAACTAGGAATAGGTGCGAAATGGAGATTCTTTCTTGCTAAATTGAATATTGAGTATGCAATAAATATTGCAGGCTCTTTGTGATGCAAGAAAGTTGAATATACAAAGCATAACGGCTATTGAGATATACTTTCTCGATAGCTTTTTTTCACTTTATTTACATTGCAAGCTTTTTAACTAAACAAAAAAAGGAGTGATAAAAATGGCATTAATAAATATACAAAACTTAACATTTTCCTATGAAGGAAGCGATAAAAATATTTTTGAAAAAGTGAGTTTTCAAATAGATACAAATTGGAAACTTGGTATGGTAGGTAGAAACGGACGAGGCAAAACTACTTTTTTAAATTTGCTTTTAGGCAATTTGGAGTATGAGGGAAATATTTCTGCAAATGTTAAATTTACTTACTTCCCTTTCGAGGTAAAAAATCCAAACAGAAATGTAATTGAAATTTTATTTGACATTTGCCCTATTGTTGAGGAATGGGAAATAATCCGAGAGTTTTCTTATTTAAATTTTGACTATGATACTCTGTACAAAAATTTCTCAAACCTTTCAAACGGCGAAAAAACAAAAGTGTTACTTGCGGGGCTATTTTTAAAAGATAACAACTATCTGCTTATTGATGAGCCTACAAACCATTTGGACAGCGACGGCAGAAAGGTAGTGGCTAATTATTTAAAAAACAAGAAAAACTTTATTTTAGTTTCACATGATAGAAACTTTTTGGATAGTACTGTCAACCATATCTTAGCAATATATAAAAGCAGTATAACAGTTACTCAAGGCAATTTTAGCAGTTGGTTTGAAAATTACAATCAAAGACAAATCTCGGAGCAAGCGCAAAACGAGGAGCTAAAAAAAGAAATCGCACGTCTATCCAAAGCCGCTAAACAAACCGCCGATTGGAGTAATAAAATAGAATCTACAAAATATGGTAACGGCCCTGTGGATAGAGGATTTATTGGTCATAAATCTGCAAAAATGATGAAACGAGCCAAGGCAACCGAAAACAGACAAAACAAAATAATCGAACAAAAATCGGCACTATTAAAGGATAACGAGCAAACCTTTAAGTTGAAAATAGAAAATTTGGAGTATCGCAAAAGAAATTTTATACAAATCACCGACCTACAAATCGAATATGATAATACACCTATATGCAAGCCGATAAATTTGTATGTTAACCAAGGCGACCGAATTTTACTTGACGGCAAAAACGGGTGTGGCAAAAGCAGTTTGCTTAAAATAATTTTGAAGCAATCTTCAAACTACATAGGCACCTTAAATATTCCAAATGACCTTATAATTTCGTATATACCGCAATCTTACGACACTTTGCAAGGCAATATAACCGATTTTGCAAAGGACAGCAAAATAGATGAGGCATTATTTAGAGCAATTTTGGATAAAATGGGATTTGAAAAGCAAAATTATAATATCAATATGCAATATTTATCAGCGGGGCAAAAAAAGAAAATTTTAATTGCAAAAAGCCTATCTCAAAAAGCACATTTATATGTATGGGACGAGCCGCTTAACTATTTGGACATTTTCTCTCGCATACAGCTTGAAGAACTACTTAGCGAATACTCTCCCACAATGATATTTGTGGAACACGATACAGCTTTTCAAAACTTAATTGCAACAAAAATATACAAAATCGAATAACAGTACAACAAATATTTACAATTTAGTACCGATTTTTTAATGTTTTTCACAAAATCAAAAGCAGAATCATAACCACCCCTAAGAGGGGTGGTATGCTCTAAGCCTATAAGGCTTTGAAA
>CANSGN010000007.1 GCA_947646415.1 uncultured Clostridia bacterium | reverse complement strand
TTCCAAATGGTCGCTATCTGTGGTATCCGCAGTCCCTCTAAATCTTGGCTTTCGTATAGTTTTTAATTTATCAATAAAATCTTGTGTCCAACCATTTTGTAAACCTTCATTTTCTACTTGTTCATAAACAGCATTTATATAGTTTTGAGTAATCTCTATTCTTGCCCAATATTCGCCTGCGTCTTTTACATAATTTGCACCATTTGAGTATGTGATATTAATGTAATTATCTGCATGCTCGTAGATATCTTTGTTATACCAATCTGCTTTTGTTGCAGTTGCTATACTTTTTACTGTTTGCTCTTTTTCATTATATGTTGTCTCTAAATCTTCAGGAGCGCTCAATGTTTCTATAGATGAACTAATGTTTAAATGTATAGCAGGTCTTACACCGCTACTATTCGTAACAACACTATAGTCTCTATTGCCATCGGCATTCAAGATATGAGCGTTATAATAACTACCATCAAGACCTGAACGTAATCTTGAACTGTTTGAAGTAGATTTTCGTTGATTACTGCTTAATTTCCAAATAGACGAAGAATCCATAAAATCATTAGCACCTGTTTCTGTTATAGATGGCAACCAAATATAATCATTACCCCAAGCATCGTATCTTTGACTTACTCCATTTATGTCATCAAAGGTATCGGTTGGTTGATAATTAATTCCCGGGCACCAATCGCTGCTTAATGTACCTAATGCTTCATTAGCAAAATGGAATGTATTACCGCCAGCCCGTCCGACCGTACTTTGATTTCTTTGATACCCAATATATTTAGGTTGAATTAAAAAATTCTTTACAAATACATTATTTACGCTTTCGTTAAAAAAACTCCAATCAGAATTAATTAAAATATGATTTCTTATCATACTTCTACTATAAGCATTATTACCCTTACTCGTACTACCGTTATTATAAAATGAAGATGCACCTAAATTATCAGCCAAATAAAGAGTTAATATTACATTATCATTTTTGCCATCAATATCGGCAAGAGTCAATGATGCTACCATCCACTCCTTTGAATCCAATGTTACAACCATGCCGTTAGCGACATTCCCAACCTTATTATTTATGATTGACGCAGGTACTACATAAGCTCCTGTTTGAGTATCTTGAAATTTTTTAATATATTCCACAGGGTTTTCATTGCCAAATAATTTGCTTGTCAAATCGTCTATAACTGTGTTGTTAAAAACGCCCTTATCCGCATCCCAAAGTTCCGCACCGTTACCTGCTTTTACTGCCGAACTTGTATCCGACAGTGCGTAAGCATTGTTAGGAGAAATAAAAATGCCCATAATTACACTACTAAGCAGTACAATCATTACTGTTAACATTGCTATAAATAGATACGATTTTTTTATGGTTTTCTTCATTTTTATTTTCTCCTAATAGTACACTTTTTTTAAATGGAACATTTGTACATAGAATATATATAATCTATGTACTTTTAGGAGCGTTTTTCAAGCGCCAAAACTAAATTTTTGGTATAATTTACTTAAAGTTCTTACAAAATGTTTAGTTTAATATTGACATTAATTTACTTTTAATCTTATAATATAATTAATTAAGTACATAGATTATATATATTCTATGTACATTTTTTATCTTTTCATTTTATGGTAAATTGCAAATTAATGCCGATTTTTGACACGATTATTGCAGTGAACGCCACTTTCCCTCAATTTAAAACTTTACATAAAAATAAACACCCGTAAAACATTATGTTCAAAGGGTGTTTATATTCATTTATTTTTAACACTGCAAAATACAAGCCAAAAATTTTCTAACAAGATAGCAATTATAATATCTAATTTTCTTGCAAGGTCTCCACAATAGGTTTATATGCCATTTTGCAACTACAGCCTATCGCATAAATAAGGCCAACAACTGCCAATAAGCCAACAAAAATTAATATAGTGACAGGTATTAAATACCACGGCAAAGAAATCGCTGCACCTTTTACAAACCCGCTTATTACTCCGGAAAAAATCTTATCTATAACAACTTTTACTACAATGCTGAATATTGTACTCAATGATACAATCCATATACATGCCCTGCTCATAAGCCGTATAATTTCAAAGAAATACAGTTTTGGGATATCCTTTGATTTTGCTCCAACTGCACGCATAATGGCAAGATAACCTTTACGAGACTGTACGCTGTGCATGATAGTGTTAAACAAATTGATTAATGCCGCAAGCAATATTATAATCGAAAATACGGATAGTACCGTAATAATGATATTCATAAAAAAGCCTATAATTGAATACTTATAATAAAGTTCAGAGGCAGAAACCGAAAGCCTGAATGATTGCAAGGTCGAATAATCATCCTTATATATAGGATAAACTTTTTGAATAATTTCCTCTATTTCATCGTATGCAGTTGTACAATCTTTTTCGGGGATATACCTAAAAATATGTTCTTCTACAAACTCAAGTTTACCAGAAAACTCCACATCAGATTTTTCGGCATATATCAAATAGGAATTATAGCTGTTCGCACCGCAAAACAAATAATCTTTAGCCATGCTTGTTTTTGCGGTTAAATCGCCCAGGTCGCAAACCAAATTGTTATCCTGCACATAATAGTCATGCCTTATTGCAGGTTTGCCGTCCTCCCCGTAATAAGAAGCATCGGATACAATAATATTAGCATTTTCAAAAAAAGCATAATGATTATTTGAGCCGTCATAAATCGTTTCATAACCGCTTGACAAATTAGGATTTTTCCAAGCCGAATTATCCATAATACCTACAACTTCAAAGTCCTCAAACAATTTATAGTTCACTTTATCCATATAATCATCTTTACCATTCGCCTTAAGCAAAATATCTTGTGCATATTCGGTAATATTTATTGATATTTTTTTGCCGTAAACATCTTTTGGTTTAAGATTTGCCATGGCAAGATATCTTTCGCTTAAAATCACTTGCTTTGCACCGTTTTGGGTAAAGCCTTTGTCAAAACCGTCTTTCAACAAACTTGATTTTAAAATATTAAATCTGCCAAAACTATTGCTTGACAAAACTGCAAGTTCGGATTTTTCATGTTCCACCTTATCAAGTAATCTTAACGTTGCATTTCTGCCGTTAATTGAAATACTTTCTTTTAGTTTTGTACCCAAATAGCTTATGTTTTCAACCATCTTAACATAGTGCAAGGTATCGCTTTCAACCTCACTTAAACCAGATAATCTGTCTTTGTTTAAACTACGGTTTGTTTTTGCATCATAATTATTGCCGTAAGCAACAACATTTCTGTCATCAATGCTTTTATCTGTTTCAAACCCCGATTGCGAACTTGTAAAATTTACGTTTAACAGCTCGGGACGACTATTAAGTTGCCCTTTTACCGATACATTTAAGCCGAATATCGCATAAATAAACGGGATAATGATTACCAAACTGATAACCATACCGCAAATAGTATTTCGTGTTGCTTTTGCTCGGGCTTGCAAACTGATTTTTGCAAGTCTCCAACAATCTTCTGCTTTCATTGCCCCACCTCGTTTATCATGGAAATAACATCCTTTTTATCTACCGCTCTAAGTGATTTACTTGTCCATAAAATTACCATACAAACCAAAACGGCAAAAACTACAAACGGTAACCATACAGGAATTGCTAAATTTATCGTCAACCCCACAGCACCAATAGACGAGAAAATTGACAAAACCCACGGTGACATGGCCGATAAAATACCAAATGTTACCCCACATGCACATGCAACCGCAGCAAAAATAATCAAAACAGACTGAATATAAACGATATTGTACAAGCAACTACTTCGCATACCTATGGCTTTCATCATTCCAAAAAAACTTGCATTTTGTTCGACAGTAATCTGAATGGAATTGGCGACCGCACCTATGCTCAACAAAATAACTACCAATGCGATAATAACTGCAATAAATACAACTACAATCATAATGTAAAATACAAAATCATAGACCGTTGCAACAGATACAACTGCTATACTGCCTGTTTTGGTTATTTCGTCGTAATCATTGTATTTGTTTATAAAACTTTTCAATTTTTGCCAACTTGAAAAATTTAATCCTTCGCCCGTGATAGGCTCAACAAAGTTAATTTCGGTAACTTTTGCGCCTTTGTTTTGCATATATACATTATCGCAAATTATATTTGGAAGATAATAATCCGTTATCGGAACAACATTATCCACTATACCCACAATTTCAAGATACAAGTAAGTACCATAATTTTCATCTTCGATTTTCAAAGGTACAATGTCCCCGACTTTTACTTTATAACTTTCAGCATACGATTTATTTACCCAAACAAAAGGTTTGTTTTTATCCTCGCCCGTCCACATTCTCCCGTCAAGAAGATAATCTTGCCTATCATGCAACATATTATAATTGGTATCCGTCAAAACTACTGAACTTGCTTTTGAATCAATGTTTCCGATACTGCCTCTGCAATGCATAGTTATAATATTAAGGTTAGGAAACTTTGCCAAAACTGTATCTTGCCAACGCTTTATTTGAGGCACGGTAAAAAAGTTGTCAATAGCATTACGCTCGTTCGGCATACATTCGATGGTTAAATCCTGACTTTCCATTTTAGAGCCATTAAGATTGGCATTGAAAAAGTCTACCGTTCTGATACCAACTGTCAAAACAGTCAAAATTATAGTACACATTATGAACAGCATAAACCAAACAAGCACTGTCCTAAGCTTGTTGTTTTTCATGTTTTTTAATGAGATTTTTGTAATATCCCAAAATTTCATACCGTTCCCCTATACCTCATATTTTTTCGAAAATATGCTCTGAAAGCAAATCATTTGTTTTATCATTATCACTAACGATATTTTTTCCGTCGCCTTTTTTAATATCAATATTCTCGCTTTTATCACTCGATTGCGGCAAATCTTGAGTTTGGTCTTGAGATTTATCAATCAAATCGCCGTTTTCGTCATAATCGCTTAAATGTTGAGCAGCTTTTTTAGTCTCTTCGTCATTATAAATGATATTTGAAATTACTCCGTCCTTGATTTCTACCATCATATCCGTTTTGCGAGCATCGTCTATATTGTGAGTAACAAGCAATACAGTCTTGCCGCTATCGCAAATACCTTGCAAAAGTGCAATAACTTCCTGTCCGTTTTGGCTATCCAAGTTACCTGTCGGCTCGTCTGCCAAAATAATATCAGGGTCAAAAACCAATGCTCTAGCTATAGAAACACGTTGTTTTTGTCCGCCTGACAATTCGGATGCCTTTTTATGTGCTTTGTCTACCAAATTAAGGCTTTCTATGGCTTTCATAGCTTTTTCTTCTCTTACCTTTCTGTTTACGCCTGCGATTGTCATTGGCATTGCAACATTTTCAAGTACGGTAAAAGTCGGCTCCAAATAGAAAGACTGAAAAATATACCCAATCTTTTTATTACGGTAATCCGCAAGTTGGTTTGCCGTTTTGCTATTTAAAACTTCGCCGTCTATTTCCACCTCTCCCGATGTACAAGAGTCCAATGCTCCGACTATGTTCATAAGTGTAGACTTACCGCTACCCGATTTACCAACAATGGCAATAAACTTACCACTTGGCAATTCCAAATTAACATCTTTAAGAGCGTGTACGCTGCTTTCCCCTTTACCGTACACCTTGTTTACATTTGTTAGCTTAATCATACTACCTCCATTTTTTACAATATCTATATAATATACTTAATATTATCAAATTAAAATGCCCTAATCAAACTATTTAACAGCATAATTTTTGGCTATTTTAAACTATTGCAATAAAATTTACACATACTTGTTTAATATAATTAAACCATAAAACGGATAAAAAAACAAGACATAACCTACAAATAATTAATTATTATTGTATATTTATTACATTTTCGCTCTGTATTTTTAAAATTAGTGCCGATTTTCGGAGCATTTTTTGCAATAATAATTTAATAAGCAAAAAATAAAATTTTATTTGGTGTCAGTAAAAGTATACTTTTTCTGACACCCAAACTATTGACAAAAAAATAAAAATTTTGTATAATAATATTATTAAAAAGGCAAATTTTGCCAATTTTAAAAACTTAAAGTTATATGATTAATTGATAAGCATAGTGTCAGAAAAAGTATACTTTTTCTGACACTTTTTTCATAGTTTGTAAAATAATAAATAGCTAGTAAATATGTAAAGCGAAAATATACCTAACATTTAGTTGTTTGTAAAACTATTAAACTAAATTCATATTACTTTTTCCAAAAAAACATAATCTTGGATAATATTATTCATTACTTAATCTCTAATCTTACTCACAAAATATTCGACTAAAAAGTCAAACATTTTATTCAAAATTTATCTTATTAATTAGCAAAAAACCGCAACACAAAATCGTGTTGCGGTTTTTAAATTATGTTGTAATTTTCTATAGTTTATCAAACACCTTTAGTTGCGTAGTTAGGAGCTTCCTTTGTAATGCTGATATCATGTGGATGGCTCTCAACAAGTGCAGCATTTGTAATTTTTACAAACTTTGCATTTTTACGAAGAGAATCAATATCCGGTATACCGCAGTAACCCATACCGCTACGAATACCACCGACAAGTTGGAATACAACTTCTTGCAAGCTACCTCTAAATGGTACACGTCCTTCTACGCCCTCAGGAACAAGCTTTTTGGCATTTGTTTGGAAATATCTATCCTTACTACCATTATTCATAGCACCAAGTGAGCCCATACCGCGGTATACTTTAAAGCTTCTGCCTTGGAACATTTCGATTTCGCCCGGAGTCTCGGCAGTACCTGCAAACAAGCTACCAATCATAACCGCACTTGCACCTGCGCCCAAAGCCTTAACAATATCACCGCTAAACTTAATACCACCGTCGGCAATAATACGTTTGCCCATTTTGTCTGCCATTTCCGCACAATGCATAACAGCAGTCATTTGAGGAACACCGATACCTGCGATAATTCTTGTAGTACATATAGAGCCAGGTCCGATACCTACTTTAACCACGTCTGCACCATTTTCGATTAATGCTTTAGTAGCCTCTGCAGTAGCAACGTTACCAGCACATAGGTTAAGATTAGGGAACTTAGATTTAACTTTTTTAACCATATCCAAAACGCCTTGGTTATGACCGTGAGCTGTATCGATTGTAATAAGGTCAACTTTGGATTTTACAAGTTCTTCTACTCTTTCCATTGTGTCGCCTGTAACACCTACAGCTGCACCTGCAAGCAATCTGCCGTTACTATCTTTTGCACTGTTAGGATATTGAATAGCTTTTTCAATATCTTTAATAGTGATTAAACCTTTCAAATTATTTTTTTCGTCAACTATAGGAAGTTTTTCAATCCTGTGTTTGCAAAGGATTTTTTGAGCTTCCTCCAAAGTAGTACCTTGTTTTGCAGTGATAAGATTTTCGCTTGTCATAACATCACTGATTTTTTGTGAAAAATCCGTCTCAAATCTCAAATCACGATTTGTGATAATACCTACAAGTTTACCATCAACGGTAATAGGTACACCACTGATTCTATATTTTCTCATAAGGTTGTTAGCATCTTCCAAAGTATTGGCAGGGCTTAGGAAAAACGGGTCGGTAATTACGCCGTGTTCACTTCTTTTAACTCTGTCAACGTGCAAAGCTTGTTCAGCAATAGATAAGTTTTTATGTATCATACCTATACCACCCTCTCTTGCAATCGCAATGGCAAGCTCGTACTCTGTAACGGTATCCATACTTGCACTAAGCAAAGGGATATTCAATTTAATATCGTCTGTCAATTTAGTTGCAAGACTAACCGAATTAGGCAAAACATTGGAATATTGCGGTATCAACAGTACGTCGTCAAAAGTCAAACCTTCGTCAATAATTTTACTCATAAATGCTATCTCCTTAAGTAAATAAACTATATATTTAATTAATTGTAATAGATATTAAAAAAAAAGTCAAACAAAATAAGTCTTGACACAAAAAAAATTCGAAATTTTTACAATATTCCCAAACCAACAACTTTTAAGTAATAAAATAAGAAAAATTTTTGCATTTGCCTATTGATTTTGAGGAAATTATATGATATACTAAGCATATAATGCTATAAAAATGCGCGTTATTTTACGAAAGCTTTTTTAATAACGGCGTAAAACCAATAGAATAACAATGTTCGGGTTTCCGAAACGGAGGATATATGAAAAACAAAATTCACGATTTAATACGAAATATGACCTTGTTCGAAAAGGCATCTTTGTGCAGCGGCGATACATTTTGGGAGACTAAATCTGTTGACAGATTGGGTATTCCTTCAATTTTTATGTCCGACGGCCCTCACGGATTAAGGAAAGAAAATAACGACGATGCAGACAATGTGGCTTTAAAAAGCAGCTACCCTGCTACAAGCTTCCCGCCTGCTGTAAATATGGCATCAACTTGGAATCCCGAGCTTATTAAGGAAGTCGGTCAAGCACTTGGCGAGCAATGTATAAACCAAAATATAGATGTTATTTTGGGACCTGGAACAAATATCAAGCGTTCCCCTCTTTGCGGAAGAAATTTCGAGTATTTTTCGGAAGACCCTTTCCTTGCTGGTAAAATGGCAAGCGGATACATACAAGGTACAAAGAAAACAGGCGTTGGCACATCTTTAAAACACTTTGCAGTTAACAGTCAGGAAAGTAATCGTATGACTATTAATGAAGTAGTTGACGAAAGAGCTTTTCGCGAAATATATTTGACGCCGTTTGAAATTGCCGTAAAAGAGGCACAACCCGAAACAGTAATGTGCAGTTACAATAGGATAAACGGCGTGTTCAGTTCGGACAACAAGTATCTTCTTACCGACATTTTAAGGAATGAGTGGGGCTTTGAGGGCTTGGTTGTTTCCGATTGGAATGCGTTGAACGACCGTGTAAAAGGCATACTTGCAGGCATGGATTTGGAAATGCCAAGTTGTGGCGGTAGGACGGATAAAGAGATTGTAAAAGCAGTACTTGACGGCTCACTTGCAGAGGCTGACCTTGACATTGTTGTGGAAAGAATTTTGACATTGTGCTTTAAAGTTATCGAGGCACGTGACGAAGGCTATTTTTACAACTATCGCGACGGACACAAGCTTGCAAGGCGTGTGGCTAACGAGTCCATCGTGCTTATGAAAAACGATAAAAATGCTCTGCCAATCGACCACACAAACAAAATTGCGGTTATCGGTAGCCTAGCAAAAACTATACGTTACCAAGGCGCAGGCAGTTCAAGAATCAATCCTTACAACCTTGTAAGCTTTACCGATTATCTTGACAGCCATAAATTGAATTACGAATACAAAGAGGGCTACAAACTAACCAACGACGGTTATGACGAAGTGTTGTTTAAGGACGCTATCGAAAGTGCCAAAAACAATGACAAAGTTATTTTGTTTGTAGGACTTACCGACTCTTACGAATGTGAGGGCTATGACCGTAAGGATATGACTATCCCTACCAGCCACAGCAAACTTATCGAGGCAATATCCGAAGTAAACGACAATTTAATTGTTGTAATGCTTGGCGGCTCTCCTGTGGAAATGCCTTGGATAGACAAAGTACATACATTGCTAAACGCATACTTGCCGGGCGAGGCTGCGGGCGAGGCTATTGCCGACATTATTTACGGTATTGTAAACCCAAGTGGTAAACTTGCGGAAACATATCCTGTTAAACTTGAAGATTATATCGGCTCAAAATACTACGTTGGCGGTCCTAAAACTGCCGAACACCGCGAGGGTATGTTTGTAGGTTATAGATATTATGACTCTGCTAAAAAAGACGTGCTATTCCCATTCGGACATGGTTTGAGTTATACTACCTTTGAGTACTCTAACCTAAAACTATCAAGCGATAAAATTGACGAAAATGATAAATTGACAGTTACTTTCGATATTAAAAACACAGGCTCGGTTGACGGTGCAGAAATTGCACAGGTTTATGTAAAAGACATTGAAAGCACTATTTTTAGACCTGAAAAGGAGCTAAAGGGCTTTAAAAAGGTAGTTATCCCGGCGGGCGAAAGTGTAAGCGTTGAAATTGAGCTTGACAAACGTAGCTTTGCTTACTACAATGTGGAAATCAAAGATTGGGTTGTAGAAAGTGGCGATTTTGAAATTATGGTGGGCGCATCTTCCCGCGATATCAAACTTACTGCTAACGTAAATGTAAAAGCAAACAGCGAGATTACACATCCTGATTATAAGGAGACTGCCCCTGTATACTACGATTTGACACAAGCGGAAGAGATTCCTGTTGAGCAATTTGAGGCTGTATATGGCGACAAAATGCCTCCTAACGTACCTGCAAAACGTGGCGAGTTTGACAAAAATACCACTATCGGCGAAATGAAATGCTGCATAATCGGCAAACTATTCTGCAAGTTCGCCCCTGCCGTTATCAAAAGCCAAGTACCGGATGCAGATATGACCACAATGCTTATGTTGCAACAAGGTATGGAAGAAATGCCAATGCGTGGTCTTTCGGGTGTTACATCCGGCTTGCTTGACAATATAGTTACCGAGGGTATTATATTGTGGGGTAACAAACACAGAATGAAAGGCTTGGGCAAAATGCTAAAAGGTTTGTTCCTATCATTAAAAAATATCCGAAATCTTTCCAGCGAAACAAAAGTAACTATGGAAAGAAAAAAGATAAAGGAAGAGAAAAAACGCCTTAAGCTAGAGCGTGAAAAACTTATCCGTGACCAAGAAGACCACATAAAGGCTTTAGAAATGGAAATGGACGAGTTAAACAAAATTTTAAGAAATATTGACGACCCTACCAAACTTAAGGAATACAAGGCTCAACAAAAAAAGAATATCCAAAATATCAAGTCTAATATTGAGGAGATAAAAGCTCAAAGTCAAAAAGACTTGGAAGATATGAGAAAGAAAGGTCGTTTAGAAGTTCAATCAAAAAGAACGGAAGAAAAGGAAATCAAAAAAGCTTTGAAAGACTATCTTCAAAATATGGATAATAACACCGATACGGAAGAGGAAAAACAACATATCATCGCACTGCTTACAGCTAAAAAACGTAATCAAGAGAGCGATGCAAACAACGACTAACAAACGAATTAGACCGACTTTTAAAGTCGGTCTTTTTATTAAATATAAATAATATATAATTACTATAAAATGTTTAAATATTTAATATCGATATTTAGTGCAATAGTTTAATTTTATTTTAATAGTATCATTATATAGTAATAATATAATTATATATATCAAATTAATGATTATATTATATGAAATATTTTACCTAATACCTCAAATACTTCCCTACAAGCCGCATACAAGGCTAAAATAACAAATAGCGACTATTATAATCCTCTAACTTATTCAATATAAAACCATGCTTAAATGCGTACAAAAAGTACACCATAGAAAAACTATGGTGTGCTCTTTGAAAGTATAAAAGAAATTCATTAAAGCATTATTACTTACAGAGGGGCTGCGTAACAATGCTGCAACAAATGTCCTGTAATATTTATTAACCTATGCGGACTACACAGCCCGCAAGGTTAAATATGAGCTATTTGCAAAAAAACTTTTTACAATCCACTATTAACTTACTTGCAAATAACCTTTAGCTAAGCAACAATTTTTATTATGGTAGGCAAATATTACTTAGCATTTTAACAATTTAAGGCATACCAAATACCCGATATTTTACTTCCTACCCTCAACCAACTCTTTATACAAATTGTCAAGCATTTTTTCGTTCAAACCGTCAGTTGGTTTTACATCGCCTTTTGCCTCATCATAGTATCCCCAAACGTCAATATCATACATAATGCCCGATGCTAGACTAGGTATTGGGAAACCTTTTTCAAAGCCTTTGTCTTTGGAAGTTTTATACTTAATATCGTTTTTAAAGTTTACTGTAGAGCCGTTGTAAGCCACTCCTCCATTATTAGTTCTTATCTTTAAAATTGCAAAGTGAATATACTTTTTACCGCCTTGTACAGCTTTTAACTCGTCATACTTTTTGGCTTGGATAGTACCGCCAACCAATTTATTTGCAATACCCTCGTAAGCGCCCTCGGTTTCAGGCAAAAATGCCAAACCGTCTTGTGCTTTCCAATTATAAATATCAAGGAAGCCCTCTACATTAAGCTCGTTCCAAGTTTCCTTTTCCTTTGCTTTGGCAATAGGCTCAAAGCTGTAGAATAAGATTGCACCTGTAAGTGAGTTTAAAATAACGTTGTTTTTAGAGTTGATTGTGCTTTTTTCACTCTCGAAAGTTGCAACTGACAATGCTGTATCGGATGCGTTACGTATAATTGTACCCTCGATATCCAAATTAGCATTTCTTACGTGAACTACTTTGTGACCATTTTCCACTACGCAGTGATAAACTTTTACATTTGCTTTGCCGTCACTGTTTCCGCCGATATACATTAAATCTCCGTAACCACTGAAAAGTTTAACTCCCCTTGCAGTCATTTGCTCATCAGTCAAACCAAACAAATCGCCGTTTTCCTTGTTGCTCATATCATTACCAATGATGTGAACATCCTGGAAAGTTATTTGATTTTTAGTAGGCATAATAGTAAAAGCACTATAACCGCCTGCATATTTATCACTGTAACTAGAGCCATCTGACTTAGCAGCTATTTTGCCACCTGTAACGCTTTTTACGCGTGTTGCTACAATCTCGTTTACATTAACGGTTGCACCATTGCCGTAAATATCGTTTGTAACTTCCATTTTAAGCACATCGCTTTCTGCCTTACCTTCAAGTTTAGGTGCTTTTAGGTTAGCATTTTGGATAACTACTTTTTTGCCCGCATTTACATTTGCAGCAAGTTCCTCAAAAGTATAAACATTTACTGCACCATCAACAATAGTTACATCTTTTGTAACTGTTTTGCCGTCTTGTTTGAAAGTCAATTTACTTCCGCTAAGACTAAAATCGCTACCGTCAGGGAAAATTTTGCTATAGTCTTGAGCGTTATTTTCACTGCCGATATAATATTTGTTGCCCATTTCAACTTGCAACGGAATACTACTTAAATCTTGCGTAGCACTTGGTCCGAAAAACATAACCATAAGCCATATAAACAAGCTCAATACAATTACACCAATAACACTTGCGGCAGTAATTATAATTATCTTTTTCTTTTTAGGCATAGGCTGTTTATCCCCTTTTGCCTTTTTTGGTTTTAAACCGAATATCCTTTTCTTTTCGGTTTCTGCCACATTGCTTTCGGTTACCCCAATATCCATAGTTTTTTTTGCAGAATTTTCTGCTACATCAGCTGTTGCTTTTTCGGTTGTGGCACTTGCCACAACCTCCAAAGTTTCAGTTTCTTTTATTTCTTCACTAGGTGTTATTTGTTTATTCTCGTCCATTACTCTCTCCTATTAGGCTTTTTTGATAACAATTTCAAATATATCGGTTAAAGTGAACTTTGCGCCTGAGTATCCTAATTTGCTGTCATCAACTATTGTAATAGTAAAAGTAGGATTTTGTGCATCTTCGCTTACAACAATAGTTATTTTGCCAGCATTTGTTGCATTTTTATTCCATGCTTCAACTAAAGGTTTAACTGCTTCCAATGTGTAATCCAAGCCAATATCTTCACGAGTTACTGTAATCACATCGCCTGTATTTCCGGTTTTATTAACAGTTTTTTTGCTAAATTTAATGGTTACTACAACGATTTCTCCGTTTGTTCCAACCAAATTGATTGTATATCCGATATAACCGTTAGTATTTAACGCATTGATAATTAAAGCAGGATTTTCTTCATCATCATTGAATTTCAAAGTTGCCATACCAGCATATTCAGCATTGAATTTTTCAATAGCTGACAAAATCTCTTCTTTATTAAAGTTGATATCTGTAAATGTACTCTTTAGGTTTATTGTAATATCTGTAGCTAATTTTTGGCTACTTAAAGATTTAGTAGCATCACTGATAGTGAAATTAACTTTTACATAACCGTTTGCAGTATTCACAGCAATAGAATATGTGCCTTTTTTAGCAAATCTGATTAATAAGCTTGGAGCATCTTCACTACCGCCTAATTTAGCAGTAATATTAGGATTAACTTGTACGCTATTTACAATTTCTTCTATAGCAGCTTTGCTCAAAGCATATTCGCCAAATTGAGTATACTCTTTTGTTACACCGGCATAGATTTTGTCAGTAACACTATACTCATTTTCCAATACAACAAATGTATATTTTATTTGAGCAAGGTTTTTACCTTTTAGCGTCAATACGTAAGTACCTGTTTGTGTGAATGTAATTGTGCAACCATCCCATTTAGGAGAGCCCAAAACTGTTCTTGAATCGGCTGTCCATTCCAAATTATTTTCTTCTGCAAATGCCTTAACAGCTGCATTTGTTTCGTACTCGTCAAGTGACATAGTTGCACCTGTTACGTTATTTGTTACAGAAGTAGAAATTTTGTATGTAACGTTATCTCCTGTTTTAACAATAGGGATAGTTTGCTCATCGTATCCGAATTTGCCATTCATATTTACGGTAATATCTTTAGAGTATCCCAAATCATTGAAATTCAAAGTGAATGTATCCCATGCCGTAACTATATTGCTTGAATTTACAAAACTAGTAGCATTGTCGGCTTTTACTTCTGTCTCTGCAATTTCGCCATTTTTAAATTTAATAGTCAAATGATGTGTAGCACTCAAAGCATCGCCGTTTGCATAAACTTTATTTTCGTCAAAAACTTGTTCTGATGTAATACCCTCTACCTTTGTTTGGTCCCAAGTAACACTTTCAACTTCACTTATTGTAATTACAGTATCTATTACAACTTCAGGTACTGTAACATCTTTCAAAATACCCAAAGCCGCTACTAAACCGCTTAAACCCTTTAAACTAAATAGCAAGTTATTAAAGCTTGAGCCGATACCCGCACTATTATTGCTTCCTGCGCATAATACTAGTTTAACGTTTTGTGGGCTGTAAACATTATCTTTCAATCCAACGATTTCGATAATGTTCATTCTTGAAGTAATTTCGTTACCCTCGATATCGTTAAACATAATATTAACAGTACCGCCCTTATTTTTTGTATCCCTATCAACCAATAAAGAAACTTGACCATAGGAAATAGTATTATATGTACCATCCTCGCTATATAAAGTAGTGTTCAATTTATCGGTATTACCTTGATAAATTTTAGCATTTCCTGCTGCATCTTTTTCCCATTCTACTTCGCCTGTAATAACTTTATGGTTTGCATTAGCCTCTACACCAAAGTCTTTCTTTGTGCTCTCGTTATACATAGAGTATTTTTCCATAACGTTAAACTCGATAGGCCTGTTGTAAGCATACTGAGCTTTAATGCACAATTTATCTGCAGGGAACAAACAGTTAATTACTTTTTCCAATGTATAGAAAGTATCTATATCTATAGCATTAATGCTACCAATCAAATCAATTAGTGAGGCAGGAGTAATTAGGAACTCTTGATTTTCCTGTACGGAAATCAAACCATCTACAAGGATATTAATTCCTTTTAGTGCAAGTAGATAAAAATCTTCTTGAGTACCTGCAGGAGTTCCTCCCTCAGACCCACTGCCGGAATCGCCTGCTGGAGCATTTGCTGCTCTTGCATTTACTAAATCGATATATTGCAAGAAATCAAAACTGAATTGATATTGATAATCTTTAATGAAAGATGTAGCCATACTTGCCATATCTCCTAACAGTGCGTATAACAAGCTGTCAGGTAGTATAGTTTGCAAATCCATGGAAACATAAATTCTGCTATTTCCAAAGTCTTCTGGAGAGAAAGCTACTGACAAAATAGAGCCGTTTGACTTTTTGCTGTTAAAGTGTGTAATACCACAGTTATCGCCGCATACGTGGTCGATATTGATATACATTTTACCTTTGTTTGTCTTAAACATATTGTTTAGCAAAGGCATAACGCTGTTTGCATTTACGCAATCGATAACCGATTGAATAAAGTTTTCAGCGGATAAATCAAGGTTGATAGTATAAGCATAGTTGGAAACAACTGTACCATCGTTATTTTTCATATCGATAGTACCCTTTATTTCGTGTTTCAAGAAGTAAACGTCAAATACCTTGTCGTTCGCAGGGATAGCAACTGTTGGTATAGTGTCTTTCAAAGTCAAACCGCTAACAGCAACATCATAAGTGTTGTAGCCTTTAGTAGCCTTAACTTCCCAGCCTGTCAAAGTACCGTCGGTATATTCGTACTTAGGCTCGCCTTTAGCAGGTTTTTTAACTTTGATTTGTGTATTGCCTGTAGTTTTTGCAACTACATCGATATACAAACCATCAAGCATACCAAGTAAACCATCAACGACAGGCTCTAGCACAGGCTTAAGGTTAGCATCAACACCACCAATCAAACTAGCTACAGTATCAATCAAAGACTCGAAAGTCATTGTAAAGCTATAGTCAACGTCATAAGTTTTGCCGTTTTTAATAGGGTCGATTGTTACACCTTTAGTCTCGTCAACCAACATCCCAAGAACAAGCATTACAACTTCCTGAGCTTGGTCGATTGTACTTGCAGCATTACCGCCATTAATCAAACCGATAGCAGGCAAAGATAACTCTGTCGACTTATAGTATGTATCATTCAACGCACCAATGTTAACATAAAGAGCATTGCTGTTAATAATTAAGTCAACAAGATTTTTATTGTCTCCCTCTTTGTTTTTATCAATTATTGCCAAACGCAAAACTTCTTCATCACTCTTGTTTTTCAAGCCTGCTTGCAAAATAAATGACAAATTGGTTTTTTGCGAATTTTTTGCATTTTTAATATCAAGTTTTAGGTCAAGCCCTAAAGTGTCGCCATTGCCGGCAGTGTTGTTTTTTGCCCAAGCTTTCCAGATTTCCTCATAAGTATCCACAGCTACAGGAGCAGTGAACGGGTCCGGGTTCTTTGGAGCGCAAGCAACAAGAGCAATAGCAAGTGTACAAACAACCATTATGGATGCAAGTACGATACTAAATTTCTTTTTCATTCTCCACCTCGAAAAATATATTTGACGGCGCTCAAAATTTCGCCGCGGCTCGCATTTGCTATTTTTGCAAAAAGTCCGTACAAGTTATCCACATTGCAAAGAAGGCAAAATTTACTACTTGTACCAAGTTTTCGCAAATTCTCGCCGCGCGGCATTCTGCCCGCTATCGCCTATATAATAACATAAAATCTACCCCCCCCCCCGCTTTACATACTTTTTACATTAGTGCGAAAACATTTTTCATTGGCGATTTTTATTTATCTTAATCTTTACACTCGTATATCCTAGATTTTAGTTTTAAATTGTATTTTAGACAAAATTTGTCTTGCAGTTTTTGACGGTTTTTATCAAAAATTTTGTACAAAGTTATCCACAATTTAAGCAAATCCCAACACATTTTATAACTATCATTTTTAACCGCGCAATTTAAAAAAATCGAGCAAATAGGCAATTTTTGCTATAAAAACAAAAGCCCTAACGTTTACGCCAAGGCTTTTACTATAAAAATTTTTAAAGTTTTATTTTTAATATATATTATATAAATGCGTCTTAAAATATCAATTTTATAGCCATAATTTTAGCAAATTTATCGCTAGTATACATTTTAAAGCGAAATTGTAAAAAAAATTGCTTTGACTGTAAAAAGTCAAAGCAGTGTTTTTTGTTATTATATGCCCTATTTCAATCACAAAATTTTTATTTTTACCAAGTTTGACAGACAATCCAAAAGCGATTGTTTTAATTGGTTTTTTTCAATTATCAGCTCGGATGCACCCTCTGCAATAATGGTATTGATAAGGTTAAAATCTTCATTCTCGTGCAGTTTAATATGCTCCACCATAAGTCCGTCCGTCACGTTTGCAAGCAGTATATCAGGGTACTGCGCCAAAAACAAACTTTTATTAGTGTTCCTGTTGCTAAGCATAAAGTTTGTTACATTGTAAATATCCTCGTCCGACTCCCCCAAAGTAAGTATTTGAGCAATGCTTTCAAGCTCTTCCCAATCCTCGCGCATATTGCTAAGTTTAAAGTCAAAAGTACCCTCTACGGAAATACTGTCCTCCCCTTTTATAACCGAGATAACGTCATCCACCTCTCCTTGCAGGTCAAAATACAAAAGTGCGGAAATACAGGCAACATTTGCATAAGTATATTCGATTTTGTCACACGCAGCAATAATGGCAGGATATTTGTGCGACAAAATTATAGCTTTTGCCAAAATAGTCAAAAAGCTTTCAAAAAGTTCGCTATCTACCTCCACCGTCAAGCTGTTAAACAGTTCGGAAGGCTTAAGTTTAAATTTAATGCCGCAACCTGCAAAATTATCTACCAAATAATCCAAAGCAAGGGTATTGTTTTTATTTATTATCACTTTTTTAATCATAACAACCTCGCTTATAGTTTATGCTAACAAGACGTATATAAATTACTTTTATCACAAAAAATATTCCACATATTGACATTTTGTAGCAAGTAGTATATAATTAATTGATAAAGCAAATTTAATAAATTTTGAGCAAATTTGCATTTTGATTTTGACACTATCGTTTTAATCGGAAATTTTTTTAATTTCCCTGCAAAAATCGATATTAAATAGAAATTTTTAAACTAAATACATTTTAAGGAGCATGGTATGCTAAACAGTTATAAATTTAAAATCAGCTATTTGAACGAAGACAAATTGTACGCAAGCAGCAACCCAAAAACAGGTCATTACGTTATCGATATTACCGATAAGGATAATAGCGTGGCCTTTTGTTTACGTAACACTGTTAAAATGGAACACCTAAAGTTCACTTTGGAGTTTGACTATGATTTTGCGGAAAATGCAAAGTTTTTTGCAAACGGATATCAGTCTTGGTCGTACAGCCGTGAATATGGCAAGTCGGATATGCAAAAAGGCTTGAACTACTTTGCTAAAAATGTGGAGTACTTTACCAAAGGCAGCCGCAGCGGCGACTATAAATTTGCACTTTACAACAACAAAGTAGGTTTTTTTCATAGTTTTTCTTACGGATATGTTAGAAACGGCAATACACTTGACTTGTTTGGCTCTTTGTGCGAAAAAACAGGCTTTACCATAATCTATGCGGATATGGTAAACAACAAAATCATTATCGAAAAAGATTTGGAAGGCTTGACCCTAAAAGCAGGTAAAACTTACGAGATTATGAATATCTTTTATTGCAAGGACGAGTACGATACTGCTTTTGACAAATATTTTAGAACGCTTGATATCCCTACCCCACGTATTAAACAAAAGGTAGGATACACAAGTTGGTACAACTACTACAGCAAAATCAACCAAGATATTATCGACCGTGATTTGGAAAGTTTGGCTAAAAGCCCTGTTAAAATGGACATTTTCCAAGTGGATGATGGCTATCAAACAGCTGTGGGCGATTGGCTATCCGTGGATAGCGTTAAATTCCCTCAAGGCATGGCTAAAGTTGCCGAGTCCATACATAGCAAAGATATGCTTGCTGGCATTTGGCTTGCACCTTTCAATGCACAACGTTCGTCCAAAATCGCTCACGAGCATAAAGATTGGCTAATAAATGACGATAAAAATTATCACTATTTGGCAGGTATGAATTGGGGCGGTTACTATACTTTGGACTTTTATAACCCGGAGGTACGCGAGTATATCAAAAAAGTATTTAACACTGTGCTAAACGAGTGGAAGTACGATATGGTTAAACTTGACTTTTTATTTTCCGTTGCCATTATCCCTTACGGCAACAGGACAAGAGGTCAAATTATGTGCGAGGCAGTTGACTTTTTGCGTGAGTGCTGCGGACTTAAGCTTATGCTTGGTTGCGGTGTACCGCTATTCCCTGCTTTTGGTAAGTTCGACTTTTGCCGTATCGGTGCCGACCAAGCTTTAAGCTGGGTTAAAAACAACTACTTTACTACTTATAATAATGAGATTGTTTCTACCCCTAACGCAGTTACAAACTCTATTTTCCGTCGTCATTTGGATGGCAGAGCTTTTTGCAATGACCCTGACGTATTTTTGCTAAGAGATACTAACATAAAAACTACTTTTGAACAACGCAAATTGCTTGCAAAACTAAACAAAATTTTTGGTAACCTTTTGTTTATGAGCGATAATATAGGCGATTATAACGAGGCTCAAACAGCAGTGTTTAAGGACACTTTGGACGGTGCAAAAAAGAAAGTTATTTCCGCAGAATATACCGCCCAAGATATTATACAAATCAAATATATTGAAAACGAAACGGAATACAATTTGACATTTAATATCGATACAGGCGCAATTTTAAGCGGCAGCATAGACTAAGCATAAATTTGCAAAAACCACTCAAAAATCGAGACTAAACAAAAAAATTGACTAAAAACAATAAAAAAAGTTGTGTGTTACCGATATTTTAATTCAAAATCTTTTAATACATTTATAATGTAATCAATAATATGTTTGGAGTGAATATATATGATTACGTTAGAGCAAATCCGTGAAAGATTAATACAAGAAATTAAAGTAAGTGGTATGACCTACACTGATATAGCAAATAAGCTAAACATTTCTCGGTCATCTATTTCGCACTATGTTAGAGGAGATATTTTACCTGCATTAGATACTTTGGCAAATCTATGTCAAATTTTAAATTTAAAAACTGACTATATCCTTTGCCAAAACATTGAAGATAAAAAAACTAAATAATTTTTTTTACTTTAATTATATTAAATCAAACAAAAAATACTTGCTATTTAAAGCAAGTATTTTTTATGTCGTTTTCTATTTTTCAGCAACAAGTATATTTCGTATTTCGGTAAGTTCGTCAAGTATTTTATCCAAACATTGCTCGGTATTCAGTTTGTCATTATTAACTGCTCTTTTAGCAAAATTAGTACAAACATTATTTTTAAATATGTGTTCGTGTTTTTTATAACACCAACCAAATTTGCTCAAAACATACCTATCTACCTCTTTTGTATAATAAGCTGCAAAATGTTCGCATTTTGAACAATTTGTATTTTTAAATTCTTCCATAAAAATTTTTTCCATCTTATTTATCCTTTTGAAATCTTCCCACTAAAATATTAAACAACGCCGTGAGACACCGATTGTAAAATTACTTATTTTTATTCTCAAAACAATCGCAACTATTTTCTAAATACATTTTTTTATCAAACCGAAAACACACACCATAAAATGTTTTTTCATATCTCCTACCGGTCTTAAAATAAATGCGATTAAAATATTGGCAATTTATACACATTTTCAGCAATGCACAATTATTACGTAATATTTTTTTTATTTTATTCATTCTTATTCCTTTTAACACAAAGCAATAGCTTACAAATAAACTATAGTGAAATATCTTGAGTTTTATAAAGAAATTTTAAATTTTTGATACTTATATTATATTTATAAAAAACTAAAGTGTGCTTGATAGTCACGTATTAATTATTTTGTGATTAATAGTCATAAAATATTAGTAAATAAACACACTTTTAGAAAGGTATATTTATGATAACAATAGCAGAAATACAAAATAGAATTATAAAATCGATAAAAGAAAGTGGAATGACCTACACAGAAATTGCAAACAAATTAAACATATCTCGGTCATCTATTTCGCACTTTGTTAGGGGCGATATTTTGCCTGCATTAGATACTCTTGCTAATTTATGCAATTTACTTGATATTGATGCAAATTACGTACTTTGTTTAGATACTACATTTAACAATTTTATGTAAAATTAAAATTTCAATAACTTTCTATAAGCTCATTATACTTGACTAATAGTCAAAAGTCAAGCATTTCGTGATTATTAATCATAAACTATTAATGTTATAACTTTAGGAGTAAATATGATAAGGCTATCTCAAATACGTTTAAGATTGATTAAATCAATCAAAGAAAGCGGTTTATCACAAACCGAAATAGCTAACAAATTAAATATTTCAGTTTCTGCCATATCTCATATGTTAAAAGGCGATATAATGCCTGCATTAGATACTTTAGCAAATCTATGTCAAATTTTAGACTTGGACACCGACTATATACTATGTCAAGATATTAAAGATTAAAAATTAAAGCTTATTCAAACAACAAACAAAAAACGGCAATCACTTGCCGTTTTTTTATTCAATCGAATTTCTTTTCAAGCTTCATTGCTTCAACCAATTTATACACATTTGTACAAGAGTTCCAATCCCAATACTTCGGCGGTGTATGTTCGCCATTAGTTGTGTTATGCTCTTTTTGTTTTGATTGAAATACAGCTTTAGAATTTTCAATCGCCTTTTGATATTTTTTGATAAAATATTTTTTTAAAATTTCCTCGTCATTTTTACTATATTCACTTTTGCATTTTTGCTTTTTTAATAATTTGTCCATTTCATTTAGCAATTCTTTAGTAGTAGAGTATTTTGAAAATTTTGAATAATGGGACAACAACCAAACTTCAAAAGCTATATTGGAAAAAGCATATTTTATATTGTTCTTTTCAGCTTTTTCTATTGCAGGTATAAATTTTTTTTCGTTATGCGTTTGGTCTACGTCAAATACTATCCATATCTGATTGTATTGTTGATTTTTGCTTTGTTTTATTGCAAAATCCACAAGTTCCAAAGGCCCGCCATTTTCAAATTTAATCGATATATCGTAAATACTTTTATAACTTTTTATCAAATTAAAATAATTGTATTCACTTTGTTTGCCATTTGTGACTATCAAAAATTGTATATTAGGACTTGTTGTACTTTTCTTACGTGCCATATTAAATTACCTCATATCCGGTAGCTTAGAATAAAAGCCCGCTAAATATTTTTTACTAAACAAATCGTTTTTCCTAACATTTGTAAAGTCGGATAATGAGACTAATTGGCTACTACCGTATTTATCCTTACTTGTAAAATAAATTTGGTCACGCCTTAAATCTTCATCCATAAGCATTAAATTGTGCGCCGTGCATATTAGTTGTGCATTGTTAGGGTTTTTGTCTATGGAGTTAAATAGCTTTAAAATATAATCCGCAACTAAAAAGTGTAGTTTAGAGTCAATTTCGTCTATTAATATAGTTGCACCTTTATCCAACGCTATAAGAATTGCCCCTAAATAGCATAAAAGTCGCTCTGTACCCTCGGAGTTAAAACCTCTGTCTTTAAACAACATTATATCCTTTTTCCCTACACACTCTTTATCTTTATTGTAAACGTTAAATGTAGTTATTAAATCAATGTTATATATATCTTCATTTTCTAATATTATTTGTCCCGCTTTTAAAATATTGGGCGCTAAATCTTGCTTAATGTTTGCAATTTTATCCTT
Source organism: uncultured Clostridia bacterium (assembly GCA_947646415.1). GTDB lineage: Bacteria > Bacillota > Clostridia > Christensenellales > UBA3700 > MGBC100798. The sequence continues at coordinate 82,964 of CANSGN010000007.1, read as the reverse complement.
TTTTACATTTATGTCACTTATACCGATATCTGCAAGTTTTAAAATTTTTAAAGCTTGTTGTTTGTATTTGCCATCTTCCCTAGAGTAAGAGTCTAAACTGTTTGCCATATTATCAAACACTATCAATAAGTTTTTAAACCATGATAAAACATCCTCTATAGCGTTTTCAAAATCAAATTGAAAATTCTTTGCAATGGATAAAAACAAAGTGTCTTCGTTTAATTTAACAATTTTTTTCAAACTTTCCGTTTGACCAGATAATTTTAATTTATTATTTGTTCTTGTAAATATATTAACAATTTTTTTCTGCCTTTTGTCTAGCCATTCATTAGTTATTATGCCATTTTGAATTGTAAAACCATATTTGTAGTATGTTTTGTTTTGCACAAATTCAACTTCAAACAAACTTTCTTCCTTAAAAGCATCGTTGTAAAAATAAAAAGGAGTGTGACTGCCGATTATTGGTTTTTCAGACATTGAGTATCCAACAGCGTTTTTCATATATGCAAGAGCTTTTAAAAAATTTGTTTTTCCCGAAGCATTACCGCCAAATATTATTGCCGATTTTAACAATTCGTTTTCATTTTGCAATAAACCGCATTCCTCGGCAGTAAAAGTATTTATACCTTTTAAGTCGTCATCTTTAGTTGCCTCTAACGATAAATTGTTTTCTTCATAAAAAGAACGAGTATTTTTAAACCTAAAATTAATTAACATATTATACCTCTTGTTACTATTTTACTATTAGTTTTCCCAAAAGTCAACTTGTAAATGACGTAATTTGCAAAAAATTTACAAATATTATGTTTTTGAATGTGATTTTTAATAATAAAAATATACAAAACAAAAAAAACGGCAATCACTTGCCGTTTTTTGATTGTTATTGCTGTTAAGTTTTAAAAATTACTTTTTAGCAGGAGCTTTTTTTGCTGTAGTTTTACTTGCAGTTTTAGCTGTAGTTGTTTTTGCAGCTGCATTTTTTGCATAGTATGCTCTTGCACATGGAAAATCTTTTTCCTTATCGCATTTATCACAATAACCATAAGTACCGCACATATCTGTACCACTCTCGCTGTCATTCCATTTAATTATATCTAGTTCAGATTGCTTAGACTCTAATTGTTTAGCTGTAGCCATTTCTATCACCTCGATTTTTTTGTTATACATTAAGGATAGCACTATCACAAAAAAATGTCAAACGATATCCGCCTTTTATCAAAAATAACTTAAAATTATTAAAATTTCCTATTTTATAACCATTGATTATACACATTAAAAAAGCAGATAAATCTGTACAATTTATCTGCTTTTTTAATGTACTTATTTTGTTAAAGTAGCTTTGATTCTTCTTACGCCTGCGCTGGAAGATTGCTCTTTTACAATCTTAAATTTGCCAAGGTCGCCTGTGTTTTTAGCGTGAGGTCCACCGCAAATTTCCTTGGAAACATCGCCAATAGTGTATACCTTTACTTTTTCGGAATACTTGGAGTCAAACACACCGATAGCACCTTGTTGTTTTGCCTCCTCAACAGTCATCTCGGTGCAAACAATGTCTATTTTTTTGTCAATAACGCTGTTTACCATATCTTCCACTGCTTGTTTTTCCTGCTCGGTCAAAGGTCTGTCAAAGTTAAAGTCAAACCTCAATCTTTCAGCTGTTATATTGCTACCCTTTTGTTGAATATTGTTGTCGTTAAGTACTTTTTTAAGGCAAGCATTCATGATATGTGTTGCAGTGTGCAAGTTGGTTGTTGCCTCGCCATTATCCGCCAAACCGCCTTTAAACTTTTGTTCAGCACCTTTTTGTGACTTAAGTTGGTGTTCGCTAAAAGCTTTGTGATAGCCGTCAATGTCAACGTCAAAGCCTTTTTCCTTGCAAATTTCTATTGTCATTTCAAGAGGGAAACCAAAAGTATCGTAAAGTCTAAACGCTGTTTTGCCGTTTAACATATTGTTTTGCATATATTTCATTACTTTTTCGATTTCTTTTAAGCCGTTTTCGATTGTTTTGCTAAATCTTTCAATTTCCTTTTCAAGCTCGCTTATTATTTTGTCCGCATTTCTGCCAAGTTCGTTGTAAATATCCTTGTATTTTTCCACAAAAGCCTTAGATACTTGCAAAATGCCGTCTTGTGGCATATTGATTACCCTTGCAAACCTTACTGCACGGCGGATAAGACGTCTTAGCACATAACCTTGGTCTACATTTGATGGTGTAATACCTTTGTCGTCGCCCAAAATAAAAGTTGCGGTACGGATATGGTCTGCAATAATACGCATAGCCTTTGTTGTTTCCTCGTCTTGCAAATAATTTTTGCCCGATAATCTTTCAATCAATTTTATAATATCGCTAAAAAAGTCTGTTTCGTACACGCTTACAACGCCGTTTAACATGCAAATTGTTCTTTCCAAGCCCATTCCCGTATCAACGTTCTTTTGCTTTAACGGCTCAAATTTGCCCTCGGCAGTTTTGTTGTATTCCATAAATACGTTATTCCAAATTTCTACATACTTGCCGCAATCGCAGGCAGGCGAACAATTATCCGAGCATTTTGGTTTACCTGTATCTATAAATATTTCGGTATCGCCGCCGCAAGGTCCTGTTTGACCTGCAGGTCCCCACCAATTATGTTTTTTAGGCAAATAGTAAATAGCATCTCTGCTTATGCCCAACTCCGCCCAAATATTTGCGGAAACCTCGTCCCTAGGGGCATCCTCGTCGCCCTCAAAAACGGTAACGGCAATTTTAGAGGCAGGAATTTCAAGCACTTTTGTCAAAAACTCGTAACTCCAACTGATACTCTCCTTTTTAAAATAATCGCCCAAAGACCAATTTCCTAGCATTTCAAAAAAAGTGCAGTGTGTGCTGTCGCCCACTTCGTCAATATCACCCGTTCTTACGCATTTTTGAACGTCGCAAAGTCTTGTGCCTTGTGGGTGCTTTTGTCCCAACAAATACGGCACTAACGGGTGCATGCCCGCAGTTGTAAACAAAACGGTTGGGTCATTTTCAGGTATTAACGAACTGCTGTCTATTATACTGTGATTTTTGCTTTTAAAAAACTCTAAATAAGCGTCGCGAAGCTCATAAGAAGTCATTTTTTTCATATTATTTCTCCTTTATAAGTAACTGATATGTTATGTACAAAACCGCTGTAACAGCAAAGCTTTGTTTTTTTCCACTGATATTAAATGTAATTATTCGTAAAACAATATATCCGCATAATTTGGATATGGTGCTAAATCTTTAGGCAATAGTTTTTCCGCAATGTCCACGTTTACCCTTACTTTTTCCATTAGAGGGACAACTTGGTCACGCAACAAAATTGCCTTTTTCTTGCTTGTATTGGCTCGCATTGCTTGCGAATGTATCCTTTCAAGCTCCATCATACAGCTGTAAATATTGTCTAGTAACGGTACGAATGTCGAAAGCAATTTGCCCTCTGTACTGCTTAGTTTTTTGTCGCCCGAAACAGCGTTCAATGCGTTTATGGTTTGAGCAAGCTTGTTTTTATACTCGATAATCGCAGGTATCATATCGTGCTTAACCATCATTAGCATTGTTCGAGCCTCGATATTTATAACCTTATTGTATATGTCAAGGTAAATTTCTCTTCTTGATTGCAACTCTACTTCGCTCATAACCTTGTGTTTGCCAAACAGCTCAACACTTTTTGGTGTAGTCAAACTTTCGTAAGCATCAATGCAGTTTGTTATATTGTTTAAACCGCGTTTTTTAGCCTCTCTTAGCCACTCTTTGGAGTAGTTGTTGCCGTTAAATATTACCCTTTTATGCTCTTCGTAAAGGCGTTTTATAATCTCGATAACTTTGTTTTGTCTTTCGCTTTCGCTCACGCTTTCAAGTTCGTTAGCTATCCTTGCAAACATTTCCGCAACAATGGTATTTATTGTTGTGTTTGGGTTGGAAAGTGTCGCCGACGAGCCAACCATCCTAAACTCAAACTTATTGCCTGTAAAAGCAAAAGGGCTTGTCCTATTGCGGTCACTTGTATCTTTGCTCAACTCCGCAAGATAATTTACACCTGTATCTATAAATTGTTTTTGCGCAACATCGCTGCTGTTACCCGCAACAAAATTATCAATAACATTTTGCAAATCGTCACCTATATAAACGGAAATTATGCTTGGTGGTGCTTCGTGTCCGCCCAATCTATGCTCGTTGCCGGGGTTAGATGCGCTTGTTCTTATCAAATCCGCATACTCATCCACACCCGCAATAACTGCCGTAATAGCTAGCAAAAACAATGTATTGCTGCTTGGATTTTTACCAGGTTTTAAAAGGTTAAGTCCCGTATCCGTCAAAACCGACCAATTATTGTGTTTGCCGCTGCCGTTTACGTTTGCAAAAGGTTTTTCGTGCAATAGGCATACCAAACCGAATTTTTCCGCAACTTTTTTCATTGTATCCATAATAATTTGGTTTTGGTCGGTTGCTATGTTTGAGGTGCAAAATATAGGTGCAAGCTCGTGCTGACATGGTGCGGCCTCGTTATGTTGAGTTTTTGCCGTTATACCTAACTTCCAAAGTTCATCATTCAGCTCCGCCATAAAATTGGCTACTCTTGTTTTTATGCTTGCATAGTATTGGTCGTTTTGTTCCTGACCTTTAGGTGCATTGCTACCAAACAATGTCCTGCCTGTAAATTTCAAGTCAGGTCGTAAATCATAGTGCTTTTTGTCAATTAAAAAGTATTCTTGCTCGCCACCGACATTTGCCGTAACCTTATTTACGTCATTGTAGCCAAGCAAGTGCATTAGCCTTACACCCTCGCGGTTAAGTGCCTCCATACTTCTAAGTAACGGAGTTTTTTTGTCAAGTGCCTCGCCGTTATAACTGCAAAACGCAGTCGGAATATAAAGTATAGCTCTGTCATTTGCTATTTTTTTGATAAATGCAGGGGAAGAACAATCCCAAACTGTATATCCTCTTGCCTCGAACACCGCTCTTATTCCGCCGCTTGGGAAACTTGAGGCATCTGCCTCGCCTTTAGATAAGTTTTTGCCCGTAAACTCTAAAATTGTTTTGCCGTGTTTATCAATGCTTATAAAGCTGTCGTGTTTTTCCGCAGTAGCACCCGTCAAAGGTTGAAACCAATGGGTGTAGTGAGTTGCACCATTGTTCATTGCCCACTCTTTCATAGCTTCCGCCACTCTGTTTGCCAAATCCAACCCCAAGCTTTTGCCCGAATCGATAACTTCCCTCAATTCCTTATACGTATCAAGTGACATATACTCTTGCATAACTTCGTCATTAAATACATTCTCTCCGAAATAATCGGTTATCCTTTTTGTTGTACTTTCCATATAGCCCTCTTAATTTTTCAAACTGTTAACAAACTGCAATGCAGAATAATTTAGCGGAACACCTTTCATAGTTACCAAAGCAAACGCCCTTTTTGGCATTTCAAAATTGATTGGAACTTTATGAAGAATACCTTGCGATACATCTTGCTCCACTATAGACTTAGGTGCACAAGTTATGCCTAGACCAACCCTTGCCATATCTAGCATTAAGTCAAGGCTGCCAAGCTCTAACATAGGGTTTAATGTCACGCCGAACTTGTTAAAATGCTCATCGATAACTCGCCTTGTATTGCTAAGTTTTTCAAGCATAATAAGCGGCTCGTTTGCAATTTCCTCCGCAGATAACGGCTCGTTGTATCTTGTTATCCAATCACTGTTGCACACAAAAACATCTTCCGTATCCACAACGTTTGAAAAATCAAGCAAATCGTCCTCCAAAGGCACATTTACAAAGCCGATATCAACTTTTCCGCTTTTTAACAAGTTAACAGTTTCGCCTGTAGTTCTGTTTGTAACCTTAACGCTTATGTCAGGATATTTGTTAATAAAGCTTTTGATATAAGGTAGCAAAAAGTGCTTTGTGATTGTATCCGACGCACCAATTTTTATCTCTCCGTAAGTTAACTCCTTAAGTTGACTGAACTTTTTCTCCGCTTTATCAATCAGTTGATTTGCTTCCTTAATATAGTCGTAAATCATTTTGCCCTCATAAGTCAGTTCCATACCCTTGCTGGTACGTTTGAAAAGCCTGCCACCTATTTGTGTTTCAAGCTGTTTGATGGATTGGCTGACAGCAGGTTGGGAAATATACAACTCTCCCGCAGCTTTTGTAATGCTGCCCGTAGATGCAACCATATAAAAAATCCTGTATAATTCGTAGTTGATAAAGCTCATTTGTGTTATCTCCTTATGCTTATCTCTAGTTTATTGTCATTTATTACATATATAATAATTAATAATTATAAAAAAATCAATTATTTTAAATCACTTTTTTAAAAAAATGTGTTTACAAAACTATTGGTTTTAATTTTCCATGCTATTTTTGAGCATTTTAATGGTTAAACGCTTAAATAACATTGAATAGTTGATTAAACATACTAGTGCAACCACACCCAAAGTAAATATAACGGCTATTGCAAAGGTTATTAAAAAGTTTGCCCAACCAAAAAATACGCCCACACCAACCATACTCGACAGCAAATAGTCAAGCAAAAATACAAGTCCGTAGCTTAGGCAATACGCGATTACGGCGGCAAACATGGACAAAATAAACATTTCACAAAACATGGTTGTAAATAGTTTTTGCTTATCCATACCATACACTTGCATTATCGCGTAAAAATTATTCTTTTTCTTCATCATAAACTGCATACTGTACAAAATATTAAGCACCAATGCACTTATGATTCCCAAACCTACCGTCGCCATAATTCCGTTTAAAATACTGCTTATTATTTTTACCGTAGTTGCCATTGACAAACCGTAATGACTGCCTAAAGATATCCCCTTTAAATTAAAAATCTTCAAGTCACATACGCTATCCACAATTTTATCGTCAAGTTTTGCATCTTTTAAATACAGCTTAGTTTGATACTTTATATTTGAGGTGTTGTTTTTTAAAAAATAATCTTTAAACAAAGCACTGTTATTGCTCGCAATAAAATGTTGGTCTATGGTATTTGTAAGTTCGTAAAAATGCATATTCATTATTCCAACAACGGTAAAAGAATAGCTGTTTCCGCCTATGCTTAAATTTAGTGTTTTGTTAAGGATAGTGCCGTCCAATTCAAATTCCTGCAAAAAATACTCGCTTACAATAATCTCGTTATCGCTAACGCTGTCTTTACCTAAAAGCAAACACTTATACCCTTTAAACCTAAAGTCAAGCTCTTCCTCGTGATGAGGTTGGACAATTTTTTTACCACTACCAACAAACGCAAAATCGCCGTAATGCAAATTGTTAACGTAAGGGTCAATGCCTATTTGCAAATTACCGTCATAATAGTCATGGTCGCAAACGCAGTTTTTGCCGTCTATATCAATGCTTATCCCACGCAAGTTTTTTACGTTTCTGCAAATAGCAACCTCGGCAACATTGCTTATTCCGTCAATGTTTTTTACCTGTTGCAATTTTTCATTGCTAAGCGGAAGAGTTGTTTCGATAATTATATTGTGTGCTGAGCGATAAGATTTTGTTATCCTCTCCGTCTCGTCCCCTAGTGCGACCGAATATGCCGTAAAAATGCACATAATGACAACCATCGCCAAAATTGACAACACAACTTTTGCCGATGACCATTTTCTTGCCATTATGTTTTTCCACGCAATTAGCATATTAGTCCTCCTCCGAAATATTTCTGCTTGGGGCAGTTTTTTCCATAATCAACCATTTAACAAGCATTAGAGATATAATTATCAAATAACATATCCCGAATACGCCCAAAACTACCCAATAATTTATGCCGATTGTAAACGGATAGCCTATATACGCACAATATAGCGATACAAAATAATTATATAAAGGCAAAGTCATCCAGCTTACAACGCAAACTATTGTAATAAGCAATATAAAAATCATAAAATATGCAGCCATTATACGGAAAGTGTCCGTCCCCAAAATACGCAACAAACTGATGTGTTTTATATTTTGGGAAATTATCATATTTATAAAGTTAAGCATGATTATAATACCGCATATAATCATAATTACGCCCACTATCATACAAATAACTTGAGTATTTTTTACCTGTGCTATCATTGCAAAAGCCGTGCCCTCGGATAGCGAATAATCTTTGTATAAAGTATTGTAAACTTCATACAGTTTATCTATCTTTCCCACAACTCCATACGCATTAAACGACGTATTGCTTTCAAACAAAATCTTTTTAGCGGAAAGCTCAGTCAAAAAACACAAATAGTCATTTACCAAATTACTGCCGCTTTGTGATACGACATAGTCTTTCAATTTTGCGCTGTTAAAAATGCCTTGCACTTCTAGTTCTATAATTTCCGAGCCGAATTTATAATTTAAAATATTACCGACTTGGACGCCCAATTTCAATGCAGCTTCATCCGATAGCCAAATGCCCTCTTTGTCAAAAGACCAAACCTCTCCGCAGTTTTCGCCATCAAAAAATTGACTATATATTTCGGGGCTATGCTCATTTTCGGAAAGCAAAACATTGTTGTAATATTTTGTTACAACGCTACCCATTATCTCCTCTTCGTCATAAGGCATTTGCTCTTTATCGCCATATATTAAGGAATAATTTTTGCAAGCGATATCCATTTCTGCAGTAAATGAAATAAAATACTTACTGCTGTTTTCGTAAAGCTCTTTATCCGCATTAGAAATATGCACACCAATGGTGTCATGCATGTACTCTTCATAATAATTATAAAAATTACTTGGAAGAGCCGTTGCAATATTGCACAAAGTAAAGGCACTCATAAATAAAATAAGTGTCACAATTATTGCGATTAAAACTTTTATTTTGTTTTTAATAAGTTCGCTAATTGCAAGTTTTATTGTAAAATTCATAATCCCCTTATATTGCGCATTATTATTTCATTATATTTTTTATTGTAACACATTTATATTTAAATAACAATAGTAACGCATAAAAAAATAAAAATTTTTATAATATAACTAAAAACAAATTATCCCGTCAAACAAACAACTTTTGCATTGTTTAAAAGGTCAAAAATTGCAAATACATACTATAGGGGGATATTATGGAAAATATTGATGTTAAAGAAGTTACCGATGCTTGGAAATCTGACAAAGGTTTTGACCCGACAGGCAGTTATACAGGCAAAACGGACAAAGGCGACACACCTATCCAAGATGCGGACGACTTATAAAAATAAGGGGATAACTCCCCTTGTTTTTAGTTTATAAGCATTGTTTGTTTACAATGCTTAAGATTTTTATTTGTTGCTTGAAATTAATTCATGTATTTACATAAAATAATAATTTTATTGAAACATACTATTTGCTTGAGTCGATAAGCATTTCGCCTGTTTGTGCATTTTGGTAATAAATAAAATAGCCACGATTTTCGTCATCTTTTTCGGATATTTTAAGCCATTCGCCAAACTTCAAATTTTCCGTATCTATTTGACTAAAATCTTCATAAGGTATCGCATAAGCAATGATAGATGGTACATTATCTTCAAAAATTACCCCTACGCTATAATCATAATCCCCGTTGACTTTTACCCATTTAGAGCCCCAAACTTTATTTTCCAATTCTTCATTTTTAGGATGAGAATTTAAAAATTTATCCAAATTCTCCTTTATATCCGCATAATAGTTATCGCTGTTTGCATTTTTATTTAAATTTTGCATAATAAAATCCACTCCGCTTTCTATGTCATCGTCTTTGCTCAAAACTATCTCCTGTACATTATTTTCGTTGGCGTAAGAATTTTTTATCACATAATTTTGGTTATCTATATACATATCATTATCCAAAGGCACATTATCGCTTATATACTCCAAATTATTGCTTACAAACTCATAATCTGTTTCCTTTTCCGCAGTCAAATCCTCATGTTTTTGCAAATTAATATCGATTTTTGAATGATTTTCTGTATTATCACAAACGTTTAAAGCCTCGTTACTTGGAGCAACTTGTTCTTTTTCTGCAATAACTTTCAATTCCTTTTCAGTCTCTATTTTGCACATCGTTTTAGCATTTATTTCTTTTTCGTCATTAGCTTTTTTAATGTCATATTCACATTCTACACTATCAACTACTTTAGTTCGTTTAGGCAGCTTATTATACTCTAACATTATTTTGTTGATATCCGCTTTACCTCGCAAACTGCCGTTTCCTAAAATTTTATCCATATCCCCTAGCAATACAATATCTTTAGCATTGTATCCTACAATACTTACACCAAAATCTAGTTTGTCAATAACTTTGATTGTAATTCCGTCAAATAAGATAACTTTATCTATTATATCAAAACCGTCTCCGACCAAGTGCATTTTACTATCAATTTTTACCATTCCTTTTAAATTACCTTTTATAACAAAAATTTTCATACTTCACCTCAAAAAAGTATATGCACGTGTAGGCAAAAATAAAACATATTATTTTGGGTATTTATTACATTTTCTATATAACAAAACAAGGTCAAAACTTTGACCTTATTTTGTTTGTACTGATTATGTTTTTTATTAAAAGAATAAGTCCATTGTAAGTAATTTATCCACAACATTCCTTACTATTTCCGCATCCGCGCTTGTCACGTTGCCTTTGTTTATTACCATACTTGCTAACTTCTTCTCCACGCTTAAGCTTTCATATAACGCGTTGTCACTTGCTATTTGTCTTAAATATGTTACATCGCTTGCACTTATCCTACCATCTCCGTTCACGTCGCCTAATACAGATAAGTAAATTGTTTCTATTATTACTCCACTATCTGTATATGTTTCTATCTTCCAACCTGTTCCTACAGCAAACTCTCGTCCATTGTCATAGCTACTTGCATTTATCCCTGCTACACTATTGCCTTTATCATATACTAGCTGATTTTTATTATTATATATTTTTATGTTGTTTCTACTAAAGTTTATGTTTCCTATTAATGTGTTAATTGAAGTATTTACCCCTATATTCCCAAGTATTAATTTACCATTGTTTACAACCATGCTTTTTGCATAGTCATTTACTGCATGAGTTAAATTATTTTCCTTATAGTTTTGTCTTTTTCCATTTTCTATATATACAAAATCATAAATATTGCTCTCTATGGTCTTTTCAAATGATACTTCTCCACCATTCAATGTTGCAAGATAAGCGCCATCATTACTAAAGAAAAACCTACTTGGATTAATATTGTTTGCGCTATATCCATTAGTAAATGTATTAGAAGTATAACTTTCATCTAATCTAATACCTATATGTGCAGATGCTGTAAAAGGAGTAGTAATATTAATTTTACGAGTTGCATCCAAACGCAAATCTGAATCTTTTCCATTTATATTGTTATCATAAATTTGTATATCTCCCCCCATATTAAATGGACAATTAATACCTGGTCTAAAACCTACGCCGCCAGCATAGGATACTTGACTTTCAATATCAACAACGCTGTTATTTTTTATTACTCCACCAATCAAAGTCAATTCATGTGCATTACTATAAACACCAATTCCACCGCCAATTACTTGTTGACCTTCCAAAAATCCTTTGATAGTATTGTAAGAAATCTCTCCACCGTCCATTAATAAACTTGAGCCAGAACCAAACAATATTCCTCCGCCACAATATTCTGTAGATGTAATATTACCTGCATAATATTCAGATGTATTATGAGATATTAATCCACCATGGATTTTTGTATTTGCGCCTGACCAAACTGTTATACCAGCACCTGCGCCCCAACTTTGGTTATAAGAAATTTCGCCATCAAAAATTTCTGCTTCTACGCCATAAGTCGCAAGTCCACCATAAAGCATTCTATTGTATGAAATACTACCACCATACATATAAAAGCTACCATAAAAATCCGGATTAGCAGTTGACCTTGCAATATCATTGGAAATACCACCACCATGAATGTGTGCATAGTTGTTTGCTACAATACCATCGTAAAAATTAAATTCCGAACCATTTGATTCGATTCCACCGCCATTACTCATAGAAGTATTGTTGGTTACAACACCATCATAAAAATTCAATGTAGCAAATTGCGCACAAATTCCGCCACCCATTGATGAAGCATAGTTATTTAATATCATTCCACCTTTTATGTCTAATTGTCCATTTTCAGCCACGAATATTCCGCCACCATTTCCACTAACATTACCGCCTGTAATTTTACCAATATTATTTGTTTTTTCAAGCAAACTTGGAACTTCTCTAAATGTTTTTTTTGCGTCACGCAATCCCTCAGGATTGCCATTTATGGTTAACTTACCTTCAACTACTATTACTCGTCCATTAATAATAGGGCGTTGTAAATTTCTATTAATTATATGTCCATTAAGATTAAGTTCAATATCTGCTCCTTCCGGCACCTTAATTGACCCACCGACAAAAGCAAGTTCGTCGGCATCTTCACCAAAAGAAGTTACGCCATCAGTAGTATTAGGTGCTGTCCAATCTTCAAGCATTTTTACTTTTATACTTCTTGTGCTTAAAGCAGCAGTGACTGCGTCTTTCCAAATTGCAGCTATATTTGCGCTATTACCGGTAAGTTCAAAATCATAATTTTCTTCCATATCTGCGGTACTTTCGCTATCAACTGCACCATTTATCAAATTGTTGTCATTACTATTAATATTAAAAGATAAAGCACAGCCAACAATTAATAGACAAGATATTACTAATACAAAAAATATTATACCAGCTCTTTTAATAATCTTTGCCATAATAAAACCTCCGTTTTTATCTTACATAGAATAAGTATATCTATGTACAAAATCGCGGTTTTTTTGAGTTTGAATATATAATTTTTGTATGCTTAAAGTAAAGAGTTTACAAAACCTTTTCTATAACGTTGACATTATCTTACATTTTAGTTTAAAATATACATATAATATGTACATAGATATACTTATTCCATGTACCCAAACTTTACATTAAAGGCAATTTTTTAACTCTAATAGTCCCGATTTTTGATAGGATTATTGCAGTGAACACCACTTTTTGCCTACTTTCAACTTTACACAAAAAATAACACCCCGAAACACAATGTTTCGGGGTGTATTTTTAATAATTATTTAGTTTATTTTTATCTATATTTCAGACACAAACGGGCTAATTATTCCCACTCGATAGTTGCAGGAGGCTTTGAAGTAATATCGTAAACTACTCTGTTTACACCAACAACTTCGGTAGTAATTCTTCTGCTTATAGTTTCCAAAATTTCAAAAGGCAAATGCACGAATTGAGCAGACATAGCATCAATACTATGAATAGCACGAAGTGCAACTGTGTACTCATAGCTTCTTACTTCGTTACGAACGCCAACGCTCTTCATATCTGTAATAACAGCAAAGTATTGCCAAATTTTTGTATCCCAACCTGCTTTTGCAATTTCCTCACGCATGATAAAGTCTGCATCTTTCAAAATAGCAAGTCTCTCACGAGTGATAGCGCCTATACATCTTACACCAAGACCAGGGCCTGGGAATGGTTGACGATTAACTTGCTCAAGTGGCAAACCGATTTCAATACCAACCTTTCTTACTTCGTCCTTAAACAAATCTTTAACAGGCTCCAAAATCTCTTTAAAATCTATAACGTCAGGCAATCCGCCTACATTGTGATGGCTTTTTACCAAACCTTTACTGCCAATACCGCTCTCGATAATGTCAGGATAAATTGTACCTTGTACCAAAAAGTCTACAGCACCGATTTTCTTAGCTTCCTCTTCGAAAACACGTATAAATTCTTCGCCGATAATCTTTCTTTTACGTTCAGGGTCATTCACTCCCTCAAGCTTAGTCAAAAACCTTTCGCTTGCATCGATATGAATCAAATTCATACCAAGTTTATTTCCAAAAACATCAACAACTTGTTCAGGCTCGCCTTTTCTCATCAAACCGTGGTCAACAAAAACACAAGTCAAGCAATCTTTATTTGCCTTATGTATCAAAGCTGCACAAACAGCACTGTCAACACCTCCACTCAAAGCACAAAGCACTTTTTTGTCGCCGATTTTCTCTTTCAACTCTGCTACCATAGCCTCGGTAAAAGCTTTCATAGTCCAATCGCCTTTTGCCTTGCAAGTTTTGTACAAGAAAGCCTTTAAAGTTTTTACACCTTGCTTACTTTCCACATCGATATCCCTAATATCCAATACAGGCACACCGATAGTCTTAACTTCTGCCTCGATAGCTTTTTCGCCCTCGCTCTCGCCTGTCAAAATAATACCGATAGGGTTAACTTTTTTAATATCCTCAATTTTTGCATTATCGCCAACTAGTTGACAATATACATTAAGGTTACGTACACTTCTTGCTATAAGTTGATTGCAACGACCGGATAAGTCAACAATTACAACAGTTTGTTTTGTTTCCATAAATATAGCTCCTTTTGTTTGTTCTATTACATTTTATCACAAGTTTTTCGGCAAGTAAATTAATTTGCTATAAGCTAGTATTCATTTATTATAACCACAAATATAATAGTAACTTATACCCAATAATTTTGTCTAAATTTATTTGTAAAAATATAAAATTTAAATTTTATTTTTCTACCCTTATTACGGCATTAACTTTTTGCACTTCGCTTAGGGACTCTATTTCCTTTATCGCTTTTCGAATATTGTTTTCCGAAGATTTGTGAGTAACAAGCACAATGCTTACCACACCTTCGCCCGCATCTTGTCTCATGCTTGTAATGCTTATATTGTTATCTGCAAAAATGCTTGTAATTTGACTTAAAACGCCTGGGATATCAAGCACAGTCATTCTCATATAGTAATCGCTTGTAAAATCTGTGATAATGTCTTGTTTTTTGATAACGTCGCTTATCTCGGCATATCTTGCATGCTCGATTTGTCTTGCGCAAAATACAATATCGCTTACAACCGCACTTCCTGTAGGTAAAGCACCTGCACCTCTACCATAAAGCATAATATCGCCTACATTATCCCCCACAAGGAAAATACCATTGAACGAGCCGGATACGCTTGCAAGCGGATGAGAATTTTTCAAAAATACAGGATGAACACGAGCCTCAATCTTTCCGTCAATCAATTTTGCGATTGCAAGAAGTTTGATTGTATATCCCAACTGCTTACCGATAGCAATATCTTCAGCTTGAACTTTGCTTATACCCTCGCGGTAAATCAATTCCACAGGCAAAAATCTATTAAAAGCAAGCGAACTTAAAATAGAAAGTTTATAACTTGCATCAAAACCTTCCACATCGGCTGTAGGGTCTGCTTCCGCAAATCCTAATGCTTGAGCATCTGCCAAAACATCTGTATAGCTAGCGCCCTCGTCGGACATTCTTGACAAAATATAGTTTGTTGTGCCGTTTATGATACCTTTTATTTGAAGTAAAGTATTTGCTTGCATAGCTTGAGTTAAAGTCCTTATAACAGGTATACCTCCGCCACAAGTAGCCTCAAAATACATTCCTGCTTTAGTCTCCTGAGCGTACTTTTCAAGTTCTCCCCAATGTTTTGCAAATAACTCCTTATTTGCGGTAACAATATTTTTACCTGCTTTTAGCGATTCAATCAAAAATGTTTTTGCAGGCTCGATACCGCCAATGCACTCTGCAACGATGTCAATAGACGAATTGGTAATAATGTCATCGATATTGCTAGTTACCAACTCTTGTGGAGCACCATTTGCGATTGCCTTTTTAGGATTTCTTACATAAATTGCTTTTACGGTAATATCAACACCGTACTCTTCTTTGATTCTTTCCTTTCTTTCTGCCAAAATATTGTAAGTTCCGCCGCCGACAGTACCAAAACCCAATATAGCAATTCCTACTGATTTCATATATTACCTCCGTTATTTATTCATATTGTAAATTATTTTTAAACCTTTTAAGGTCAAATATCTGTCAATCACATCTATTATGTTGCTATCAACTTGTGTAACCAATTCGCTAAGTCCGCCCGTTGCAATTACCTTTGCATCCATAAAGCCCGACTCTTCCCTCATCTTTTGCGTTATATACTTAACAAGTCCCGTAAAGCCGTAAATCGTACCCGCCTGCATATTTGCAGCAGTGGTTTTGCCGATAATATTATCCGGTTTGTTAAGCTCTATCCTCATAAGTTTGGAGGCATTGTTTACAAGGCTGTCAAGGCTTGTTTTTATACCGGGTGCGATTGCACCGCCCAAAAACTCCCCTTTATCGGATATCATATTAAAAGTAGTTGCCGTACCAAAATCTACAATAATGCAAGGTCCGCCATAAAGCTTGTAGCCTGCAACGCTGTTTACTATCCTATCCGCACCTACTTCGTGAGGGTTAAGATACTTAATGTTAAGACCTGTTTTTACGCCAACCCCAACCATCATAGGCTTAATATTCATATAGTGCATACATGCGTGTTCTATAGTGTAGTTGATAGACGGAGATACCGAACTCATAATAATTCCGTCAATATCCTCAAAGCTTATGCCTTTTGTGGTAAACAAGTTTTGCATAGTTATGCCCATTTCGTCGGCGGTACGCATTACTTTAACACTCATACGCCACGAAAAAACTAACTCGTCCCCGTCAAAAATACCCAATTTTATATTAGTATTTCCCGCATCGATAACTAATAACATTTTTTACCCCTTTTCATTCTTTATCTATTTTATCATTATTGCCGTCAATATATTTACTTTCGCTCAAATTTTCGTCATTTTGTACTATTTCGATATCCTCTAAATCTTTATCGGTTACTACTTGTTTGCGATTTCTTTTTAAAAACTTATCCACCGCAAAAGCAACAGGCATAGATAGTATCGGAGTTACTATTATTTCAACCACAAAGTTGATTGTGATTAAGCCCATTACAAATTCCTTATTTACAAATACCGAGCCTAATGTCTTGCCGTTATACAATAACCAAATCATTGTTAAAACAAACAAAGTATTAAAAAACACTACGAAAATCGCACCTAAAGCGGTAGAAATCGATTTTGCAACATACTCGTTAATAGCTTTTTTAAGTTTTTTATTTATTTTACTTATTGTAAATTGAGACAACTTAAATATGCAAAATGCCAAAATTGCACTCAATATTCTAGGCAATAAGGATACCAACGGATTTTGGAAAAACGGTGCTGTTGGAGAGGGAAAAATAAACGCTGATACCAAACTTACTAGTCCAAAAGTAAACCCTAAAATAACAGCTGTCCATTTGCCTGTTACAACCATACCTACAACCAATACGGTAAGCGGCAAAAACGCCATCCCTCCGGTAACTAACATTGTGACAGTCATAACTAGCATCAACGCAATAAGAATGCCGTTTACTGCAATCGTCCTTGACTTATTGTTGTTCATACACACCTCGCTTGAGTTCCGCTAACGGATACCCATCAAGAAAATTAATAATAAAATATGTAAATATAGCCCGTAATGGTACTACTTTATTTGTATATTTTACCACAAAACTTTAAAATATACAATTAATTTTTATGTCATTTTATATCAAATTACAAAAAATATATCAATCTTATTTATTACTTTGATTGATTTTACAAAAAAATAAATGAGCGACATTATTATCGCCCATCCTTAATGTTAGAATACATATAAAAAAATTGCCTTTTAGTATTAAAAAATTTCCAAATCAAATAAATAGTCTGCCGAAATGTCATACAGCTTGCACAAAAATATGATTTGCGAATAATTAAGCTCATATATTCCGTTCTCAAATCTGCTATACTGTTGTTGTGTCATAAGCAACATTTCTGCGACTTGTGCTTGAGTGTAGTGGGCATCTTTCCTGCTACGTTTTAATCTTTCTCCGATTTGTTTTTTAATATCCATATTTTTATTATTAATTATACATCACTAAAATGCTTATAATACATCGCAAATTGATGTAAAATTAGCATTTAAATAGATATTCCTATCAAAATCAATCGCACTGTGTAAGCAAAAAGTATGCAACGCAAAAGTCACTTTTAATACTCGGAATTATCCAATTCCTTAAACAACGGAGAATTGAAAAATTCTTGCATGTCAATTTCAAACGCTTCACAAATTTTATGAATTGTTGACACACCGACATTAATACTTCTTTTTCGTTTTATAGAAACCAAAGTGGTTTGCGGAACGCCACTTTTTTCCGATAGTTTATATTGTGATAACCCTTTTTCAATTTTTAATTGCTCTATCCTTGCAATGATTGCATCTTCAATTTTCATTTATACACCCTATACAATAAGTATATAAATTTTTAATAGATAAATACTGCTATATCTAGCATAAAATCGTAAAATGTGCTATAATTAGCATAAATATACCAAAGGAGAAGTAAAACAATGTCAAAAAAATGTACTTTTATGGGCAATACCGATGCTACGCCATCGGCTGAAATTTTAAATAAAGCTCAAACTATTGTGGTCGATTTGATTGAAAAACACAACGTTACAACATTTTACTGCGACGGATACGGTACATTTAACTTTATGATGGCACAGTATATAAATGAGCTAAAAAAAATATACCCTAATATTAAATCAATTTATATTGCAACTTATTTTAATAAGTACACTCTATCCAATATAAATAAAACATTGTATGACGATATTATATTTCCCAAGCTATTGCACACTCAATACACCTACACTGCTTTAAAAAGGAACAAATGGATTATAAAAAATGTAGATTATCTTATTGCATTTATACAATATACTTTCGGTGGAACTTACAAATCATGGCAATATGCAAATTCAAAAAAAAATTTAACCAAATATTTATTGCAAGACAATACAAAAAAAGACGAATTATTAAATGAACTAAAAAAGGCACTGCAAAACCGAAAACTTAAATAAGTTGTTATCACTTATTAAAGTAATTGAAAACAGTCTTTTTTATATTATTAAACTAATAATGTTACGATATAACAAAATAACCACCGCTATTACGGTGGTTATTTTATATTATTCTTTTTCTTTAACTTTATTTTGCATAACCGTTTGAAAGATATACCAAATTGCTATTGCAACCAAAATGCTCAAAAAGAACACTATAAAAGAATAGTAATTGTTCAGCAAAAGTGTACCTAACATTATCACAAAACCGCATACACCGATTAATATATCTATTATTACAGCATACTTTTTAGCAATTTCATTTTTAAGTCTTTCCCTGTTATAAACAAAAGGCAAAATGTGCGACAAAATCACAAACAAAGCCCCCATCAAAGTCAATATAAATGATATCCTATTTTCAAATAACAAAATCAAGGAAACACTTTTTTGAGTAACTATGACAAAAAAGTATATACTTACCGCCAAAAATGCCACTGACATAACAACAGAGCTGCTCAAACCAACCAATCTTAAATTGTCACTCATTTTTACTTTATGGAAAATAATTGCCATAATTAACGGAAAAATATAAAATAATCCAGCTACAACCAAATACTCATATTTACTGCCGAATCTTGTGACTTGACCTTCGATGTCAAAATGCACTGCGACTTCACTTGCCATAAAGCACAAATACAACAACCAAGCAGCTAAAATAACGCACGGCAAAACAAATGCAGAGATTGTAAGATATTTTTTAGCTTTTTGCATAAATACACCTTATCCTTTTGTAATGTTATCAAATAAAATAAAAATGATTAAATCAAATTGCTTTTTTATAGATACATTATTTTTATTATTTATTTATATTAAAACTATCTTTTAGAGAAACTATACGATTAAACTCGTATTTACCATCCTTACCATAGTTACCTTTTGCGCTGTAATAACCGATTCGCATAAATTGAAATCTGTCATAAGGCTTAGCGTTTTTCAAGCTGCTTTCCGCTACTGCATTTTCAAAAACAATGTGCGAATTAGGGTTTAACCTGTCATTAAAGTCCCCATCGCCATCCATAAGCAAATAGTCATACTCGTGCAACACACAAGAAACATAGTCTTTGGCATTTACCCATTGAATAACGCCCTTTACTTTCATTCCTGCATTTACGCCGCCGCTTTTGCTATCAGGTATAATTTGCACAGTAACACTTTCCACATTGCCGTTACTGTCGCATACATGGCTCTTATATTGAACGATATATGAATTTCTTAACCTTACGCTGCCGCCAACAACAAGTCTTTTGTATTTAGGCGGTGGGTCAATCATAAAGTCATCACGCTCGATAAACACTTGGTTGCTAAATGTAACTTTATGGTATTGCTTATCTTCCGCGTTAGGGTTGTTTTCCACCTCATACACTTCTTCGTCAACACCCTCAATAATCATTTTGATAGGGTCTTTTACAACCATTGCTCTATCTGCATTGGCATTAAGGTTTTCCCTTACGCAAAACTCAAGCATTGCAGTATTAACTTCGCTGTTTGCCTTTGCAACACCTACTCTTTCGCAAAAGTCCCTTATTGCCTCGGCAGGATAGCCACGCTCCCTCATACCGCTCAAGGTAGGCATTCTTGGGTCAGACCAACCATCCACAAAGCCTGTATCAACAAGCTTTTTCAAATATCTTTTGGACATTATAGTCCTATTCATATTAAGTCTTGCAAACTCGATTTGTCTTGGTCCCGGGTCAAAACCGCAATTAATTTTTACCCAATCATAAAGCGGTCTGTGGTCCTCAAACTCCAAAGTACAAATACTGTGAGTTATACCCTCAAACGCATCTTCCAAAGGATGAGCAAAATCGTACATTGGGTAAATGCACCATTTATCCCCTGTCCTGTGATGTGTTTCGCGCAAAATACGATAAATAATAGGGTCACGCATATTGATATTAGGGCTTGCCATATCTATTTTTGCCCTCAGCACTTTGCTACCATCGGCAAACTCGCCCTCTTTCATACGTTGGAACAAATCCAAGTTTTCATCTATGCTCCTATCGCGATAAGGGGAATTTTTACCAGGGGTTGTTAGCGTACCCCTATTCTCCCTTATTTCGTCGCCTGTCATATCACAAACAAACGCCAAGCCTTTTTTAATAAGCAAAATAGCACATTCGTACATTCTGTCAAAATAGTCAGAAGCATAAAGCTCTTCATCCCATTTAAAACCAAGCCACTCTATGTCTTTTTTTATGCTGTCTACATATTCCACATCTTCCTTTGCAGGGTTTGTATCGTCATATCTAAGGTTGCACTTACCATGGTATTTTTCCTTCATACCAAAGTTTATGCAAAGGCTTTTTGCATGACCAATATGTAAGTATCCGTTTGGCTCCGGCGGAAATCTGGTTATAATTTCACTGTGTTTACCGCTCTCCAAGTCATTATTTATAATATCTTCAATAAAATTTGTCGATTTTTCCATTATTAAAACAATCCTTTTATCACATTATTTTCGTCGATTTCCATATTACAAGCAGCAGGATTTTTACCAAGTCCAGGCATTAGCATTATACTTCCGGCGATTGCAACTATAAATTTAGCACCACTCCTAATTTGAATGTCCTGAACATGGAACACAAAATCTTTCGGTCTGCCAAGCATAGTTTGGTCGTCAGAGAAAGAATATTGAGTTTTTGCAATGCAAACAGGATAATTCTCAACCCCCAACTCTTTACAGCTTGCAATAGCATTTAAAGCTTGCTTTGTAAAGTCAACCCTTGCAGCACCGTAAACTTTTGTCGCAATTTTTTCAATCTTAGTCTTTATATCATCTGTCAAATCGTAAGCGTAGCTAAGTTTTTTACTGTTGTTATCCACAACGTCTACGATAGTTTTTGCAAGTTCAACAGCTCCGTCGCCGCCTTTTGCCCAACTTTCGCAAAGCACAACTTTTGCACCGTAAGCTTGACATTCCTTTGCAACAAACTCTACTTCCTTATCCGTATCCGTAATAAACTTGTTGATTGCAACCACTACATTTGCATTAAAAACATTTGTAAGATTATCAATATGTCCAAGTAAGTTGCAAATACCCGCTTTCAACGCTGGCATATCTTCCTTATCAAACTCGGATTTTCTTCCACCATTGTACTTAAGTGCTCTTATTGTTGCAACCAAGCACACACAGTCCGGCTCGATATCCGCAACACGACATTTGATATCTAGGAATTTTTCCGCACCTAAATCCGCACCAAAACCTGCCTCGGTTATTGTATAATCGCTAAGCGACATAGCAAGTTTTGTAGCAATTACGGTATTGCAACCATGTGCGATATTGGCAAAAGGACCTCCATGAATAATAGCAGGAGTACCCTCCAAAGTTTGTACCAAGTTTGGCTTTATAGCTTCTTTTAACACGATAGCAACTGCATCTTGCACCTTTAAATCTCTGCAAGTAACAGGCTTTCCGTCATAATTGTAAGCGACAATAATATCCCCGACACGCTTTTTCAAATCCATTAAATCGGTCGATAAGCAAAGCACAGCCATAATTTCGGATGCAGCAGTGATATTGAAATGGTCCTCGCGAGGCACACCGTTCAACCTGCCGCCAAGTCCTACAAGCACATTTCTTAACGCTCTGTCATTTAAGTCAACACACCTATTCCAAGTGATTCTTCTTACATCTATACCAAGGCTGTTGCCCTGTTGAATATGATTGTCAAGTATAGCAGCAATCAAATTGTTTGCGGTTGTAACTGCATGCAAATCGCCTGTAAAGTTTAAGTTTATATCCTCCATAGGCAAAACTTGAGCGTGTCCACCGCCTGTAGCACCGCCTTTAATACCAAAAACAGGTCCAAGTGACGGCTCACGAAGTGCCAAGCAAACCTTTTTGCCTATTTTTGCCATGCCGTCTGCCAAACCTATGGATGTTGTTGTTTTACCCTCTCCCAAACTTGTAGGGTTAATGGCAGTTACCAAAATCAATTTGCCTTTTTTGTCATCAGGCTTTACATTGATTTTTGCCTTGTAATGTCCGTAAGGGTCTATGTCCTTATCACTTAAGCCAAGTTTTTTAGCAACTTCACTTATCTCAAGCATTTGGGTCGCATTTGCAATCTCGATATCTGTCATATATTTCTCCTAAAATGTAGTTGTTTAATAAAAAAATCAATCACATCAAAAATTTTATTCAACAATAAAAACCATTAATTTAAATGCAATTAATTTTAATATTAAATTATTAATTTGTTAAAAATAACTATTTTTCAAAAATCAATTACCACCCCAAACGGAATGGTAATTTTTATTATTCACTTACAACTTTGTTTAAAGCGTCAATCATTTCGTCAATGTCAATGCCGTGCACCATAGCAGCCTCTTCCAATGTCTCGCCGCTTGCCATAGCACAACCCAAACAATGCATACCAAAGCTAAACAAAGTTTCTGCAATTTGATTTATTTTTTCTTCTGACACGTTAAGCTCTAAAAGTTCTGCAATTTTCATATTTTTGTTTATCATAATACAATCTCCTTCCAATTTAAATATTTAAACTTTAAATTAAATACATCTTTAGCGTTTATATTGTAACACAATTTTTTTTTAAATGCAATTATTTATTATTTAATTATTATATAATTAGTATATATTTTTATACTTTGTTTACTCATCAATATACTGCAAAGTTTTTTGTAGAAAATTAAAGCAATGTATAAATGTATCGATTTTATACATTTTTTATTCATAATTATGTATAAATTTTGAGTTGAATTTAGCATACAAAATAGTTTTAGCCAATATTTTTCTTATAATTTCGATACAAAACAGTACTAATTATACACGATTTGTATAAAATATGATTATTTATACACTAAAACGCTAGAATTTTGAATATTTTTCAGAAAATTTGTATTTTTATACGAAAAATAGTTGACTTTTGTATACTGAATGAATAAAATATGTATATACAACGTCAAAGTTGAATAAAAATTCGAAATAAAATTTTAGGAGATATAAAAATGAACACTAAAACAAAAAAGATTACTTTAATCACTGTGGTATTACTACTTTGCATTATCTTCACTTGTTGCCTTGCCGCATGTGGAAATACAGAGGGAAATCTTGACGATAACTCTAATAACTCCAACAACGGAGCTGTAGCCTACAATTATGGAGATTATTCATATAATTTCTTATATGTATTTAACACTAAATACAATATGAGAAAAGCTGGCTCTGTACAAGAGTATGCTGCAGGTCAATATATCGTAAACGAATTTGAAAGTTTTGGATACAACATTACAATTCAACCTTTCAACTATACAAAAAACAGCACTACTACTTACTCACAAAATATAATTGCTGTTAAAAATGGTGCAGACACATCAAAACAAATTATCGTTAGTGCTCACTATGATAGTGTACTTGCAGGATATGGTATTGATGACAACGCATCTGGCGTAGCTGCGATGCTTGAAGCTGCTAAATATTATAGCGACAAAACACCTTCTTGCAATATTGTATTTGTTGCATTCGGTGCAGAAGAAACAGGCTGTAATGGCAGTAAAGCTTATGTAAGCAAAATGACTGAAGAAGAAATAGCTAAAACTAAATTTATGGTAAACATTGACTCTATCGCAGGTGGCGATAAAATGTATGCTTATGGCGGTGCAGATGATACTTCAAAAGAGTTACTTGCAGGTATCCTTGAATTTGGTAAAGATATGGGACTTATCACTCAAAAAGGTTTAAATCAAAATTATGCTTACGGACTTACAGGCGATTGGTCAGACCACGCTGCTTTCAAAAAAGCCGGAATTCCATTTATCTACTTTGAAGCAACTAATTGGGATATAGTTGAAGCTGATGGAACTTACACTGATGGATATGTACAATGTGAAGATAATCAAGGCGGATATGCAATTATGCACACTTTCAGAGACAAACTTGATTGGTTAGAGGCAAACTTCCCTGGAAGAGTTCAAGAACACATGACCGTATTTACTAAATGTATCGTTGAATTAATCAAATAACATAATAAAATATTCACACCCGCAAATAAATGCGGGTGTGTTTTTATTTATCTAAATATATTTTTAAGAGCTATACTCTGCCCTCAATCGGTTTTAGACAAGTTAAGCACCGGCTATCCTTGGCATCCACATTTTTTGGGAGCCTATCCTATCGCTTATCAATTTTAACAAAATGTCAATTTTTTTGTTTGTAAAGTTATTATCGTCCCAAAGGTTTTGTCCGCTTTTATCCAAAATAGTAGCGATTTTCGACACAATATCAATATTTATTGTAAAGTCATCAACATTTATATTGCAAGTTAAAGTTTTATCTTTTTTCATTTCCGCACACAAATATTTATACAACATTTGAGCCTTTAGCTGTTTACAATTATCCTCATTCCAAAGGTTATTATGTTCGCCGCTATCATTTTTTAAATCGTACAGTTCGCCATAACCTCTGTTTTCATATATAGTGATTTTATACTCTTGTTCTACATAGCTTACAAGGTGCATTAAATGAGGCTCATGTCTGTTTTCGCAAATAACATAATCACGAGCGCTACTCTTCTTCCCTTGCCAAACTGCCGATTGATTTTCGCCTGTCATACTTTTTGGAATTTCAAACCCACACAAATTGCATAAAGTCGGTGCCAAATCCACAAGAGACTGCAAGCTATCCGAACGTTTCCCGCTTGGAATATGATTTTTGTATTTTACAATCATAGGAACTCTAAGCAAATCTTCGTAATGGAAAATACATTTATGAATAAAACCGTGTTGTCCAAACAAATCGCCATGGTCGGTTGTAAAAACAATTATCGTATTATCGTCAAGTCCCAATTCCTTTACTTTATCCAAAATCTTACCGATATATTTATCCATAAAGGTTACCATACCATAACTATAAGCAAGTTTTTTTTGTTGTTTCTTTTTATTATAAATATGCCTATGCAAGCCGTGCACGCCAAATCCCGATTCCTTATACTCCGCAAGTTTAGGCGATTTTTTAAACACTTCCTTAAAATACGGAGGATTTTTCTCGTGCTCCTCAAAAGAAAACTCGTCAAGTTGCATATCTTTTGGACTATACATTTTATCGTAAGGGCTAGGCACTAATTGCGGATAATGCGGGTCAGGAAAGCTCGCCCAAACAAAAAATGGTTTATTATTCTCTTTACAATCTTGCAAAATCGCATTTGTTCTTTCCGCTATCCAAGTATTATAGTGGTATTTTTCGGGTATTTTCCAATTTCCCATCTCCTTATTAAACATTTTACCGCGTGGTCTAAAAAAATATTTACGCCAATCCTTACAGCCGTTATCTTCAAGCCAAGCTACATAATGCTGACCTACCCAATGCTCTGCTGTATGATTCCTTAGCAATTCGATATGTTTAAAACCATAAAAGTCCTTATCAAAATTTCTCCAAAAATCTATATCCCACATAAACTCAGGTGTTTCCAAAGACGTAAACTCTTTTGTGCCTTTAGTGGGTTGGAAATGCGCCTTTCCTATAAGTGCCGTTTGATATCCCTTTTCACTTAAATATTCCGCCATTGTCGGTGTGCTTTCAGGCAATTTTGTACCAAGCGACCAACACCCGTGTTCAGACGGATACATTCCTGTTAAAATGCTAGCTCTTGACGGCGAACAAGTAGGGTTTGGGCAGTATGCCCTGTCAAAAGACATCCCTTCATCCGCCAATCTATCCAAATTAGGAGTTTTTAAAATTTCGTTTACCTTGCCCAACATAGAAAAATGTTGTTGGTCGGATGTTATAAGCAATATATTCGGTTTTTCCATATTCCACCCCATATTAAACTTTAATTGTATTATACCTTAAATAACATAAAAAAGCAATATGTATAGCCATATACTTTCTTAAAAACAAGGTAGAATAAAAGCCGATAAAAAACAAAAATACCCTCAAATCAAAAGTTTGAGGGTGTTATTTTTTATGTAAAGTTTAAAGTAAGCAAAAAGTGGTGTTCACTGCAATAATCCTATCAAAAATCGGGACTATTAGGATTAAAAAATTGCCTTTAATGTAAAGTTTGGGTACATGGAATAAGTATATCTATGTACATATTATATGTATATTTTAAACTAAAATGTAAGATAATGTCAACGTTATAGCAAAGGTTTTGTAAACTCTTTACTTTAAGCATACAAAAATTATATATTCAAACTTAAAAAATCTTCGATTTTGTACATAGATATACTTATTCTATGTAAGGTAAAAACGGAGGTTTTATTATGGCAAAGATTATTAGCAAAGTAGGAAGAATATTTTTTCCGATAGTCATTTCCATTCTACTTGTAGTAGGATGTTTATTTGCAATTAATAATGTGGCTATAGATAAAAATGACAGTTCTGAAATTTTAAATAATCAAAACAACGAAAGTACAGTTGCAGACTCTGCATCGACTTTTGAGCTATCAGGCACAAACACGCAAATGGCGACAAAATGGTCGGAGGCAATCAATTATGCCTATGCAAATAAAGGTACTAACGTTACCGTCAAACTTTTAAACGATTGGAACGCCCCTACAACAGGAAACCACGAATTTGGAACAGGCGCAGCTTTTGGTAACGAATCTCATTCATTGTACATTTATGACGGTATGACCGTAACTTTGGATTTAAACGGACACACTATAAACAGAGGACTGACTAAGGAAACAGCTAAAGTAATAGGACGTGTAATCACAGTAGATACAAATGGAACTCTTACCATAAGGGATAGTTCCTACAACTCTACTCTAGCAAAAAATACAGCTCCCGAAAACTTAGCTAATTTGCCGTTTGGCAAAATTAAAGGCGGGGCAAATATTGATACAAGCGGAGATAGAATGGGCGGAGGAATAGCCGTTAAGTCTAATGCTACACTCAATTTTTACGGCGGTATAGTAACAAACAATTACTGTCAAGGTAATGGAGGTGGAATTTTTGTTACAGGTGGTGCGAAGCTTAACTTTTATGACGGAATAGTTTGCAACAATTTTTCAGATGATAATGGTGCAAGCATTTACACCAGCCAAGCCACTGTAAATATATATGACGGCATTATTGCCAACAATAGCTCACACCGCACAGCAGGTCTACGTGCATTTAACAAATCTACTCTTACCGTTACAGGTGGAATAATTGCAAATAATACTTCTTGCATTGAAGGCAACGATGTTTGGTCCCAATCAACACATGCGGGAGGAATCTCATTGTCAAGCAGCTCAATTTTAAATTTAAACGGCGGCACAATAAAAAACAACAAAAATGCAACGAACGGAGTAGGCGGAATAATGGTTGAAACAATAGATTGTCTCATCAATATTTCAGGCAATCCGCAAGTTTATGACAACACTAATGCGGAAAACACAAAAAGCGGAATACATATTGCTAAAGATTATAAAATAAGGATAGACGGCAAACTTGAAAAAAATGAAGTGTCCGCGAAAATAGCTGTAAATTTGGCGTATGATTACGATATATTCAAACCATTTACAGTAGGTTATAGTTATTACGGAAACAAAAATATGCCACCAAGTAAATACTTTTTGTCTTATAACGAAGACGAAACTTTTGCGGTTAAAAATGACGAGGTAATGTTAAGCAGGGCAACAACTTCCATTTACGATTATGTTTACCTTGATAACAACAACGAGCGTCATAACTACAAAGACAATGACAAACTACACGGCTACAACGACAGTAGTTTAAATATGGAAAACGGCAAAGCAAAATATGTTTTAGGCGGCATTGCACCTAATACTTCGATAAGTGAATTTGTAAACAACTTAGAGGGATTGGGTATTGATAAATACAATATGGGATTGTTTAATAGCAAAGGAACATTGCTTTATGACTCCGGCTCAGCAATGGGAATAGCACCTGAGCTTTTAAATAACGGAAAGGAACTAGCAGTAGGAACGGGTTGGTATATAATGTACAACGTAAAACCCGGAGTAACGGAAACAATATATCTATCCGTATTGGGAGATGTAAACGGAGACGGAAGATTAAGTGCAAGCGATGTATCATACTTAAGACAAATAGCAAGTGACAAAACATTGTACGAAAACTTAAGTTTGGAAAAGAAGTTAGCATGTACAATAGTCAACAAAGGTGAAGTGACAACGGCAGATGCCGAAATAGTTAAAAACGTGATAGAAAAAATATTCAATATCAATATTTTCTTTTAAAATCAAAACAAAAACAAGGTCAAATTTATGACCTTGTTTTTGTTTTAGTCAATAAGTTATCTTGTCAAAAAAGAGACGGAAATCCGTCTCTTTTTATTTTTCAATATCAACTGTTTTTGGTAACGCTGATAACTTCGGTAACTGCACCGCCGTCAATCCTTAGCTTAACAGTATCGTTTACACCTGCCTTTAATAGTTGTTTTGCGCCCTTTGTTTTTACTGATATTTCATAATCAACACCATCAACTGTAATTAAGAAATAAGTATTTCCGTCTTGCATGTATGCTGTTATAAACGACAAACTACCCTCTTTTTCTTCCCCATTAGGTACAACAGGTTTATCTACTATGTCGCCTTTTATCTTTTCCAAATATTTTTCTTTTGCAATTTCAGGAGTTATACCTGCAGCAAGCTTACTTGTATAGTCTTGTACATTTACATAAGCATACATTTTAATATTGCCGGCATTATCCTTTAGTGCCATATAAAAAGTAGGAACACCGCTAAAGTTAATCAATGTTGGGAAAGACGCATAATATCCGGCTGCCGCTGCCTCTTGAATACCTTGGGCAGATTTTCTTGCAGCTTGCTCAGTCGCTCCAACCATATTGTACATAACAGTTTGTTTTGTTCTTAAATCAGACAATACCATACCGATAATAGCGCTATCTTCCGACTTAGCTGTGATACCTGTTGTAATGTAAAATCTGCCATTATTGTAAACATAGTTGTAACCATCAGTAGTATTGTTTACTTCTTCCTTAGCAAACCAAGTATTAAAATAACCGTGTGAATATTCGCCCCAATAGTTAAGTTGTTTCAAAATCATACTATGAGATTGAACATTGTCAACCCAATCGGGAACTTTGTCCAAAGCATAACTTTTGCACTCGCCGTTTGTAGCGTTCATAATTAGCAAACCGGTAGCCTCGTCACCGCTTGTTATACCAAATTTTTTCTTATAAATAACTTGAGTATAGTAAGGTACTCCATCATCATCAAGCTCAAAGCTAAGCTCATTTTCACGCAAGGCGCCCATGTTTGAAAAGTACATTTGTCTTTCCGCATCATGCCATAAGTATGCACCGGGAGTGTATTTTAAATTATGAGTAGTTACAAGCTCCGCTCTTGCATTTGCATCCGTTTGAGTAGCATCAACTATTACATAACCCGGGGTACCTGTTTTGGAAGAACTAGTCCATTGGAAAAATCCTTTTGGCTCTAATGCTCCAACCCAATACAAACTCTCTTTATAATGTATCAAAGTGTAATCGTTTACCTCAAATTGGCTCGCATAACCACCGCTGCTTTGTCCCAAAACTTTTTCGCCAAGTAATGATGCAAAGTATTTATCAATTATTGCAACTTGCATATCGCCGTCATAAAAGTCGTCAACTTCTTCCGTAAACTCTTTAAAAGGCTCCTCGGCAGTACCCGACTTGGTATCAACACTTATCATTGTGTTGTATGACTTTGCCATGAACATTGGTGTTGTAAAAATAGCAAGGCAAATACAAACTACAATAAGCACAGCTGCTATGCCTGCTGGGATTTGCCATCCCCAATGCACCTTTTTAAAGCTCTCTTTTTTTGTATATCCCTCTTTTCTGTTTTTTATAAAAAATACAAAAAACGGAATTGACCAAAGCAATAACAAAATGATAATAAAAGCTCTTAGTCCTACATTGTAGATTGAAAATGAAATCAAACTAAAATAAATTTGCCAAAAAATCAATAAAGCAGTAAATACACCTAAGATAATCAAAGCCGTTTTAAACTTTATTTTTGACAATTTACCCATAACATTTTCCAACGGATTACGTTTATGTTTAGGGTTGTGATTCGGCTCATTGCCGATAATAGGTTCTGACATAAAATTCTCCTTATATTTTATTCCCAACACAATAATATTAATTGTGTTGCTAAATACTTATTTATTGTACTACTTTTTTTATAATAAGTCAAATGTATATTTTTTTTATACTATTCCGTATATAACGAAAAAAGTAGAAAGGCTGCTAAATATATTTTTTTAATACACTATTTACAAAAATTAAAATATTAAAATTAAAATTATTGTATTTTAACAAAAAACCAACTTTATTAGTAAACTATTTTTGCAAGTATTCCTTTTAATTTTGCAAGCAATATTCCGTAATTTGTGATAGGCAAATTATAAATCTTACATTTTTGTATCCTTGATAGCATAAATTGCCTGTTTTGAGTGCAACCGCCGCAATGGACAACTAGTTTGTATTTTGACCAATCTTTAGGCTCATCTTTTCCTCGCACAATTTCAAACATAAGGTTTTTACCCGTGTATTTTTTTAACAAACTCGGTATAAGCACACTTCCTATATCTTTGTGAGAAAGAGTATGGCTACATGCCTCCATAATCATTATTTTGTCGCCATCGGACAACCTATCTATACTATTTGCACCATTTACAAAAACATTTATATCCCCGTTCTTTTTTGCAAACAAAACGGAAAAACTTGTAATTGGCACAATTTTGCCCGCAATGTTATAAACATAGTCAAATATAGAGGAGTCGGTAATAACTAGGCTTATGTCATTTTTGAACTTTTCAAACATATCGCCGAAATTTTCTTTTTTTGCTATTATAGGCACGCCGCCTTTATCCATAATTGCCCTTATAACTATCGATTGCGGCAAAATTAATCTTCCGTTTGGCGCGCCATCGTCTTGCGGCATACACAAAAGCACATTATCGCAGGCATTTACTAAATCTCCCAAAATATCGATTTCCGCCCCACCGCTTAATTGCTTTATCATTTGTATTATAGCATTTGCACCTTGTTCGCAAGTAACATCAATCCACAACTCATTATTTTGAGTTTTTACTTGTGTTGCTCCTATTACGTTATGACATAGTATATACTTTTTGTTTTGCTCCGTGCATTTATCAATCCAAATTTTATCTAGCTCGTCAAATTCTTGGCATACTATGATTGCAATGTCGGACATATCAAACGCTTTTTGCACACCTGCAAGCCTTTGTCCTGCAAGCAATCCGTCGTCATCATATCCCGCACAGTCAATCAACTGTACCCTACCTATGCCGTCTATTTCGGTCATTTTACTTACGCAGTCGGAAGTACTGCCCCGCACGTCGGAAACAATACTGACATTCTCCTTAGCCAAACTATTGACCAAGGTAGATTTACCGCTATTTATTTTTCCAAAAATGCCGACAACCAATTTATCCATATTTTATACCAAAAATCCTTGTGAAAATCGGGGGTAATTACAATCTAAAGTCCCTTTTCCCGTTTTTTATTGCTGTCAAATTTTCATTTACCAACAACTTGACTTTATCGCTTTTTATATTATCCAATTCTTTTTCTATCACTTTAAAACCTAATTGTTTTGTGTCCTCTTTTGCATAATCATACAAGTATTCTGCCAAGGTCAAAAGTGCATTAGGTTGACACACATTGGCAATCGCACCGCTTTTTACAAGACGCATAAACCTGTCGCCCGTCCTACCCTCACGATAACAAGCTGTACAAAAACTTGGGATATATCCAAGTGACAACAACCAATTTACAACTTCGTCAAGCGTCCTATTGTCCGCAACCTCAAATTGACTGCTATCCCCGTCACATTCCTTTTCGCAATATCCGCCAACGCTTGTTTTTGACCCACCGCTTAGTTGTGTTACGCCTACTTCAAGCAATCTTTCGCGTACCTTTATTTGCTCCCTTGTGGAAATAATAAGTCCTGTATACGGAACGGCTATCCTTAATATTGCAACAAGTTTTGCAAACTTTTCGTCCGTCAAACCTTGTTCAAAGTCTTTAATATCAATATCATCCGCAGGTCGCATACGAGGCAGACTTATTGTGTGCGGGCCTACACCAAAAACTTGCTCTAAATGTTCCTTGTGCATAAGCAACCCAACAAGCTCGTACTTGTAATTGTCTAGTCCGAACAACACCCCTACGCCTACATCGTCAATACCGCCTTGCATAGCCCTGTCCATAGCCTCTGTATGATAATCATAGTCACTTTTGGGTCCTACAGGATGAAGTTTTTTATAATTTTCTTTATTATAAGTTTCCTGAAACAAAATATATGTTCCTATTTTAGCATCTTTCAATTTTTTATAATTTTCCACGCTTGTGGCTGCAATATTCACATTTACGCGTCTTATCGCACCATTTTTGTGGTTTATGCCGTAAATATTCTCAATACACTCCAAAATATACTCTATCGGATTGATTGTCGGGTGTTCCCCAGCCTCGATTGCAAGACGTTTGTGCCCCATATCCTGCAACGCTACTACTTCACGAGTTAAACTTTCTCCCTGCAATTTTTTGCGTGGGATACTTTTATTTTTTATATGATAAGGGCAATATACACAGCTGTTCACACAGTAATTTGACAAATAAAGGGGCGCAAACATAACTATACGATTGCCGTAAAACTTATTTTTGATTGCTTTTGCAAGCTCGAAAATCTTATTTTCTATATCCTTATCCGTGCTTTCCAATAAGGTAATTGCCTCGCGATGAGTTAGTCCCTCAAAGTTTGCGGCTTTAGCAATTATTTCGTTTAAATAACTTTTATCACTGCAATTATCTATTGCAAACTGCAATGACTGCAAAATTTCGTCATTACAAATAAATTCTTCCGCTTTTGGACTTTTTACATTGTACATAGCCACTCCTTTAAATAGGCTTCCTTCCTATATTTATCAAATCGCAAACCAATTTTTCTCTATCTTTTTGCATATCTGTCAAGCTGCGCTTTTTTGGGTAAATACAATAATTATCCGCAAATACATTTGGCGTAATATTTTGCATTATAACATTTGCTCCGCCGCCAAACAACTCATATTTATCCCCAAACTCTCCTACTGATGTAGTTATAGGGATATTGCACTTTGGCAATAAAATTCTTGTAATGGCAACGCACTTTTTTGTCAGTTGCACGCTACCGCACGACAAATCTTTTAATGGGGTATCTTTATGCGGTATAAATACTCCAATCCCTGCCATATCGCACTGCAATTTTTCAATTAGCGCCAAATTTTGAGCAACGCTATCCAAGTTTTCATTTGGCAGCCCCACCAAAAAGCCACTTCCCACTTCATAACCAAGCTCTTTTATCGCCAGTAAACAATCAAGCCTGCCATCCAAAGTATATCCTTTATGCAGCTTACTATAAACTTGTTTATCGGCAGTTTCAAACTTAAGCAAATACCTTTTTGCACCTGCCTCCTTAAGCGTTTTTAAATGCTTGTAGTCTAATTCTCCAAGGCTTAATGTAACGGTTATGCCGTAATTACTTAGGTTATTTACAGTTTCCGCAAGCTTATCTATACGGTAAAAATTATTTTCGCCAGACTGAATTACCAAAGTTTTATATCCAAAATCAAAGGATTTTTTACCTAAAACTTCAATCTCTTTTTCAGTCATTGCGTATCTTGTTAAATTTGCATTTTCCGCTCTAAGCCCGCAATAATCGCAATTCCTATAACAAATATTGGATATTTCAAGCAACGCTCTTATGTGGATAACATCCCCGACATTATCCGCCCTGACTTTATCTGATATTTTATACAATTCCGATAAATCGCTATCGAGCAAGTTGCGTATTTTCATAAAAACCTTTCAAAAATCGATATTATTCGTTATTTTTACTAACAAGCCAATCATATTGGTTTTGTCAATTATTTAATTTTGCTGCTAGCCTATAAATAGGTTTACCTATTCCGCTAAAATATTTTTCGTACTCGGTCATTACCTCATTTTCGATTTGGCTATTGTGCAAATCGCAACTTATGTCAAAAAGTCCAAACCCGAACTGAGATAGTTGTTCCACCGAATACTCAAACATTTGCGGACTATCCGTCTTTTGTAATATGTCGCCGTCCTTTGTCAGCAATTTTTTGTATATGCTTAAAAATCTTGGATTAGTAAGTCTTTGATTGGCATACTTTTGTTTTGGCCAAGGACAGGAAAAATTTAAAAAAATCCTTGATATACTGTTAGCCTTTATATAGTAGCACAAGTTCGAAGCATCACAGTTTAAAAACTTAACATTTTGTAATCCTAGTTGCAAAGCTTTTTCCATGGCGCAAATAAGTACATTACTTATCCTCTCCACTGCCAAAAAATTTATCTCGGGGTGCAAAGTTGCCATTTCGGTAATAAAGCCGCCTTTACCGCAACCTATTTCCAAAAAAGTCGGATTGTTGTTGCCAAAAACTTTGCCTGTTTCTATCAAACGGAACTTTTCCTCTTCCTGCTGCTTGTAAAAGTCATATTGCTCATAAATGGCAAGTACATCCCCACAATCTAGTATCCTGTTTTCCAAATTCTTCTTTTTTCTAAGTCTCATAAAAAACCTTTTCTCTTTTATTTTTAACATTTAAAGTATACCACAATACTACCACTGTGTCCACATATTTTTACTTTAAAATAATTTTGCTTATTCTTGTTTGATTTTTTTATTGGTTTGTGCTAAAATATTTTAAGAAATTATACAGTTAAACAAAAGGAAAAAGCGATGAAAATTGTTATTTTAGACGGTTACCCTGCTACCCGTGGCGATTACGACTATGATTTTTTAAAAAAATACGGCGAAGTTGTTTGCTATCCAAGGACTCCTTACAAGCTAATTGCAGAACGAGCAAAAGATGCAGATATTATACTTGCCAATAAGATAGTTATCGACAAACCTATTTTTGACAAGTTGCCAAAACTTAAAATGATTGCAATGCTTGCAACAGGATATAATTCCATAGATATAAAAACCGCAAAAGAAAGAGGGATTTACGTTTGCAATATACCAAAATATTCCTCCCCGTCAGTTGCTCAATTTACTATTGCACTACTGCTTGAAATTACAAATCAAGTCGGTTTGCACAATGACAGCGTTAAAGCGGGCGAATGGGCAAATTGTCCTGACTTTTGCTACAACAAAACCAAACAAATAGAGCTTTTAGGCAAAACGATAGGTTTGATTGGTTACGGCGATATTGCAAAACAAGTTGCTATAATTGCAAAAGCTTTTGGTATGAGAGTGCTTGGCTACAGAAGAAGCGGCGGCAATGACCCTTATGCCGAAATCGTATCATTAGACTACTTACTAAAAAATAGCGATATAATTTCCTTACACTGCCCTTTAAACAACGAGAGCGACAAACTTATTTGCAATAGCACTATCGAAAAAATGAAAGACGGAGTAATAATTATCAATACCGCACGCGGAGGATTGGTTAACGAGGAAGAACTTACCGAAAATTTGAAAAGCGGAAAAGTTTTGGCTTATGGCGGGGATGTGCTTACAAAAGAGCCACCCGAAAAAGATAATCCTTTATTTAGTTGTCCTAATGCTTTTATCACTCCTCATCTTGCTTGGGCAACTGTGGAAGCCCGCGGCAGATTGATGGAAATTATGGAAAGCAACATAGCAGGTTTTGTAAACGGCAAAGTTATAAATAATGTTTGGTAATATAAGTCCTTACATTTAATTGGATTTTAGTGATTGTTAAATTTGAAATAAAACAGATTATACAATAAACACAAAAAAATCTCTGACTATTCAGAGATTTTTTTGTTGTCAAAAACGTCAAACTTCAATTTAATTCTTGTTAGTTTTTTCATAAACGGCTTTGTTAAAATCAAAATAAACACTACATTAGAAACAATATAAATTGCAATAAAAGGAATACTTGCCAACAAAACTTCCCCGTATCTTACAAAATTAAAGGTGTTATCTATCGCTATAACCGTCCAAATATCCATTACAACCGAAAAAAGTACTCCGCTGAATATGCTGTACAACACAACTGCCCATAATTTTATTTTTTTGTCGCAAAACAAAATACCTGCAAAAAAACCAATTAACCCCCAACAAAGCATTTGAAAAGGTGTCCAAGGGCCTTGTCCAAAAAAGACATCGGATAAAAGTGCCGACATTGCCCCCGTTACATATCCCGCTCTGCCGCCAAATGCAATACCCGTAATTATTACCATTGCCGTTACAGGCTTAAAGGACGGAAGAGGTGCAAATATCAATCTGCTTACAACAGTAAGTGCAACCATTACGGCGATAAGTACGACTTCCCTTGTGTTGGTTTTGGACTTTTCAAAGTTTAGCAAAAAAGGGATATTGCAAAGCACCGCTATTATTATTGATAGTACCGCATAATTTTTTGCAGGCAAAAACACTATCCCCAAAATTATCAATGTGGGAATAATTAAAAAAGCAATTATATAAAATATCAAGTTTTTTAGTTTTGCCTTATTTTCCATACTACGCCTGTGGTTTTCTTTCCAATCCGTTTACTACTTTATCTATATTATAAAGACCTTTTGCAATATTTTTAGTAAGTATACTACATTCAGTGGTATAAAGGGAATTGTCTTCAAAAAAGCATTCCGCCTCCCTTAATCCGCTTATCTTACCGTCAAAAAACAAACCTACTCTGTCCGCTACGCTTGCGGCAAACCTTATATCGTGAGTGACAATAATGACACTGCCACCTACTGTTTTATGCTGTTCAACAAAGTTTTTCAAATACTCTTTTGCTTGCATATCCATACCTTGCGTAGGCTCGTCCAAAATTATGATATCGGGTTTAGTCAAAAACAATTTTGCAAGTGCCAATCTTTGCACTTCTCCGCCGCTTATATCGTAAGGATGACTATTTATAATATTGCCAAGTTGGAATTTTCCCACCAAACTATCTGCAAAAGCCTTATCTTGTTTAAGCAATTTAGCAGTTGCATACATTTCGTTTTGAACAGTGTCCTCCACAAACAATCCTTTTGCATTTTGTGGCAGCATAGCAATTTTTTTATCTTTATCTTTTTTAACTTTGCCGCTATAAGGCTTGTACACACCTGTAAGCAAATTTGCAAAAGTCGTTTTTCCACCGCCGTTACCGCCGAGCAAACATACTATTTCCCCCTCTCTTAAGTTTATCGACCCGCCTTTTATAATATCAGCGCCTTTTTTGTCATACTTAAAATACAATTTACTTGCAAATAAAACCACATTTTTTTGTTGGCTTGTTTGTTCATGTAAATTTATGGTGGTATCTTTCACTACAAAATTATCCGTTATCCATTTGCGTTTGTCTTTTATCTCGCAAGGCATAACGCCTTTGCCACCAAGCTTTGCAAAAATTTCTGCAAATTCCGTAAGTCCTATATATTTGTAAAAATGTTTATCCGCTATGCTTTGAGCAAGAGTGTTAGGCTTTTCACAGGCTACTACTTTGCCGTTATCCAAAACAATAATATTTGTAGCCAAATCAAATAAATTTTCCATATTATGTTCCACAACAATAATAGTAATGCCAAGCTCTTTATTGATTCTTGCTATAAAGTCAACAAAGCTTTTTTTTGCAATAGGGTCAAGCATAGACGTAGGCTCATCAAGTAACAAAACTTTTGGGTACATTGCCATAACCGATGCAACAGCCAAAATTTGTTTACTACCTCCAGATAGTTCGCTTGTCTTGCTGTTATAAACTTTACCTAACCCAAAATACTCGGAAACTTCGGCTACCCTTGCACCTATATATTCATCGCCATAGCCCAAATTGCCCAAGCCAAAAGCAAGTTCTCGCCAAACCTTATCGCAAACCACACTACTTTCTATATCCTGTCCGACAAATCCGATTTCTGCAACAGAAGTTTTTCCGTCTAATTCCATCAAATTTATGCCATTATAATAGATATTACCCAAACAGTTGCCTTTTGGGGAAAGTTCTTTTTTAAGCAACTTTAAAAGGGTGGACTTTCCTGAGCCGGATTTTCCGCAAATAATATAAAAACCGCCCTCTTCAATTTGCAAATTGATATCTTGCAGTACGCAGGATTTTGCACCGCTGTAAGTAAAGCTCAAATTTTCGATTTTAAAAATTGCCATTTTGCCCCCTCCCACAAATTTATAACCACCAAGATATTCATAAACACAAGTGTTGCAAAATATATCCACACGCTACTATCCCAAACTATCTGTTTAAATGTCGGATAGTAATAAAAGCTACCGCTACCTAAACCCATAAATACCAAAATACTTATCCCCAAAGCTAGGCTGACAATCAACAATATCCCGTCCGCAACGCCAAAGGTATATTTGCCGTAAACTCTTTTACCTTTTAAATCATAACCTCTTGCGGACATATTGTCCGATAGCAAAACTGCCCCTTCGACTGACCAAGTTATTAAAGTTGACAAGGTGTGCATTTTTAGTTTTACTTTGCTTAAAAAACTTGCCCCGTCATAAAGTCCCAGCCCTTTTAAATTGTTATCTATTTTGCGATACTGTACAATATATTTTGGAAAAAGTCCTAAAGCAATGGATAAAATAGTACCGATTTTTGGAGTGAATTTGCCAAAAATATAAATAATTTTATCACTGCATAACAAAACATTAAGCACCCCAAACCAAATAATAACACTGCCAAAGATTACCCCGATTGCAACTCCGTTAAGCAAGGCTTCAAGCGTTACAACAAACTCGCCAATCCAAAATAACTGCGTCATACCTTGTCTTGAAAAAATAGGATTGATAATAGCAATTATTGCGACAAATATTATAAAATAGCCTAGACGTACCAATGTTTTTTTTACCCCGCAAAGTATGCAATACAACAAAATTCCCGACACAAAAGATATGCCCAGCATTATCGGATTGGTGCTGAACATAGTAATAAAAATTACAAAAAATAAATAGCACAATATTGTTATAGGGTTTTGCTTTTCAATCACTTTAAATCTCCTACAACACAGGTATAGGCAAAAACTATTTTTTCGCCACCTTTCAATTTATATTGATTTGCCCCTACATTTGGTTGTAAGCCGTCAACAAAATACAACCAGCCTGAGCTTTCACCTACACTCATTTCATAAATATGATTAATTGCTTTTACATAACTGCTATCCGCATCTATATGAATTTTATTTTGTTTACAAATTCTTTTTAACACGGTAAGCACATTATCCTTTTCGAATATATCAACTATGCTTTCCTTTAAAATAATGCCATCACTCGGTATTAATTTGTTATCAATTAGTCCTGCCTCTGCCTTATCCCTATTTTGAAGTATTGTTTTGCAATCTATAGCGATAGTTACCTCGCCCACTTTTGCACCTAAATTATCGGAGCATGCAGACATGCCGACCGCCAAAATCATTACGCATAGTATTATTGCTAAAACAAACCAAAACTTTTTTTTCATATTTTATCCTTAAACATATTACAAACTTATTTTTATTTTTTCAAAAATTCCCAAACTTTTGCTGTTTAGTTTTGCATCCAAATTTGTTGAAATACCATTATCGTTTATAGTCCTATGTGCACCAAGCTTACTACCCCACCACTCTACAACAAAATCGATATCCAACTCAAATTCCTTATTTTGCAAATGCTCGGTTTTTAAATTCAATAATATTTCACTGTTTTTTACATAGTAATATTGACTGACATATTTCGCTTTTACTACATCTACAGCCTCTGTATTTTTGATACTTG
Source organism: uncultured Clostridia bacterium (assembly GCA_947646415.1). GTDB lineage: Bacteria > Bacillota > Clostridia > Christensenellales > UBA3700 > MGBC100798. The sequence continues at coordinate 42,427 of CANSGN010000007.1, read as the reverse complement.
CAAGTAATAAGCTACCATTTGTCGGGCTGTCCCCACCATCATACTTTTGGGTAGGGTTGTAAATACCGCTCATCTTAGGTAATATGTTATACAAGCCATACACATTAATTTTCAGTTTAACAATTTCTAATAATTCGTCTTTTACTTTTTCCGCAACAACTTGTATTTTTGCACCGTAAATAGTTGTAATTTTACTTTTACCCCCCTTGTCTATTGCAACGATGTTCGCTCCCTCTTGTATTTTCAAACTATAATTATCGTTTATGGCGTTTACTTTTACGCCATTACAAATTACATTATCCGCACCGACAGTGTGAAAAAGTACATTTCCGTAATCTTTTTGAAAATAACAAGTGTCAAATTCACTATCAAAGTCTTTTCCATTAATTGTAAAATCTATATCTTTTGTATAACTATCCCCTACGGCAAAAGTTAAAACTACATCCCTTTTTTGATTGCTTGCATTGTAACAAAACCAACCGTCTTTATGCAAAACCTCTATTGCTTGATATTTTATATTGATGGTAGTTATCCCGTTTTTTACCGCAACAACTTTAAAAACATTTTCTTTTACCCTTTCTAACTTAATGCTGTCGCCATCTGCATTAATATCAAAGTTTGGCTCAATCTCCAAATTACTAGAAGTGTTGTTGATAATCATATTGTTTCTAAACAACCTCAAATCGAACGCTTCCCCTATTTGCAAGTGCTTAAAATAATCTTCTCCTGCATTTGTCAGCATCAAATCTTCTATCCCCAAAAGTCCGTTTGGTAAATTACCTACATACTCTTTCCGTTCATATAAATTCTGCTGATTATCATAAGCGATTTTGTAATTTCCACTATTTGCAAAATATCCTGCTTTAGTTACATATCCATCCCTTTCAATACGAAAAATTTTGTCCTCGTATTTTTTATTATCAAATACATATTGCACCAAGCCGTCCATTTCTTTTACTTTTATCGAAGATATCTCTTCAAAATTATAGTAATTATTTTGTTCTTCCACCCTCATTGTACAATCGTTAGGGATAGTAAACACAGCTTGTTTTTTATCAAATTGTACTGTCACACAATTACTGTCATAAACGTACTTTTTGCAACTGACTAAACAAATCATTGCAGTTGCAAGCAAGCTTACAACTACAAATATTATTGTTGATTTTATAAAAACATTACGATTTTTAACCGCTTTTTTCATATTTTTTCGTTAATGCAAACAAAATATTCAAATGATATTTTGTTGTTTTTTTCTTTCTCTTTTTTGTTTTACTCGTTCCTTTTTTGCAACATAATGCTCCGAGATTGGTTTTAGTCCCGCTTGCTCCAAAGCCCTATTCCAAGGACCTAGTTTTGCCTTAATCAAGCATATTTCCGCACTAGTAAAATCTGATTTTTTAGGAAGTCTCCCCAACTCCTGTGCTTTTTGTTGCAAAAGTATTATGCAACTGCTTTTTTCCATATTAATATTTGATCAAAACAAATAAATATTTCGCGTCTTTACTAATAGGCAATTCGTCAATACCAACCTTTGTGGTATAATAAGTTACATCATCTTTTATTATCGGGTCGCCAAAACCACCATCATACTCTTTCATATTGCTGTAAATGGAAATAAATTCGTTTTTACTAAAATCATTTTTAATTCCCTTTATTTCATTTAGCATCGTTCCCTCAATCTTTGCACCCAAAGATTCTTCCGCTTTCAACAAATCGATAAGCATTTTTCCTTCGTAATCTTTTATATCAATTTTTACATATTCAGGTGTGCCATCTGCCTCTGCAATAAATCCAAGCTGCATTTTATCTGTCGCACAGCCTGCCAACAAAACAGTTGTCATAATCACAACTACCAACATTGCTACCACTAAAAGTTTCTTTTTCATAACAAAACTCTCCTAATAAAAAAATATTTGCGACATCCAAATACAAGTCGCAAACCAAATATAGCGAATAGAAATTCGCTTAAATTAAATTGTGCTCTCATATTCAGAAAAATCATTTGCAAGCATTCCGACTATACGGCAATAATAGTTGCGACGGACTTACACCGCTCTTCCCTTACAATAAAATTATAACATCCATTCTTTTTTTTGTCAATTCAATACATATTTTTGTATTTAAAAATATTTGACAAGTTATTGTTTAAGTTTTATAATTAAAAATATCAAACAAAGGATAGGTATACTATGATTACAGAAAAGAAAAAAATATTGTTATGGCAAATAGTAACATTTATAACTATGATTGTATTTATAATAATACCGATTGTAGTTCCTAACATACATAAGGAAGTTAAGCTTCTAGACCATGAGGGAGAATTAGTCTTTTATAACGCAGCTGCCGACTTAACTACTTGTGAAATAACATTGACATTTCATAATAAAGTGGAATCCGGAACAGCAATAATCGTATTTTATGACGAGAACGAAAATGTTTTGGAAGAAAGAGAAGTAGAGTTTGAAGTTGTTTATTACAGCTATAAATCTCCTCGTAGGGACAGAATATTGACAAGTTCCAACATAAATGTTTCAGGAAAAGTTGAAAGCTACGAAGTTAAATCTTATGACAACATCCCTGCTAAAAATTGGAACAAATATCTAATACCAATATTTAGCTTGCTAGCTGTATTTATGTTTGGATATTTCCTACTTTCCTTGAGGAATAAATGTAAGGAATATACACTTAATAATACAAACATACTCGTTTACGCTTGTTTTTCCGAGCATTATGTAAAAGTAAACGGCAATAAAGTCGTTGTTGATAAATGGTTGTCGCTTAAGCCGCTTGAGCTTACATTTACTCTTGAGGATGGTACAAATGCAAAAGTTGTTTACGATATTTTAAATAGAATTTCATTGTATATCAATGACAATTTGTATGAAGAAACAAAATAAGCAAAAAATATAGCAAAAAAATACTTACCATCTCGGTAAGTATTTTTTATTATTTTTATTCATTATCTGCAGTTTCTGCATTTGCATTATCTGCTGTTTCAACTTCGTTTACCACATTTTCAACAACTTCTGCATTATTATTTGTGTTTGCAAGCTCAGCAGCTTTTTTCATGTCCAAATTTTTATTCATATAATACAAAACCAAGTTTGCAGTAATCATTGCTAGGTTTACAAAATACATAATCAAAGCAAAGATAAAAATACCTTTTTTCAATCCGTCATTTGCATTTGCTATCATAAACGGTTCCATCTTTAAAAACTTACTTACGATACCAGCAACATAACCAACAATCAAAAGTATATTAAAAACAGCACTCTTACCTACCGAAGTCCTAATCTTAATACTCTTATATACCGAAATCGGCCAAGAACAACCGAAACATACTAACATTGCAATTTCTAAAATTTCTGCTAACAAATCCATAATAGTACCTCACATTTTTATTACATTATAGTTATTTACCTTACCTTTGTCAAGTAAATAGCTAGCTAATATACAAATAATTTATTTGCCCAAAATATATTTATCCGAAAGGTCAAATTTACCGTCCGAAAGTTGTTTTTTATAGCTGTAATAGTTTGGACAATAGCTCAATAAAACTCTATAAAACTCCTTTTGATGATTATGAATTTTTAGGTGTGCAAACTCGTGATAAATCACACTATCTATACTATTTACATCACGTGCAATAAGCCTTAAGCTCAATTTTATGATTTTTTTTGTATAGTCACAACTGCCCCACCAGCCTTTAACATTTCGTATGGATAGTCCGATATCCTCTTGCACACCAATTTCGATTTTTATTGCATTAAACCTTGTTGCAAAATAGCTTTTTGCAAAATTTAACAAAAGCTTTTTAAGTTTGATTTTAGCTTTTTCGCTCTCTCCCCACAAAATTATAATATCATCCCTAAAAGCAACTTTGATTTGCCCTGCGGGTATGTAACAAATTGGATATTTTTTGCCTAGTATGTAAATACTGTCTAATGTGCTTGAGTTGAGAATAGCATATTTTTGCTTGCAAAGCTGAACGTTTTTTACTATCCACTCCGCTTTACTTATTATGAACTTTTCTGCTTGAGCAATAGGCACACTGCTATTCGAAAGCACGCTCACACTGCCATCGTTTTTTATTTTTACGGTAATTCGTTTGGAAGTTGTATTTTTAAGGTCGTATTCTATAGCCCCAAAATCAGTAACAATTTTTCTAATCATATAAAAATTTTAATTTATTTTACTTATTTTGTCAACTATGATTATACATTTTCCCATTGTCTTTTACAATGTATATTTATTAAGTAGATTTTATTGTAAATATATGTTATAATACTAAAAATAAATGTTATTTTAAGGATTCAAATGGCAAAAGATAAACAATATCAAATAGAGGGAGAAAGCGAAGATTCTCATATCATTCACTTAAAACACCAAGTAAAAGTAAACTATGACGAAAATTATGATTATTATATGAAAAATCCTATTAAAATATTTTTCAGCAAAATATTTATGACTTTCGGCACGGGACTTTTTAAATTGATACATTATTTTTCCTACAATTTGAAAGTAAAAAACAAAAAAATACTAAAAAATTTAAGAAAACAAAAAACAGCTTTTGTCACAATAGCAAATCATTGTTTGTTGCTTGACAGTACTATTTCGATAGCAACGACTTTCCCAAAAACAACATATATGCCGACAGTCGAGCCCACAATGAAAATACCTGTCGCAAGGCGTATTTTAAGAGCAGGAAATGTTATGCCAATACCTTTTGATATGAAAGGGCTTGTAAAATTTAAAAAAGACTGCAACGAAATTTTACAAAACGGCAAAGTGTTACACTATTTCCCCGAAGGTGCGCTATGGCCTTTTTACGGCAAACTAAGAGAATTTAAAACAGGTGCTTTTAGGTTTGCAGTTACTGCAAATGTACCCGTGCTTCCTTATTGTTTTTGGTTTAGGGAAAGAAAAGGCATTTGGAAAATCTTAGGTAAAAACCCTTTGGTTACGCTTGAAATATTGGAGCCTATTTATCCAAACAAAGAGCTTGACAAAAAAACTGCCATTTACGATTTGATGGAAAGAGCTCACACAGCAATGAAAAAAGTAATAGACTTACACCCTTACGACAATCCTAAATATAACGAAATAGAAAGCAAATTAAATACTCAACAAAACAATACCGCAGAATAGTCTATGCAGTGTTTATGTATGAAAATGTACCGATTTTTGACGTAAATTTGACTACTGTAAAAAATAATAAATCAAATATGATATAAATACACAAAACAAATATAATACAAAAACAAGGTTATAAAATTGACCTTGTTTTTGTTTTGATTTTAAAAGAAAATATTGATATTAAATATTTTTTCTATCACGTTTTTAACTATTTCGGCATCCGCTGTTGTCACTTCGCCTTTGTTGACTATTGTACATGCTAACTTCTTTTCCAAGCTTAAGTTTTCGTACAATGTTTTGTCACTTGCTATTTGTCTTAAGTATGATACATCGCTTGCACTTAATCTTCCGTCTCCGTTTACATCTCCCAATACGGATAGATATATTGTTTCCGTTACTCCGGGTTTTACGTTGTACATTATATACCAACCCGTTCCTACTGCCAACTCCTTTCCGTTATTTAAAAGCTCAGGGGCTATTCCCATTGCTGAGCCGGAGTCATAAAGCAATGTTCCTTTGCTGTTAAACAATCCCATATTGTATTTATCAATACCCAATCCCTCTAAGTTGCTTACAAATTCGCTTATCGAAGTGTTAGGTGCAATACCTCCTAAAACATACTTTGCTTTGCCGTTTTCCATATTCAAACTACTGTCGTTATATCCGTGTAATTTGTCATTGTCTTTGTAGTTGTGACGCTCATTGTTGCTGTCAAGGTAAACATAATCGTAAATAGAAGTTGTTGCCCTGCTTAGCACTACCTCGTCATTTTTAGCTATAAAGCTTGCATTTTCGTCATAGGATAAAAAGTATTTACTTGGAGCTACATTTTTGTTTCCGTAATAACTGTAACCTACTGTAAATGGACTGAAAATATCATAGTCATCTGCTAAAGTCACAGCAATATTTGCGGATATACCGTTTTTTTCAAGTTTGCCATCTATCCTTACTTTAAAGCCCTTTTGCAAATAAAAATTGCTTTGGTTATTGCTTTTATCTGTATTATTATATACTGTAGGATTTCCTTTAATATGAATACTGCTTCCATTAGTTTCCGCGTATATGCCGGCAGGATAATTACCATATACATTTCGATTTCCTGTTACTGTACCACCAAATAATTCCAAAGTAGAATCATATATGGAAATTCCACCTGCATGATTAAGCTCGGCACCTGTACCTGGAACACCAGAAACATTGTTTGCAATCAAACCATCGTGTATTCTAATAGTTGCAAAATTATACCCTCTAATACCGGCTACCCTGTTTGACTGATTATTTGCAACAATACCATCGTAAAAATTTAGAGTAGATTTATTACAATAAATACTACCTCCATTATTTACGGAAAAGTTATTACAAACTATACCATCATAAAAATTAAGGGTGGAATTTTCGCATACGAAAATACCTGCTCCGTTCCCTACCACATAATTGTCTGTTACTATACCACCGTAGAAATTAAGTGTTCCACCTGTAATTACAGCAATACCACCACCTAATCTATTACCCATATTGGCATCGTCGCTGTTTGCCCCTCCTGTAATTTTACCAAATGGAAGACTAGAAAGCCTAGACACATCGGTATTTTTAGCGGTTTCCGCATTGTATGAACTATCTTTAATTGTCAATGTCGAATTTGTAGAAATAGTAATGACTCTACCTAGAGATTTTGCATTATCCTTTGAAAGACCTCTGCTTATAGTATGTCCGTTTAAATCAAGAGTAACTTTTATCCCGCCCTCAACCATTATGGAATGAGATTCATTACCAAAACCTGTTCCTGTACCAAAATCATGATTTCCTGTATTAGGTGCTATCCAATCATTCATCAATTTAACATTGACATTCATTTTATTATGAGAATAACTATAACCCACTGCTTCAACCCATTTAGCTGCCATCTGAGTATTCGTGCCTGATAGCTCAAAAGTCGATGCAGAATCTGCAACTGTACTTTCGTTGTTTTGATTACTTAAATTTTGGGAATTGTCATTTTTATCTATAGCCACATTATTAATTGCAAATAAACACCCTGCTACGAGTAGAATGGAAATGACTATCGGAAAAAATATTCTTCCTACTTTGCGAATAATCTTTGCCATAATAAAACCTCCGTTTTTACATTACATAGAATAAATATATCTATGTACAAAATCGCGGTTTTTCGGAAAAGTTTTTTAAAGTTTTTGTACTCTTTTTGTAAAGCAATTACAAAATGTTTAATTAAACGTTGACAAAAGTTTACTTTTGACCCTATAATATACATATAATATGTACATAGATATATTTATTCCATGTACCCAAACTTTACATTAAAGGCAAATTTTCAACCCCATTAGTCCCGATTTTTGATAGGATTATTGCAGTGAACGCTACTTTTTGCTTACTTTAAACTTTACACAAAAAGTAACACCCCGAAACACAATGTTTCGGGGCGTTTTTGTTTTTTATTGAAATTGTATTTTGCCTTATTTTTAAGAAAATTTACGGCTAAATTTATGTGTTTATATTGCTTTTAAATTGATAGTTAGGTTGCTATATTATTAATTATTCTAGCTCTTAGATAATTTTAAGTGTGATTTTATTATCTATACTTTTTATTTTTCTTCTGAATATTCGCACATCAATTTGTCTGCTACCAATGCTATGAACTCACCATTCGTCGGTTTGTCACTTGGGTTGTATACTTTAAATCCAAACAGTTTATTTATATAATCTATATGCCCTCTTGTCCACGCTACATCTATTGCATGCCTTATTGCTCGTTCCACCTTACTTGGCGATGACGCAAATTCCTCTGCCACATTCGGATATAACTGCTTGGTTATGTTATTGATTAATGTTGGCTCTTGCATTACTTTTTTTATTGCACATCTTAAATATTGATATCCTTTTATATGTGCCGGTATTCCTATTGATAAAAATATTCTTGATATTCTTTCATCCAATACATACCCTGTCTCACTTGTTCTTCCATCCCCATGCTGTTTATGCTTGTCCGGTTTGGTCATTACCTGCCATATACTTTGGCTGTTATACTTTTCCAATATTACTTTTCTCATTACTGAATACTCTAATGGTTTGAAAAAATAGTATGTTACTCCTTTTTCCAATGCTGCTGTCAAATACGGCTCGGTCAATATGTTTGACATTATGAATATCTTTGGTTTTACTGCCATTCTGCTACTGTTTATGCAATCCATCAACAAGTATCCATCCATTTTAGGCAACATTAGTTCCGTTAATATTATATCTACACTAGTGTTTTCTAATTTAGCCAAACAATCTACTCCGTCGTGTGCTATTGCCACTACTTCTATTTCTTCGCAGCTCAAAAACTTCTCTGCTAGTTCGCAATTAGCTTTATCGTAGTCGACAACCATAAGTCTTAATTTTTTCATAAAACTCTCCTTTGAAATGTATTCAATAATATTAAATAAAATGGGTAAAAATACATAAGATAATACATAACCCTTTTAAATCACTATGCTTTTTAGCGATTTAACAGCTATATATTACAACAAAAAATTTGATAAATCAAGTAATCTCGACAATATTTTAAATATTTTTTAACATTATTGCACATAATTCGACAAATACACGTTTCCACGCTCATTCTTCGACATTTTGCTCTATATTCCACACTGTTTTTATATACTTTTTGACAATTTTCGATATTTTTTATTCATTTTGTTACTTTACTAACTTAATCCAAAATTCGCCATAAATAAGCCAATATGTTTCTAAATTCCATATTTTGCCATTTTTAATTGTACAAAAATTTCATTTTATCATGTCAATACATGTCAAATTTTCATAAAGTTTCCCCAACTTCTCACACATTTCCGCAAATTAATTTCTGTTTTTCATTTGTTTTTATATTTTTTTGTCCATATTTTATTTTGTTATTTATAAATATGCGATTATTAGAAATATAGCGGTGATTATTGCACCGCTATACTTTTTTAAATATAAAAATTGTTTCAAAAATATTGTCAAATTAAATTTAATAATAAATTACACCATCTTCTATAGTTACGATTCTATCCAATTTTTTTGCAACATTTATATCATGTGTTACCACTATTATTGTCTTTCCTTTGGTTTGCAAATCCTTAAGCACTTCTATTATCTCGTTTGCCGTAACACTATCCAACGCACTTGTCGGCTCATCTGCCAAGATTATTTCCGGGTCATTTACCAATGCCCTTGCTATTGCTACCCTTTGCTTTTGCCCTCCTGACAAATTCCTTACCTTAGTATTTTTCAAATCAAATATCTTCAATTTATTAAGTATTGTATCTATCCTATCATTTTGCTCACTCGGTTTGTATTTTTTACTAAACAAAAGTGGTATACGCACATTGCTGATTACCTTGTCACTATCTATAAGTCCATAAGATTGCAACACAAAACCAAACATTGCATTCCTGATTTCAGCAAGCTCTGTAGCTGTTTTTAAATTTATGTTTGCTCCGTCAAGCAGATAGTCGCCCTCTGTCATTTTATCCAAACATCCTATTATGTTTAGCAGTGTTGATTTGCCGCTTCCCGATACACCCATAATTGCGATACTGTCCCCTTTATTAACAACCAAGTCGACACCACGCAAAGCATGCACTTCGTTCTGCTTGCCCTCATTATATTTTTTATGTATATTGTTTAATTTGATAATTTCCATAATCCCTCTTACATTTTTAATATTAATTTACATTTTTATTATTAATATCAAATATTCATAATAACATTTAAAAAGATTTCAATATGTTATGTCTATTATTCCGTATTACTGTTTGAAATAGCTTTTAATGGTTTAAACCTTGCAAGTTTGACAAACCCCAACGAACAACTTGCTGCATAAATTATCAATATTATCGCTACGCAAATAAAATATGTCGTCCAATCCACAATAATATGGCTACCCTTTTCCGCTATTACAATACCTATTGTCATAGCGGAAATACACACTGCAAGTGCAAAAATCAAAAGTAATTTTACTATTTCCATAGCAATAATCGTTGACCTTTTTCCGCCAAAAATATACATTACCCCACTACGCTTTACCAATTTATCTGCTGCAAAATAGTAGTTTGCCAAAACCACTAATACAAACAATACCAATGCACAAATACACCAGCAAAGGAACATATCATTTACTTCCGCTGTCTTATAATTGGTATTCATTTGTCCTATTGTAAATGCACGTCCCCCTAAGCTATTGTAATATTCAGGCGTATTATCTTCCATCATCAATCCGCTTTCAATATTTGCTAGCGGCGGAATATCATCATAAATCAAAAAATTATTTTTATAATCTCCTAGCACAGTATACGTCCATCCACAAACAAAATCATAGTACTCAGTTTCACAATAACCTCGTATTTTAATTTTTTGTTTGTATTGATAAACTCCCTCATATACGCTTATATCATAAATTTTACCTATCTTGTAGTCTTCTTTTAAATTTACGGGAGCATAAGCCTCCCTATAACCTTTCGGCTTTGTTTTTGAAAATTTATAATCTAAAGGGGGCAAATCATTTACCATCTTTTCACTTACAAAAGATACTTGATAATATGTCCCATCGGGGTCTTTATCAAATTCACTTTGTACATAGCCATAATTTGCTATCCCTGCAAAACTATTCATATCAAATGTTTTACATAGTTCTTCATAATGATTATTGGTTGCGTAAAAATTAACTGCACAATAATCTGCAATACTATCATCGTATCCTATCATATCCTCAAAGTTTACCTTTGCAAGAGATTGATAATAAGAAAGCGGAAAAACAACCAATGTGAACGACATTGCAATCAAAATTACAATAGATAGTAATGCTGTGGAAGAAATGCTTGTTTTTAAAATTTTAAGTTTATTCATACCTCCCACCTCGTTATCCGTTATATTTCGTATTGGCAGGCATTGCTACCGCGCGTTTTATTACTGCTATTATCGTAATAGTTAAAACAGTCAACAGCGGTCCGCCTATCATAATCAAATAGTGCATCCATTCATAACCGACTATAGACAATTTAAACTGCAAGGAAACACCTATGAGATAGTCTGCAATCAACCCAAGTCCTATAGAAAAAACTGCTACAATTAAAGTCTCAATAATCATTACAAAGGCAAGCATAGTCGGACTGCACCCCAAAGTCTTATATGTTGAATATTTTTTATTGTTACACTTTAGCCAATATCCGATTATTGAAATCGAGGACATAACACAAATGGAAAGCATACCCAAAACTATAACCAAACCAACAAGTATACCAAAATCAAAACTATGATTAATTTCGCAACCTAACTTTTGCAATCCTTTTTCCAATTTATCCAAGCCGGTATATTTCACATTACGAATATAACCACTTATTTTAGCCTCTTTATATACTGTTCCGTCATCACTTGGTGGCGGCGTACAAGAATACCACTTGTTAATTGGCAAATTATACGGAAGTGCAAATTCACAATCGCTATCTGACATTATCTCTTTTACAACCAAATCGTTACCATATAAGTTTACAATATCCCCTGTTTGAATCCCATATTTTTTTGCAGTATTTTCGTCTACCAAAACAACTTTTTGTTTATTTGCAATATCATTTTCGGATATTCCAAAACTTTCGTCTATTGCAAAATATACATGCATTCTACCCAATTTAATAGGAGAATCATTAAATTTGATTTCGGCATTATAATGATATGCAATCAGGTGGCTATTTACCTCATAGCCATCAAATTTTACACTACCGCTGTTTGCCTTAATGTAATCGCCAATTTCCACACTGCTTTGTTCAAACACATTAGGAACTATTTTAAATGATATATAGTTTGGCGAAGAGCGGTCTTCCCTAATCCCACCCGTAAACATTCTAGATGGTATACTACAGCAAATAGTAGTTGCAAAAAACATAAAAACAAGCAACACAAAAGCAAACGGTTTGTTCACAACCGATTGTCTTAAGCTATTAAACAAAAAACTCAATTTGTTTTTCATAATTACACCATTTCCAATTTTTATTAAGCCAACGTATACTAAGTTAGGTTAAAATCGTTTATCTCACTTGCCTTTATATTTTAATTATACCATAAACACAAAGCAATTACAAGACCCAAAAAATTAAACAAATATGTTATTAATTATATATTAAAAAACTTATTTCTTTTGACGAACAAAAATTTATTAGCAAACAATATAAATTTTTATATAAATGCTTTTGACGACTAATACTTGCACTCATTAAATAAACTTGATTATTGCAATAAAATATGATATAATTTTAAAAAAAATCGGAGAGATTATTGTGAAAGAATTTGATATAAACGAAGTTTTGAAAATTTTAAAACAGTATGAGCAATTATTAAACACAACTGCTCAAGAGATTCAACGCAACAACTCTGCGAAATATTCCATAAAAAAAGCTGCGGAAGAATACGCAGAATACGAAGCCCTAAACACATTAAACAACATTTCGATAGAAGAATTAAGCAATTACAAAAGCGGTTTACGCCTTAAATACTTGACAGATAACAAGATAAATACTATAGGCGACATAATACAAAGCCCGACAAAAAAGCTAAGTGATATTCAAGGGATAAGCGAACAAACCGCTTTAATCATAAAAAAAATTGCTGCTTTCATCGCAGATAAAGTAAAGCAAGAGACAAAAATAAAATTATCCGCGGATAATCAAAACAAGTATGCAACGGCACTTATCACAAAAATTTACATTTACAAAAGCAATTTGTCTTATATTGAGCAATGCAAAGCTTTTTATATCAAAAATTCAAACCAAATCAACCAAGCGATTGCCACTTGTCAGCCAATGACAAAAAATATCAAATGGTTTTTTACTTCAAAATCCAAAAAAACCGTTGCATTGGACACTTTTGGAAAATTAAAAGAAACTTTAAACAGCGATTACTATAAAAACATACAAAATATAGTAAGTTTAATTGATAAAAATAATAATGCAAGCAGCTCGGTCGCATGGCAAGACTTTACTACAAATAATATTGATTACATAACTATATTGGAACAAACAAACCCGGGGCTTTTGGGTACGGATGACTTGAAATACGGCTTACCGCAAGAATTAGCCGAGCAAATAAAGGAAGAGGTTTGCGATTTCAATGGTTTGAAATGCACCTTACGAAGATACCAAGAATGGGGAGTGAAATACATTTTAAACCGAAAAAATGTTTTACTAGGCGACGAAATGGGCCTAGGCAAAACTATACAAGCTATCGCGGCAATGGTTTCATTAAAAAATACGGGCGAAAAACATTTTTTGGTTGTCTGCCCTGCAAGTGTTTTAACTAATTGGTGCAGAGAAATTTCCATCCACAGCGACTTAAGCGTTGTTAAAATTCACGGCGATGACAAACAAGAATATTTTGACTTATGGCTTAAAAACGGCGGAGTTGCCGTTACCACTTACGAAACAACAGCTCTATTTAAGTTTGAAGAAGATTTTAAATTGTCAATGCTAATAGTCGACGAGGCACATTATATCAAAAATCCAAAGGCTATCCGCACCAAAAACACCAAAAAAATATGCAAATCTTCCAACCGCATTTTATTTATGACAGGCACTGCACTTGAAAACCGCGTGGAGGAAATGATAACTCTTATAGCTATTTTGCAACCCGAAATTGCAAAACAAATAAAGCGACTTTCCTTTATGTCCACAGCCGAATCATTTAAGGAAAAAATTGCTCCCGTATATTACCGCAGAAAGCGTATTGACGTTTTAACCGAACTTCCCGAACTTGTGGAAAGCGACGAATGGTGCAACATGACCGCAGAGGAAGAAAAAATTTACGAGGACGCAATACTTGGCAAAAGGTTCGCCGATGCACGCAGAGTGTCTTGGAATATTGACGATATTGCCAATTCCTCCAAGGCAAACAGGTTGCTTGAAATTTTGGAAGAAGCGGAAGAAGAAAACCGAAAAGTCATTGTATTTTCATTCTTTTTGGATACTTTGCAAAAAGTTTGCGATTTGCTAAAAGACAAATGCGTAGGACCGATAAACGGCTCGGTATCTCCGCAAAGACGGCAAGAAATTATTGACGAATTTACAAACGCACCAAATGGTAGTGTGCTTGTTGCGCAAATTCAATCGGGTGGCACAGGTTTAAATATCCAATGTGCAAGCATTGTTGTTATTTGCGAGCCACAATTTAAACCATCTATAGAAAACCAAGCAATCTCACGTGCCTACCGAATGGGTCAAGCACGAAATGTGCTTGTTTACAGGTTGCTTTGCGAGGACAGCATAGACGAAAAACTTAGTAAATTGCTTGACAAAAAGCAATTAATATTTGACACATTTGCAGATGAATCTGTTCTTGCTAATATGGAAATCGACGAGCAAACATTTACCGAGTTAGCAAACGAAGAGGCAAAACGTATTGCCGAAAAACGTGGGATAATTACAAACGATTAAAAAACATAAAAAAACAACTTAGCATTAATTGCTAAGTTGTTTTTTTTGCTAATTGTTTTTATCATATTAAAACTTTATAAATCATCCCTTTTGTTGTAAGGAATTTTATTTTGTCATTTTCTACAAAGTAATCCAACGGCGTATCGAAGTTGTCTTTTATTACTACATCCGTCTTGCCCAATTTTAAAGCACACATACCGCCATTGTTAGATTTGATAGCTAATTTTAAAAGTTTTCCGTCCTGCCACTCAAAGGATAGCTCAAAGTTTCCCCTTGCTACTATACCCGATATACTGCCGTTTTTCCATACACTAGGCAATGCAGGTAAAAGTTCAATATATCCCAAATTGCTTTGCATCAACATTTCGGTTACGCCCGCGGTATACCCAAAGTTTCCGTCTATTTGGAAAGGCGGATGTGCATCCCACATATTCGAGAATAATCCCGATTTAAACAGTTGATTAATTAGCTTATATGCTCGGTCTCCGTCACAAGCCCTTGCCCAAGTATTAATACGTTGCCCCATTGCCCAGCCCGTGCTTTTATCCCCGCGTTTGTTCAAGGAAACTTTTACTGCCTCCAGCCACTCGGGGTGCAAGTCTTTGTTTATCAAATCTCCAGGGAATAAACCTAGCAAATGCGACAAATGCCTATGACGAGTCTCGCCGATTTTACCTAATTTGCTTTCAAAATACCACTCTTTAATTTGTCCGTCATCGCCGATTTCAATAGGATTTAGCTTTGCGATTTTACCATCCAATTCCTGCACCAAATCGCTATCGATACCCAAAACATTTGCGGCCTCTATAGTATCGTTAAACAGCTGCCAAATCAATGACTGCTCGTATGTATTACCCATTGTTCTAGGTCCGTGTTCGGGAGAATATGCAGGAACAGTCACAAGTCTGTCCGTTTTTTTATCTTCCACAAGCGTATTTTTAAAGTACAAGCTTGCCTCGCGTAGCATTGGATAGATTACTTCTTTCAAATATTCCTTATCGCCTGTATATTCGTAATAATCGTATACATTTTGCAAAATCCACGCCGTTGCCGCAGGCGACCACCCCCAACTGAACTCCCAACCCGGGCAAGTCCAACCGAAAGGTGTATTTTGGGTATGAAAAACAAAGCCGTTTTCCTCATTTTCCTCGCTTACAATACCTGCATAAGTCGCGGCAGTAATTCTGCCCGGTTTACGCAAGCTGTCCACATACTTAATAAGCGGAATAGCACATTCTGCAAGATTTGTGCTGTATGTTGGCCAATAATTCATTTGCAAATTTACGTTCATGTGATAGTCAGAGCCCCAAGGCGGATTATCGCGATTGTTCCAAATTCCTTGCAAGTTTGACGGCAAAACATCCGTTGACCTTGAAGTTGCAATGGTCAAATATCTCCCGTAATTATAAAGCAGTTCTTCCAAATATCTTTTTTGCTCGGGCTTAATAATTCCACTGCGATATTTTTTTAAAAGTCTATCCGTTGTGATATGGCTATCTATAGCACCAATATTAAATTTAACTTTATCATAAAGTGGCTTATAATCGGCAATATGCTCTGCTTTTAGTGGTTCATAACCCTTTTGTACAGCTTTTTCTATTATCTCGTCTACTTTTTTTGCAAGTTGTTCTTCACTCTCGCCCGTCCTATAAGCGGGATATATAGGTGCGTAGTCGGTAGCTGCGGCAACTACAAGCACAACGCTTTCCGCCTCGCTCACACTCAAGACATCGCCGTTAGCCGCAATTTTGCCACCCGTTACAACATCCATACGAGCATAATATTGCAAATCGTTATCTTCTAGCTTTCCGCACGTAACTATACTATTTGCTTTGGCAGTGCTTAAACCGCCGTGTGCGGATGGAAAAGACAAGTCAAAATTCAATTTTTCCTGTCCGTCAGCAGTTAATTTAATTACCAAAACTTTATCGGGATAGGATGCAAAATATTCCCTTGTAAAATTGCTGTTTCCCCCACTATAACTTACACCTGCAACGGCGCTATCTAGAGACAGATGTCTATTGTAGTTGCTAGCCTTTTTAAAGCTGTGGTGCATTTTTATATTTATCTCGCCAAAGCATTGAAAAGCACCATATCCATCTTCCAAGCCTACAAGTTTGTCACACAATGCGGATGCTTTATCATCCTCGCCTTGTTCAAACAATTTTTTAACTTCCAAATAATAATCGTTTACCGTTTTGCCGCTTTCGTCCTTTTGAGTCAAATTGCCGCCGTTATATTGCGGCCTTTTTGGAGATGGTCCACCTTTCCACAAAGTTTTTTCATTAAAAATTATGCGTTCGTCAAAAACTTCGCCATATATACTGCCGCCAATCATTCCGTTGCCTATAGGCAAAGTGTTTTGCTGCCAAACCTCAATCTCTTTTGATTTTGCGGATATAAAATAATTTATCCCCAACGATTTTGCCGATTTATCAAAATTGATTTTCATACTAATATCTCCCTTAAACAAACTGCTTTTTGTTATCACATTTATTGTAACATACCCATCGATTTACTGTCAATACGAAATTTAATTTTAATGTTATAATATAAATTAAACATAAAAAACCGTAAAAAATCGCTACTAAACAAAAAAATAACTTTGACAACTGCCAAAGTTATTCCGTATTTGTATTCTTTTAATATTCCAAATTCTTTGTCAAATACTCGTCAAGTTCGTCTATTGAAATTCTTACTTGAGCCATGCTGTCACGCTCACGCACGGTTACACAGTTATCTTCCAAACTATCAAAATCGATTGTTACGCAGTAAGGAGTACCGATTTCGTCTTGACGACGGTATCTTTTACCGATACTTGCTGTTTCGTCAAATGTACAGCTGAATTTTTTGCAAAGATTTTTATAAATTTCTTCCGCTTTTTCGGTAAGTTTCTTTTGAAGAGGCAGCACAGCAACTTTGTAAGGAGCTAAAGCGTGGTGCAAATGCAACACTGTTCTAACATCTCCGCCCTCAAGCTCTTCTTCCTCATAAGCGTTGCAAAGGAATGCCAATACCATTCTGTCCGCACCCAAAGACGGCTCTACAACATAAGGCACATATTTTTCGTTTGTTACAGGGTCGGTATATTCCATATTTACCCCGCTTGTGGTTTGGTGCGCTTTCAAATCATAGTCTGTTCTGTCCGCGATACCCCAAAGCTCTCCCCAACCAAATGGGAACAAATACTCAAAGTCTGTAGTTGCTTTCGAATAGAAAGACAGTTCTTCCTTATCGTGGTCACGAAGTTTCAATCTTTCTTGTTTAATACCTAAACCAAGCAACCAATCACGGCAATATGCCCTCCAATACTCAAACCACTCTAAGTCAGTTCCTGGTTTGCAGAAAAACTCAAGCTCCATTTGTTCAAATTCACGTGTACGGAAAGTGAAGTTGCCGGGAGTAATTTCGTTACGGAAACTCTTACCTATTTGACATACACCGAAAGGCACTTTCATCCTTGTAGTTCTTTGTACATTTTTAAAGTTTACAAAAATACCTTGTGCTGTCTCCGGTCTTAGGTAAACTGTATTTGCAGTGTCTTCATTAACCCCTTGGAAAGTTTTAAACATCAAGTTAAATTGTCTTACACCTGTAAAATTGCTGTTACCACAGTCAGGACAAGCAATTTTGTTATCAATGATAAACTTTTCCATCTGCTCGTTAGTCCAACCTGCAATATTTATATCCAAGTTATGTTTTGCAATGTAGTTTTCAATCAAATTATCCGCTCTGTGTCTTGCCTTACAACTTTTGCAGTCCATAAGAGGGTCGGAAAAACCACCTACGTGTCCGCTTGCAACCCAAACATTAGGATTCATCAAAATTGCACAATCAAGTCCTGTATTTAAAGGTTGTTCGGTTACGAACTTTTTCCACCATGCCTTTTTAACATTGTTTTTAAGCTCCACACCCAAAGGGCCGTAATCCCAAGTGTTAGCAAGTCCGCCGTAAATTTCGCTGCCCGAAAATACAAATCCCCTTGACTTGCAAAGTGCAACGAGTTTATCCATTGTTAATTGTCCCATACTACATCTCCTAAAACATATCGAAATTATTTATATTTAAAAATTATAAAAGTATAAAATTTATATCAAATATTATGATAATATAATTTACAAAATTTGTCAAGCACGAGTAACACTTTTAAAAAAATATGCGTACTATTAACTAGAGATAAACATCTCAACAATTTAAGGAGGTAAATGTTATGAACGGATGTGGTAATAACTGCTCATGTATTTGGATTATTTTAATACTTATCTGCTGCTGCGGTTGCGGTGGTAACTGTGGTAACAGCTGCAACAATGGTTGTGGTTGCATTATCCCATTACTTATTGTATGGTTATGCTGCTGTGGTGGTTGTGGCTGCAATAATAATTGCTGCGATAACAATAACTACAACTTTAACTGCAAATAATAAATAATCACAAATTACCTTAATACATAGCAAAAAGTCAAGTAGCTTACACCAAGCTACTTGACTGAATCCCGTCAAAACGTTTACTGCCCGATTGTAATTGCCAAACCCAAGCAGTTTAGTCCTCGGCTTTAATCGTTTTTTGTTTATACAATTATCTATGTTTTTTAGCAATAATTTCCCCTGTTTGAATATCTACAAGCGCACAAAACATATTATCACTGTTTTCCACAACATTTACAAACCAAAAATATTCTTTTGGATTTTTTGACCTATCGCAAGAAATTTTAATGTAAATCTCACTTTTAAATTGATTGCCGTCAAACATACCCTCCAAATCTTCGGCACAGTTTTTGTATACGCTTTCCACCGCTTGTTTGTAATCGATTCCGTTTGCATTAATGCTTGCCAAATTATACTCAAAAGTTTGGTCGCCTAAAATGATAGTCACCGTTTTGATTGCACCAAGCTTAGTTGCCTCTTCGATATTTGCATTATAATTAATGCCTATTATGCTTTTTTCCAAACTGCCCTCATAAACGCCGTTCTCGCCTGTAAGTTTAAATGTCAACCCCTTATTTGTCATATCAAGGTTTAACGGAGTAACATTTATAGTGCAATATTCTGTCATTTCGCCAACTTCGCCGTCTGCTATCAACGCCTTTTCACGAGAGCCGTCTACAACTTCTATATAAAAATTACTATCTTCTGCAGTTAGCATATCATTATTAAAGTAAGAGATATTGTTTTGCATTGATTGCAATTTTTTGTCTACTTTATTACAACCGACCAACAAAACGGACATTACCGCAATTACTGCTATTAAAAGGATAATTAATAAACTTTTTTTGTTTGTTTTTTTCATACTTCACCTCACACACTAAATTATATGTGTGACTTTTTAGGATATGAATGTAATTTTAAATTAAGCAGTTTATTTTTATATCGTTTTTGTCTATCAAACAGCAAATTTCAAAAAACGTGCCGATTTTCGACACGTTTTTTGATTAAAAGTTTGTACAATTAGTTTTATCATATAAAATTTTCGGTATAAAAATTTATATTTAATACTTGTTTATATCCGTCTTTTTATTGATTGATTGTTTTAGCACTTCACTATCTGCTGTAGTTATTCCGCCTTTGTTTAATAGTATTGCAGATAGTAATATGCAGTCTTGTACATTTGTAGTATCACTTGCTGCTATTGCTCTTAAGTAGGATATATCTGCTGCGGTTATTCTTCCGTCTCCTGTCAAGTCGCCTAGTACGGATAGGTATGTTTCCTCTCCACCTACCTCTATCCTCCAGCCTGTTCCTACTATTGCTGTATTGTCAGTTACTTCATAGCCTTTCCTGTTGTAGATTGTCATTGCGGATATGTTTATTCCCATTTCTGCTAGTTTTGTCTTAAGATTTTCTACACTTGTATTTACTGATATATTACCTATTACATTGGTTTTGCTTTCACTCACTTTACGTAACATATTGTCCCTATCCAAGGTTAAATATGTGTAGCCCGAATTTGTACTTGCAGTTTCGCTTTCCATAAATTTATCTATATCTATTTCCTTGCCAATATAGTTCCTCAATATCTCACTATCTACTTCGGTTATTCCGCCTTTGTTGTTTATCATACAAGCTAACTGTCTTTCCAATGGCATACTTTCTAGCAATGTGCTGTCATTTGCTACTTGTCTTAAGTATGATACGTCACTTGCGTTTATCCTACCATCGCCGTTTATATCCCCTAATACAGATAGGTAGATTGTGTCAAGTATAGTTGCGTCATCACTACTTTCGTAAAGCTCTACCTTAAAACCTGTTGCTAAAGTTTGACTTAAGTCACTCCTTGTACCTGTCAAGCCGTCATATATAGGTGTTATATCACTTTCCTTTGCGTATATCTTTATTAAGTTTCTATCACTCTGCAAATTGTTTAGGAATTCTTCTATACTTGTATTTACAGGAATATTACCCACTATATATTTAGGCACACCATCTACTAAATTTAAGTTTTCGTCATTGACTTTATGAGTAAAACTATTGCCATAAGATTGGCGAGTATTATTGCTATCTATATATTGATAATCGTATTTTATGCCATCTTTAAATACAAATCCCGCCTGAATAATACGATACTCAAACTCTATTGCAGTAGTTGTGCCATCACTCCACTTATGGTTGGAGTTAGGAGTAACTTTTGCCGTATATTCCCCTACATTGGTATTTTTGTTATCCGTTATTACCATTGTTGTTGCGTCAAAACCATTTGGCAAATATGTATGCTCTGCGTTGTTAAATACAAATTCGTTACTATCTGCTGCGGTTGGTTTTTCTATCGGTTTTGGAGTAATCTTCCAACTAAATGTTAATGTAGTTGTATCCGTTCCGCTAGCACTGCCCGAATCTGTTCTCCAATAGCAATTCCCAGGAGATTTTATTGATATTGTTTGTGTATATTCCCCCACATCCGTATAGCTTCGCAAAGCACTCATATAAGTACTGTCAAAGTTTTTCAATTCTATTTGATGAGAATTTCCATCATATTCATAGGCATTTGTTATAACCGTTGGTTTTGTTAAATACTTTGGTACTACTGTAAAAATCACAACTCTATCCCACAATGCCAATTTATAGTTATTATCAGCAGTCCCATCATAATTAGTAATAGGTCCACTAATAAAATCTACATTAAGCCCTACATTTAAACCACCTATTTCATTTGTAAGATTTGCATAACATCTAGCCCCTACATAAGAATAATAGAGATATATACGGTCTGCATTTATCTCCTCATCTCCGTATTGTTTATTTTGAAAAATATTTTCCGAACGATATGTTGCCTTTGGAACTATTTTAAAAATCAAAGTGTTTTTACCGGTATAGTTAACACCATCAGTCTCTCCACCTACAGTTAAAATATACGTTCCTGCATTCTGCAATTTAATAGAACTTAAAGAATTAGTACTGTCGGGGAATTTCATTTTTCCAATACTACTTCCATTTGCATCTTTACAATAAACTGTATAAGTTCCACCACTTCCCATGTATGGCACTTCTACATAGTTTCCCGATACATTTGTAACTTCATTAGGGTCAGTATGCTTTGTGTTTTTATAGCTCCACTGTGCAACATCAACTGTCGGTTGTGTTCCAACAAACCTGTAAGTTGAATTATATTGAGAAAATTGTATAGCACTGCCTTTTGTACTTCCGTCTTTATCATTATAAAATAAAGAATACATTATTTCATTATTTTCGGCAGATTGTTGTCGGATAAAGTCTTGCTTGCCATCCGCTAAAGAAATACCTATACGGGTATTTGGTGCATACTCAAATAATTCTATACTATATGTAAACAAATCAATAAATAAATTTTTTTCCTTATTTTCAGAATTTACATTGTTAGTTATCACAACACTATCTCCACAAGTTATGTATGTACCTGTACTAGTGGTAGAATGATAAACCTCGAAGGAATAAGTATCCGCAGTGTCTGTCTTATTGTCCGTTATAATGCTATTTTTAATAGTAATTTTATTTTCAGGGTTAATTTTGCTTATTACTGATGCCTTAGGCGATTGATTATTTCGTATCTCAACTCCGTCCAAATCAATTTTGTGTCCATCTGAATTAATCGCACCTCCTGTCATATTATCCAAATCTCCGGCTGTACTATAAGTAACTTTATTAAAACTTATTATGCAGTTGTGAATAACAGCGATATCCTCCTCACTACTATCTCCACTTAAGCTAATTCCTCCACCGTTAAAATATGTTGAATTATAAGAAATTTTACCTCCTGTAATTTTAAGGTCTTTTGCATCTGCCAAAATACCTCCTCCGTTATTGCTAGCTCTATTATTAAAAATATGACCGCCATATATATTTACATTACAATTTGAGGCAAATATACCACCTCCATAATGACCAGAATTATTGTTTATAAGAAGACCATCATAAATATTTATTTCACCACCATTTATACCATATATTCCACCGCCGTCAGTATTATATGATGTATTGTTTGCATAAATAACACCGCCATACATATAAAACTTACCACCATCTACACTAATTCCGCCACCACCGCGTTTTTCACTAGCATATCCACCGGTTATTTTTCCCCCTTTTATTTGACTAATGATTGTTTTATCACTCAAATCATAAATAGTTTTGGAATCAAAGCCACTGTCAATCAATCTTAAAGTTCCCTCAACAAAAATTACAGAGCCGTTACTTCTTTGCGTACTTAACCCTCTATCTATTGTTTTACCATTTAAATCTAAAATTATGTTGGCACCACTTGGCACATATATCCTACCATTACTAAAACCACTACCTGAGCCAAACGATGTTCCATAAGTTGAATTAGTCGCAGCTGTCCAATTACCATTTAACTTTACCAAAACATTTGAAGAGTTATTTGCACGTGCGTAATCTATCGCCTCATTCCAAATACGCTCATTGTCCGAAAAATTGCCAGGCAGAGTGTACGTCACGTCCGCAGTTGTTTGCAAAGTATTTGTCATATTATCTAAATTTGCGTTATCAGTTTTATCCTTAATTGTGTCGGATGCAAATAAACATCCCATTATTAACAGAAAGGAAATTACTAATACAAAAATTATTTTCCCTGCCTTTCGTGCATGTTTTGTCATAATAAAACCTCCGTTTTTACCTTACATAGAATAAGTATATCTATGTACAAAATCACGGTTTTTTTGAGTTTGAATATATAATTTTTGTATGCTTAAAGTAAAGAGTTTACAAAACCTTTATTATAACGTTGACATTATCTTACATTTTAGTTTAAAATATACATATAATATGTACATAGATATACTTATTCCATGTACCCAAACTTTACATTAAAGGCAAATTTTTAACCCCGATAGTCCCGATTTTTGATAGGATTATTGCAGTGAACACCACTTTTTGCCTACTTTAAACTTTACACAAAAAGTAACACCCCGAAACACAATGTTTCGGGGTGTAATTTTGTCTTTTGATTAATAAATACCAATAAAATTTTTAGAATAAAATTGGCTTAAATCGTATATTAAATACTCTTTAAAATTTCGTTTTTAATTACTCACGATTAGCAAGCATTGTTTTAACTTTCATTAATCTAACGATATTACCTCTTTCATTTTCGTCAAGTTTCATAGTAATGTCATGTATTGCCTCTTCCGTTTGAGGAATCATAATATATTCCAAAGCGTTCACTCTACGACGATTTTTTTCGATTTCCGTAGCAAGCATATTACAGGTTTTTTCAACCTCTGCAAGCTTTATCAATTTTTCTGCCAAAACCGAAATCGTGCTTATAGACTTATCAAGTTCGCTTGTAACGCTCGCAAAGGAATATGGATACAAACTTGTGCTTTCGGATTTTTTAATTCCGATACTAGGAACATTTACACTCATAATGTTTTTTGTACCTATTTCCAACTCCATACCTATCGCAGGCATACTCAATGCCTCCCATATTACGCCGTCTTGGCTTACCGATTTTGCAAGCATAAACTCAGCCAAAGCATTACTTAGCTCTTGCTCAACTTCTAGTCTTAAACGCATATTTTCCTTAGCGTATCCTAAAAATTGCCTAATCATTTCGTCCGATTTGTCTTTTAGCAATTTATGTCCTCGAACGGCAGTCTTCTTCCTGTCCTTAAGACGTCTAAGCTCCATTCGGGTAGGATTGACTTTTAACTTACTTGCCATAATCAGTCCTCAACTTTCATTTTATCAAAATACTCTTCAAGATATTTATCGCGTATTCGCTTCATTTCCGCTCTTGGCAAAATTGTCAATAATTCCCAACCGATACGCAATGTATCTTCGATTGTACGGTCAGTGTAGTTGCCTTGAGAAACATATTTATTTTCAAACTCCTCTGCAAACTTTGCATAAAGTCTGTCAACAGGAGAAAGCGCTGCATCACCCAAAATTGCGGATAACTCTTTTGCCTCTTTACCTCTTGCATACGCAGAGAATAATTGATTCATTGTATCTGCATGGTCTTCGCGAGTTTTGCCTTTGCCTATACCCTTGTTTTTAAGTCTTGACAAAGATGGTAAAACATCGATAGGAGGAGTAACGCCTTTTTTATGAAGCTCCCTTGACAAAATGATTTGTCCCTCTGTAATGTAACCTGTCAAGTCAGGGATAGGGTGTGTTTTATCGTCCTCGGGCATAGTCAAAATAGGTATTTGAGTTATACTGCCCTTTTTACCTCTGATTCTGCCTGCTCTTTCGTATATAGTAGCCAAATCGGTATACATATACCCCGGATAACCGCGTCGTCCAGGAACTTCCTTTCTTGCAGCGGAAACCTCACGCAATGCCTCGGCATAGTTAGTTATGTCCGTCATTATTACAAGCACGTGCATACCTTTTTCAAACGCAAGATATTCGGCAGCAGTAAGTGCCATTTTTGGTGTTGCAATACGCTCGATAGCAGGGTCATTTGCAAGATTCATAAACATTACAGCTCTTTCGATAGCGCCTGTTTTTCTAAAGTCTTGCATGAAGAAGTCTGCCTCTTCGTAAGTAATACCGATTGCCGCAAATACAACGGCAAATTTATCGCTTGTATTTAAAACTTTTGCTTGTCTTGCAATTTGAGCAGCAAGTTCCGCATGCGGCAAACCAGATGCACTGAATACAGGTAGCTTTTGTCCTCTTACCAAAGTATTCAAGCCATCAATCGCTGAAACACCCGTTTGTATAAACTCATCGGGATAATCACGTGCCGCAGGGTTTATTGGACTACCATTTATATTCATCCTTTTTTCGGGTATAATAGGTGCTCCGCCATCACGAGGATTGCCCAAACCGTCAAAAACACGTCCCAAAATATCTTCGCTCAAAGCAATTTCCAAACTTCTTCCCAAAAATCTTGCTTTAGAAGTACTCATTTGAATGCCTTGCGACCCCTCGAACAACTGCACCAAGGCTTTGTCACGATTAACTTCCAAAACCTTACCGCGTCTTATCTCGCCGTCTTCTTGTACAATTTCGACAAGTTCGTCAAACTTTGCACCATCCACACCTTCAACCAACATCAAAGGTCCTACTATCTCTTTTATAGACTTATATTCTTTTAGCATTATAACTCTCCTTCGGAAATAAGGGTTTCTATTTCATCCGCCATTTGTTTGGAAAGCTCATCAAACTTAGCCAAATTATTTTCTTCAATATATTTAGAACGGCTTATAGCCTCTCTTGCAGGCAATTCCAAAATCTCGTCTACTTCCACATCTTCTTCTACAGCCTTAATAGCCAAATCATGTGCCTCCAAAATAAGCTTTAGCATAGTGCATTGCTTTTTAAGGGTTGCGTAAGTATCAACTTCGTGGAAAGCATCTTGATGCAAATAATCTTCGCGGATAGACTTTGCGGTTTCCATAATCATTCTGTCTTTAGGGGACAAAGCATCCACACCTACCAATCGTACGATTTCGTCCAAATTTGCCTCTTCTTGCAAAAGCTTAAGTGCACGACCACGATATGTTGACCAATTTTCGTCTACATTTTCCTTATACCAATCTGACAATCTGTCGTCATACAACGAATAACTTGTAAGCCAATCGATTGCAGGGAAATGTCTTTTATAAGCAAGTGATGCAGATAAGCCCCAAAATACTTTTACAATACGCAAAGTTGCTTGCGACACAGGCTCTGACAAATCTCCACCTGGAGGAGATACTGCAGATATTGCCGTAATTGAGCCTACTCTTTCATCCGTACCCAATGTTTTTACGATACCTGCACGTTCATAATACTCTGCAAGTCTTGAAGACAAGTATGCAGGATAGCCCTCTTCGCCCGGCATTTCTTCCAATCGACCTGACATTTCACGTAATGCCTCCGCCCATCTTGAGGAAGAATCCGCCATAATAGCAACATTGTAACCTTGGTCTCTAAAATACTCCGCAATAGTAATACCCGTATAAATACTTGCCTCACGTGCTGCAACGGGCATATCCGAAGTATTTGCAATAAGTACTGTTCTTTTCATCAAAGATTCGCCTGTCTTAGGGTCGATAAGCTCTGGGAACTCGTTTAAAACATCTGTCATTTCGTTACCACGCTCGCCACATCCTACATACACGATTATATCCGCATCCGCCCATTTTGCAAGCTGATGTTGTACGACTGTTTTACCGCTGCCAAACGGACCTGGTACACAAGCACAACCACCTTTTGCAACAGGGAAGAATGTATCAATAACTCTTTGTCCGCTGATAAGCGGCTTGTTTGGCGACATTTTTGTCTTGTAAGGTCTGCCCTTTCTGACAGGCCATTTTTGCATCATTGTAATTTCCTTGTTACCCTTGGAAGTCTTTACAACGGCAATAGCATCTTTAACGGTAAATTGTCCGCTTTTAATCTCTAAAATTTTGCCATCTACTCCGTTTGGTACAAGTATTTTATGATTGAATATTGTGTTTTCCTGTACGCTACCGATAATATCTCCGCTGACAACTTTATCGCCGACTTTCAAAGCAGGTACAAAATCCCATAATTTTTCATAATTCAAGGCAGGCATATCCACACCGCTGGAAATTCTGTCTCCGGATGCCTCAAGCAGTTTGTCAAGCGGTCTTTGAATGCCGTCATACATACCTTCAAGCAAACCCGGACCAAGCTCTACAGACAAAGGCTCGCCCGTAGTCTTTACAATTTCTCCCGCACCAAGTCCGCTTGTTTCCTCGTAAACCTGAATTGATGCTTTATCTCCTCTTAATTCGATTACTTCGCCGATAAGATTTTTGCTCGACACACGCACTACGTCAAACATTTTGCAGTCGTGCATATTTTCCGCAACAATCAACGGACCGGATACTTTTATAATTTTTCCATCACTCATTGGATACCCTCACTTTTTCTCAAAATCGCCATTTAAGGCATATTTTCATCTAAAATATTAAATATATTTATCGCAATTTTATATGTTAATCAAATGGATATTAATTCCTTTGATTTTATTTGCTAATCTTTAAACAAAATATCCGTTCCGACAGCTTTTTCCACGTCCTTTTTGATATTTTGCACACCATACCCCGTTGTGCCGTTTGATGACGGTATTGGAATAATTGCGGGATATGTCCTGTTCCTATACTTTGCAATTTGCTCCTCGATTTGCACTGCCAAATCTTCCGTTATAAAAATTACCGAATAATTTCTTGCAAGGATTCTTAATTTTTCGCTCGCCTCGCCCACGGAGTTTGCGTTGTAAACATCCATACCAATCGCTTTAAATGCAAGCGTTATATCGCTATCGCCTAATACGGCTATTTTTTCTTTACGCATAAAAACCTCTCAATCTTGCTTTTATATTTTGCAAATCCGCACGGTTTTTCAAGCAAGTCAATATCATTCTTACCATTTTAAGTTCAATCTTTTTCGCAATATAAAAACCCGCAATAGGTGCAACGGAAAATACATCCGCTCTGTCTTCCTTAAAGATATTAAGCAAGTAATTGTCCCACAAGACTTCATACTCTACCAAAGCCTTGCCCGCTTTTACTTCGTTCACGCCTACAGCAATAATCTCCCCGATAGTGGTATATTTTAGTTTTTCCGCTATTATATCATAGCTTTCCTTATATAGCCCTTCCAAAATGTAATCGTTTATCTCGCCGCCGACAATTAAATTTTCCTTTAAAAAAGTTATGTCCGCATCAATCCTTTTACACCTTAGCATAGTGCTTACATTTATAAAGTCTATATTTGCAGTCCAATACTTTGTCAAACTTTTTACATTGGCTTTTTTAAGCGCGGATAAAATATCCTTATACATTGCCTTATCCAAAGTAATATCAATAAATCTAGGACTAACTTTTTCCTCGCGTGCAGCTTCTTCGATTTCCTTAACAGCGGCAGCCATATCCTGTGGCAATTTTGCCAAATCTTCTTTTTGAATACTTTCCTCAAGCACTTCCAAACTAATGTTACCCGCAGGCAACAACATAAGGCTTAAGTCCAAATCTTTTGCAAATTTACCTTTCAAATAACATTTTGCGTTATGATAGTCGTTAACGACAAGCAAGGTTTGAAGTCCGCTTTTATCGGGCATTGCCTCTCTTACAAAATCGACCACTCTTTTTTCTTCCATTCGCAAAATTTCGCCGTAAGCATACGGATTGTCTACAGTAGTACCTCCGCCGTAGTTACTTTCATACAAAATTTTGACAGCATCAAGCAAGTTATCCGAATACGCCATTCGGGTAATCTTTTCGCTAGTCAAAAGACTGTTTTCCATAGCTTTAACTCTTGCATTTGAATAGATTAAACTTTGCCCTGCCATTATTTCTCCTCAAATAGCATATCTGCAATTTGCGTCTCGCATTCTTCTTTAATACTCATAAGTTCCATATCGAAAGACAAATTTTTGTCGGAATTTTTGCCCGCCAAAATCACACCGCCGTGAAAATTGCCTAACTCTTTTGAAAGTGTAAGCTTAATTCCTAATTTTTTAGCGGTATCGTCTATAAATTTTTGAGTCACTCTGCCTTTATCCACCTCGGAAATGATAACCTCATCCCCGTCTTCTGCAAACTTTTTCAAAATATTTTCGATAATCGCAAGATACTTCTTTTTGTCCATACCTGCAATTTCGTCCAACGCTTTTGCAAACAAATTGTCTACCGCTGTTGCTTTTGCATTCATCACTATCTTTTTGCCGTCAAGTGTGCTTACCACTTCATTACGTCTTAAAATCTCGTCGTAAGTGGCTTTCATACCACTTTTAAATGCAGCAACTTTAGCCTCCGCAGCCTCGGACGCTTTTGCGATAATCTCATTTGCATTATCATTGGCACGTTTAAGATTTTCATCTATAATCGCACTGTTATCACTGATAATTTTGTCTAAAATAACTTTACTGCTATTCATAAATTATTCCTTAACCAATGTTAAACATAAATACAGCTAGGAAAGAAATCAACAAAGCTAGCAATGCGTAAGTTTCAACCATTGCTGTAATAGTAATACCTTTACCAAAAGCTTCAGGTCTTTTTGCTATCATTGCAATGTTGCTTGCCGCAACTTTACCTTGGTAGATACCAGAAATCAAACCAACGATTGCCATTGGTAGACATCCTGCCATAATAGCCAAACCTTGACCGTCTGTTAAAGTTGCCATTTCTCCAAACAAATTGATTTTAATGAATACGATAAATGCAATTATCAATCCATAAATACCTTGAGTACCGGGTAGCAATTCCAAAATCAAAGCTTTTGAAAACTTATCCGGGTCTTCTGCAGTAAGTCCTGCTGCTGCTTGTCCTGCCAAGCCTACGCCGACTGCAGAACCGATTCCTGCAAATACGGCTGCAAGTGCTGCACCTAAAATTGCATAAAATATTCCTAAACTCATTCTTTACTCCTCCTAAATTTGAGTTGTTTTTATAATATATAATTTATATAATTATCATTATTATTGTTTAATGCTGTAACAATTTCTAATACTTTTTTATCATATATTAGCAGCATTAATACCGATTTTTGACGTGTTTTTTACTTTTTTGCTTTTACATCCATAGCAGGCTCTATGGTAAAGTTATAGTTTTTCATTGCGCTTCCAAGCGGCACGAACAACTTACCGCCACCCTCATAAAACTTGCCGAAAAACTCAACGAATTGCAACCTTGAGTTATGCACATAAGCACCCAAAGTATTGATTGCTATGTTAAACAAGTGACCAACCAGCAACAAGAATATTGCCACCAAATATCCAACTACAGGCAAAATTTGAATCATAACCATTGCAATTTGATTAAATACCATTGCTATTACACCTGTTGCCAAGCCCAAACCAAACAATCTTGTATAACTTAGTAAATCGCTGAAAAAGTTGATTATGCTGTAAAGGTTACCAAACGCACCCGAAACAATTTTTGCACCTTTTTTGTGCAAACCACCTGCAACCATCAATCCTGCCAATCCGATTGCAAGCATAGCTATTCCGCTGTAACGCATTGCAAGGTTTCCTTTGAACAAAAATGCTTCCATTGCAAACAAACCTATACCCAAAAGCAAAACATACCAACTGAATACTCCGAATATCGCATCAAACGGTTTTTTAGCTTTGAACAACGCGTAGGCATTTATTCCCATACCGACAAGCATTTGGAAAACACCAAGTCCCAACGACAAAGCAAGCATCATAGTCGGCTTTTGCAAAGGACTGAACCAATACCAATATGCACTGCCCTCAGGCAAACCAAACCAACCGTTTATGACATCAGTGTCAATACCAAAGTATCCTCCGAACAAAATACCCCAAATAATTGTGGATATACCACCCGCAAAAATAATTTTGACAAGGCTCATTTCACGCTTTCTAGGTTTTTTGATTGCAAGAACGATTCCCGCACCCAATGCCATAAGCAAACCATATCCCGCATCACTAATCATTACACCGAAAAATAGTATAAAGAAAAATGCTACAAAAGGATTAGGGTCTATTTCCTTATAGTTAGGAACGCTGAACATATTTGTAACGCTTTCATAAGATGTAACCACGCCGTTATTCATTGTAAATGTCGGTGGTGTTTCCTCCTCCAAAGGCTCTCGTGTATAAAAATACAATGCAAGAGGGCTTTCCTCCAAAGCGGTTACCACTGCTTGCTCGCAACTTGTAGGGTACCAACACTCAAATACAAATGAGCTTTTTGTCTCCGCCATAAGTTTTTGAGTTTGCAATTTTTGCATTTCCACATTATAAAAGTCTTGCAAAAGCTTACATTTTCCATCAAATTCATTTGTGATAAAATCTTTAGCGACAACTTCTGCAACGTGATTTATCTCAAACTCCAACTGTTTTATTTCAATTTCCAAATCGGAAATTTTTGTTTTAGGCACTTCGTTTATGTTAAGGTTATTTTGAACAAATTCCAAATCAGCAAGTTTAGACAATATCTCTTCGCTGCTTTCCCTCAAACACAAAACCGCCAAAGCTACAATTTGCCCATCACCGAAAATTTCCACTACGCAGTCAGGGAAAGAGTTTTCTATCTCTTTTGCTTGTTCCACCTTAGACTTTGGCAACTGTCCCAAAATGGCATTTGCATATTTAGTGGCACTAAAATCAGTAAATTTACAATTTAAGTCTTTATAAATAATCACTTGTGATAACAAGCTTTTTGCTTTTGTAAGCTTTGATTTAAACTCGATAAGTTCACTTTTCATTTGCTCTAAAACAGCAATTTTATCGTAAACTTCAAACTCCCATTCCTTGGAATTGCAAAAATCTTCAAAATCGATTTCCGGCTTACGCTCAAGCATATTAGGTTTTTCAAGTTTTATATCCAAAGCTTTCTTTTTTATCAAGCTGTTTATAACTACTTTTTGTTCCTTTATAAATTCTTTTGCAAAGTCAAGCTTAGCAAGCTTCAAGGTAATCTCATCAAACTCACTTTCATTTATCTGGCTTTTTTCCGGCAAGTCACATTTGCAGTCGGTAACTTCAAGGCAACCAAGTTTGGTCAAGCTCTTAAGCAACTGCTTTCTGTCACTTGTATTCCCAATGCCTATTAATTTTTTCATTTTAGCATTAGGCATATCTTACTTCCAACCTCCTAATTATATCGGCGGTAATTTTGTCGCTGTTTTTCTCCGCTGCAGCAATAATTTCGGCAGCCTTTTGCTCCGCATCCGCTATAATTTTGTCACTGTTTTTCTTTGCATCTTTATTTGCTTTTTCAATATTTTTAGCAGACATTTGTTTTATTTTATTGTCGGCATCGTTATCTATTTGTATTGCTTTTTCCTTGGCTTTCAAAATGATATCTTTGCTCTCTTGCACGCTCATTCTGACTTTTGCGTCTTGCTCTTTTTCCAAAGCCACAATTTCTTGCAACAAATCTTCAATCATACTTTACTCCTCTCTGTTTTCGATATCCGTAAACATATTAACTCTGTTTATATGTCTGCCACCCTCAAAAGGAGTGTCAAGCCAAGTTTTTACAATTTTTACTGCCATTTCGGGTTTAACAACTCTACCACCCATAGCCAGAATATTAGAATTATTGTGCATAGCAGTCATTTTTGCAGTATATTCATCATGGCACAAAGCACACCTTATACCTTTTACTTTATTAGCCGCAATGCTTATCCCAATACCTGTACCGCAAATTACAATACCTTTTTCACACTCGCCTTTTGCAACAAGCCTTGCAACTTTTTCGCCAAATATAGGATAGTCCACACTATCTTCCGAGTATGTACCGCAATCTACAACTTCCAAACCTTGTTTGTTCAAATAATCAATAACACTGTCTTTAAGTACAAAACCGCCATGGTCACAACCGATTGCTATCTTCATATAACACCGCCTAAATTAAAAATTCCAATATTTACTAAATTTCATTATACAGCATTATTTATTTTTTTTCAATAGTTATATAACAAATTTTACATTAATTAATATAAACAATAGTAATTATAGACACAATCTGTCTTATATGTTTACTATTTTGTCAGTTTTTGAACTATAATCGGAATGCCTCTTTCTATTTGCTCCCTGCATTTTAAATATTCGTCCAAACCAAAACCATAAGGGTCGACAATGTTGCCTACGCCTGTCATTTCGTCAAAAGTTTTTACTTTGTCCCCTGCCTTAAAGTGATATAAAATGGCATCTTTATGACTTTGGGTCATTGTAATTATTAAGTCAGCATCAAACAAATCACGCAATGTAAAGCTTTGTGAACGATGCTCGCTTGCATCAATACCTATTTGCTGCAATGCAGTATACGAATTGTCGGAAATAGCTTTCCCGTTAGAACAAGCAAGCCCCCTCGACTCTACATCAATAGCTAAATTTTTCTTTTTGCAATAGTCTCGCATAAGGTATTCCGCCATTGGCGACCTGCAAGTATTACCCGTACATACAAATATTATTTTCATACAACTTTGCCTCCGCTTGCTTTCATAACTCTATTCATAACCGATTTGCAAAGCCCGTTTTCTCCCAAATCGATACAAATTATATAGTCACAAACTTTTTCTCCATCTCTCATTGCCTTATAAATATTTCGGCACACTTCACTATCGTTGTTACCCAAATTGACATATTTTCTGCTCGCCATAGCTTGTACAGCTTGTCCTCTTATCAATGCAAGTACATTCAAGCCCTTTTGCGTTTGTTTGTCATACTCCGCAATCAAACTGTCCATATCTTTTGCAACTACCATAGGGCAAGTAGGTGCGTAATGCTTGTATTTCATACCGGGTGCGGGTGCACTGCTAATCACTTCCCCTTTATGTGTTCTTACACTTCCTACAACCTCAGCAAGCATTTCGGCAGTAATTGCACCGGGACGTAGTATTGTAGGTATTTCTCCCGTCAAATCAAGCACTGTAGACTCTATGCCTACTTCCGAATCTCCGCCGTCTATGATAAGCGGTATTCTTCCTTTCATATCTTCATAAACGTGTTTGGCAGTAGTAGGGCTTACCCTTGTGCTTGCATTTGCAGATGGTGCGGCAATAGGCACTCCCGCACTTTCAATAAACTCTCTTGCAATTTCAAGCTTTGGCATTCTTATGCCTACAGTCTTTAATCCCGCAGTTACACTATCGGGCACAATATCGCTTTTTGGAAAAAGCAGTGTGATAGGTCCGGGCATAAACTGTTCCACAACTCTTTTATTCCTTTCGCTAAATTCCGAAACCAAGGGATATATATCCTCTATTTTTGCAATGTGAACAATTAGCGGATTGTCGGCAGGTCTGCCTTTTGCTGCATAAATCTTCTGCACACAAGCGGCATCAAGTGCGTTGCCTCCCAAACCGTAAACCGTCTCTGTAGGAAAGGCTACAATCTCCCCTGCTTTTATCAAATCCGCCCCTAACTTTATCGCTTGTTCCCCGCTTTTTATTAATGTTTCCATTTCTTCTCCTAAAACTAAATCTATCTTTTACAATTTTAAATTTAATATTATTGCAACGGTATTATTAATGCTTTATACCATAGTCGCAATTATCATGCCGATAAGCAAACCTAACAAAGTAAAATTACCGCAATTTTTATTTTCCTCATCGCCAATCAAATCGCAAAAAACAATTTGCAGCATAGCTCCGCTTGATATTGCAAGCATAAAGGCTATAAATTCCTCAGAAATACTTCCCACCAAAATGCCTATGCCCCAGCCCAACACAGTGCAAGCACCCGTGATAAAAGCAAATATCAAAACTTTAAACCATTTTACTCCTGCTTTTGCAAGCGGTATACTCATGGCAATTCCCTCAGGAATATTATGCAAAGCAATCAAGATGGCGGTCGAAATCAAAATTGCTTGGCCATCCAGCGCACCTAGTGCAATGCCTTCGGGTATATTGTGCAAAGCTACTGCAAACGCAGTCGTCAAATTTCTAACCAACCCTCTGCTAGTATTTTTTTGGCTTATCGACAAATTATCAGCGGCATTATTCTCAACATTTTTATTTATTATATCATATTTTGATAATTTTGTATACACTTCTCCCGAAGTTATTTTACTAATCGATAAAATTATCAAAATGCCCGCAAGAATACCCAAAAACACCGTCAAAAAACTCGCCTTTTCGTTTGCATTTGGCAGCAAATCGAAAAAAACTACGGCAAGCATAAAACCACTTGCCAAACTTTCTGCATATTTGACATATTTTTCTTCCCTTTTTTGCATAAAAATTGCCAATAATGCTCCGAAAATCAACCCTAAAAAGGCAAATACTATTGCCAACACACTATCTATACTCATACAATAAATTATGCCGCAATTTAACAATATTTAACAAAATGTTACAAAATTTTTATTAAATTTTATTAAAATAATTTACATTTATTATTTTATGTGCTATATTTATACTAATAACAATTTTTGGAGGCAAAATCATGGGAGAATTTTGGAATAAAATAGTGACTTTTATGACCGAAGAAGCATTCAAAATTTCAAGCTTTTCTGTGCTTTGGTGGTATGTAATTGTTGCTGCTACGGCAGTAGTAGTTTTATTATTAATTGTGACCATTTCGGTTGCTTGTGCAAAGAAAAAGAAGAAAAAAGCTAGTCAAGCATCGGAAAATGCAAATAACGAAGCAAATGACGAAGCAAAAAATAAAGATAAAAAAGGGTCTAAAAAATCAAAAGACCATACTTATAAAGAAATTTCACCTGATTGGCAACCTGTTGCAAAAGCTGGCGATAAACCTATTAAAAACGAGGCAGCTCAAGCAAATGAGGTTACTACTCCGGAAGTAGTAGAAGATATTGCAGATGAAACTCCTGTTCAAGAAGAACAACCTGTTGAAGAAATTGCAAAAGTTGTCGAACCAGAAGTAGTTCCTGTTCCTATCAAACAAGTCAAATCGGAAACTGTGCCCGCTCCTGTCAAAGATGTTAAGACAGAAAGTGTTCCAGCACCGGTTAAAGAGGTCAAGAGCGAAAGTGTGCCTGCCCCTACTCCTGTAAAAGAAGTTAAAGTCGAATCAGTTCCTGCGCCAATCAATCGCGTTAAAGTTGAATCTGTTCCTGCTCCTGCACCAAGAAAATTATTTAAGAAGAAAGCACCTGCAGTTGAGCAAATTATCGAAGAAAAGGTGGTTGAATTGGAGCCTATCCCGGTTGAAACTTACGAAGAGCCTGTTCAAGAAAAAGTTACCGCTCCTGTTGCGGAAAAAATTGCAGCTCCTATATTAGAAGAAAAAGTTGAAGAAAAGGCTACACAAGTTGTTTATGTAGAAACAGTTAAAGAGGAAATTGTTCAAGAGCCTACACAAGTAGAAAATGTAGACGAAGTTGAACAAGAGGCTGTTGCCACTACTGCTCCAAGGACTCTACCTAAGAAAAAGTCCAAAACAACTAAAAAAACAGCAAGCGAAATCGCTAACGAAATCGAGGAAAAAACAGGAACAAATCCAAGGAAAAAAGCTCCTACCGATAAGCCTGCAGTTGTAGGTAAAGATAAATTACCTAAGAAAACAGCTAAAGCTAAAAAGGAAGAGCCTGTTGTTGAAAGTAAACCTGCTGCAAAAGCAGCTCCTAAAAATACTACTGACGAGTTGCCTTTGATTACAACCGACCCTAATGTAGAATCTTTTGGTAAATTTGTAATTGTTAAAAATGATGACAATTCTACAAGACCTTATCACTTTAGATTGCTTGCAAATAACGGTCAAATTTTGTTTGAAAGCGAATCTTATAAAACAAAGCCAAAGTCCAATTCGATTATTGCATTCAAAAAAGTTTGTATAGAGTCAAACTTTGAAATTGACGAGGATAAAGCTGGTAACTTTAGATATAAGCTATATAACAACGCACATACAGTTATCGGCGTAGGCGAATCCTACTCTACAAAACAAGGTTGCGAAAACTCAGTACAATCCGTAATCAAATTTGCAGAAAGTGCCCGCTACCTAGAAGACCAAAGCGAGTAATTAAAAGCTATTCTACAAACGGTCAACTTAAATCTTAATAACTATTATCATTAAACAAAATAAAAGTCGGCATCAACCGACTTTTATTTGTTTTTATTTTAAAGTATTATACAAACTCAAAAATACTACTCTCTTTGAAATAATCTCTTTCTAATGCAACTTATTTATATCTAAAATTTAATTTAAATACACTGCTAAAGCTTGCTTAGATAAAATTAATGTAGTACCATACCCCCTAACTTTTATGCAATAAAAAGCTTACACCACATTCAAATCGTTTCTTAAATTATGTAGTTATATATATATTAAAGTCGGACAATTCCAAATCTAATTTTACTAAATTTAAAAACAAATCAAACCCACTACAACATAATTTAATGCCTGCTTTAGCTAAATTTTTCATTGAAGGAATCAAGCTGCTCATAGAATCTGGAATATTTGTCTTCAAATACTTTATATTTGCCCCTGTATAAGGCGAAAAAGAGACTGTTCCGCCAAGCAGATATTTACCCTGCATTACTGCCCAAGAATATTGCGGTCCCAAATTTTTATCGATAGTCAAAATAACGCCAGAATCCGTTCCCGATGTAAACAGAATCGAAATGGTATTATTTATTTCGTCCCAATATATCAACAAGTCATTAGTACTATCTATCGGAATTAAAAGCTCGTATTCTTTATCAACAGCATCATATCTACCTACTTCTTTAAGGCTATTAACTGCCATATCAAATGGAGATGGCTGAATAATAATGTCGTCATCATCCTTACCGTCGTTATTATCCTCATCGTTATCGTCCGGAACTTCTACCGATGGCACATTTGGTTTATCAACAGGATTATAGGTATTATTACTGCCATTGTTTGTTGTGCTGCCATCTGAACAGCCTACTAATGACAGAGTAAATATAAGTATTAACATTAAAACTACAATAAATAAAACTTTTTTCTTCATTTTCTACTCCTTAACTTTTGTTATATTCTAATTATATACGAATATTTCTCGTATGTCAAGCATTAATACGAAGAATTATCGTATACTAAAATTATGAAAGAACTTTCAAAAAGATTAAAAGAGTTAAGGATTGAAAACGGATATTCACAAAGTGAGTTTGGTAAACTTTTAAATGTTTCCCAAGACACTGTCTCATTATGGGAGAGAAACAAAAGCTACCCCACAACTGACTGTTTATACAAAATTTGCAAAACTTTTTCCGTTTCAGCAAACTACCTATTAGGATTAGATGAAATTTAAAACCATATAATACACAAATAAAAAGCACATAATAGCCTTAAAAAGCTATTATGTGCTTTTTATATTAGGTTTTAATAATTTAGTTATTCATAATCTGTTTAATAATTTTACATAAACTTTCATTGATATTAAATAGATTAACAGCCATTACATTTACTCTTACATCGCCATTAGAATAAAATGATATACTATTTGAATCCAAAAAACCATTAATTTCTGGAAACAATAATGTAACATTATTAGTTAAATATTTTTTCCCGTAAGCATACATTTGGTACATATCAGACTGAGCAATTCCGTAATTACTTTTATTGATATCTAACATTTTCCATTTAGTGTCAACTATATATTTTTGACCTGTCTGTTTATTTGTTATGACAATATCTGGTCTTAGTGCAAACATTCTTTGATTTTCAAATAAATAATATCCCTTATCTTGAATACTTAGTATGAAGTTTTTATTAGAATTAAAAATAATTTTCAATTTAGCAGCTACATAATCTTGAAATATCTTTTCCATAGGAAACAATAAAGCAATAGCAACATTGCTGCCATTAAATTGCGTAAAACTAAGCCCTAATAAAAATATTTCACACCATTTTAACGCTAATTTATAATTTTTTAAATTCCTATCTTTTATTATAGAAGACAAGTCCTTTTTATAATTTAAACTTCTATCAATATTCTCAAAATTAGATAATAATGTTACAATATTTTTCTTATTTTCTTTGTCTTTTGCTACTTTTAATAATAAATAAAGAGTTGACTTTATTAATCGATTTTCTACTCTGTTTAATGTGAATTCATCATAGCTTAAATAAAATTTTTCCTTATGTATGTAGTTTTTTTTAATCTGTTCAGTAAAATTAATTTTACCTTTACAAATAGCCAAATTATCATTTTTCAGTTCATAATTACTTTTCAACCCCATCTTAATTAATCTATTAACTTCATCTAAGAACATGCTTATAAATACTTCAAGTAAATTATTTTTTACAAGCTCCAATTCCGCAGTTTGAAAATATTTGCTTGGAAAATTCTTTAAATATTTTATCATTTCAATAAAAATTTTCTTAGTCAAACATATATCATTAGTAGCAGAAATCTTAGGCAATATTTCAATTTGAGTGCCATTTTTAAGAGCAATAACACCAACATAATTTTTTGCCGTAATTACTTCTCCAATCCCTTTTTTTATACGTATATTAAAAATATCAACCATATTTTCATTATTTCCAAGTATAAAATCCTTTAAATGTGTAAAAGTTTCTTTATCCAATGCTTTACAACCTATAGCATTTCTATTATTTGTCATATGTTGATATTCTAAGACCTGATATGTTTTATTTTTCATAATTATCATTTAATTTGCATAAACCTATATGCTTCAACTTTATCAAAAGCTTCCTCATTAATTTTATACATAGCATTTCCATCTATAATATCATAATCTCCAAAAAGCTCTAATCCATTATCTAAATTCATTTCAACAATGAATTTTGGTTCCCCATTTTTCTTTTGATTATCTCCTAATACAAGCTGTATTTTGCTAAAATCATCATAAAAATATTCCTGCAGTAATGGCAATACATTATTTTTAAAAATTTGTGATAATTTACTAATTGTTCTTTCATTTTTTAAGCTCATAAAATATGAATGACCTATCATATGCTCTCTATCATATAAATACTCAATTCTTTTATTAATTGTTTCAAGCATATTACCAATATTAATTCCATCAATTTCAATATCTTTT
Organism: uncultured Clostridia bacterium; assembly: GCA_947646415.1. Lineage (GTDB taxonomy): Bacteria > Bacillota > Clostridia > Christensenellales > UBA3700 > MGBC100798. Next base: position 1,972 of record CANSGN010000007.1, on the reverse strand, counting down.
AACAATACTGCTTCTGGAAGCATTTCTTTAAAAGAAAACCTTCTTCTTAAAGCCGTATCTATAAATTGTATAGATCGGTCAGCAGTATTCATAGTCCCAATTATATAAACATTACTCGGAACTCCAAATAATGGGTCTGTTAACTTAGAATATGGAAGTTTTACTTTTAACTCTTCTACCTCTCCAATTCGTTTACTTTCTTCTATCAAAGTAATCGTTTCTCCAAATATTTTTGAGATATTTCCACGATTAATTTCGTCAATAATAATTACATAATTCTTATCTTTATTATTTAACTCTAAACTGTCCTTTATTTTATTAGATTGATGATTTATTATAGTTAGCACATCCTTCTTTGAAAATCTAAATAATTTTCTAACAGCTGCTTGAGGCAAATCTTTATTGTTATTCATATCATAAACATTAAATTTACCTTTATACAACCATTTAACTTCACGCACTCTCCTATATTCTTTAAAATTTTCCTCCCATTCATAATCTCCAATAATTACTCCAACAGCATCAATTTCTTTTGCAGTATAACATGTAAATACAATATCTCCTATTTTCATGTCGTTTTCAAATATTTTAACGCTTAAATCGTCTTTTTCATTTTGTCCCCAACCGATACGTATACAATCATTATCCATACAATAAGTTCTTATATGATTGTCACCGGTACCTAATAAAGAAACCTTCCATATCGTTGGCGTATCATCAATACTAATACCAATATGATTAATAACACCAGGTTGTTCAATATTATCACAAAATCTTTTAAATATGCCAGATTCAACCGAATAAATTATTTCTCCATCTTTTTCTTGTGGCTTTATTCCTTGAATAAACTCTTCATATCCATATGACTGATGAAAAGTTATAAATTCGGCTTGTCCTTTTTCTCTATAAAAATTAAATTTTTTAACTAAATCTTTATAATTTTGTGATTTAATATCTTTTATATTTTTATTTTCAATAATAGCTAACGCATGTATTATGCTATTATATGTTTTTCCTGTTCCTGGAGGACCATATAAAATAAGATTTTTGTCATGAATAACATTATTTTGATTACTCGTCACTTCTTCACTTATAGTATCATGAATTGGATTACCGATATCCTCAAATAATTTTAAATATATTGGATAAAATATTTTTATCGCCTGTACAATTTCGTTATAAATATCTTCATTATTGCCGCCATTTTTTGAGCTTTCAATAGGAATATTAACTGTAATTTTAGCATAATTACTACAATGAGCTTTAGCGACTTCTAAACTTAATTTTACTTTATAATCGCCTTCATAAAAAACATTATGAGGTAAATTTTCTGAATTATTTAAAATAACATTTTTAAATTTTCTTTTTATATTGTCACTATCATTTGATGCATTAGTATTTTTATCGTCCAATTCTATATAAACTTTAAAATAATTCATACCTTTATCTTTAGTTGTAATAATAGAAATGCTATAAGTACTATCTTTATATTTATCTTCTTTTAACTGCAACCAAAAATATTTTGCGATAGAACCAGAGTTTTGCCAATTTGAACACTTATGAAAACTCAATGCAGGTATTTGACTAGTAATTCTTTCCCCTAATTTTATCATCTCATCATATGCAGTTCTTCCAAAAAAACTTTTCGTGTGTTCATTACTTCTATAGGTTTGCCCAGAATAATCGTTTAAAAATTTTATAATTTTATTAAAATCAATCGTGTTTTCTAAATATTGGTCCATAAATTCCTCCATATATAATAAATTTTAACATAAAAATATATAAAAATCAATAGTAATTTTTTATCCATAATAAAAGAGATAGCAATATAAAATTAGGCATACAAAACTGTTGTAGAAAAATTAAATGTCTTATCATAAAAAGAAAAACTCAGTAACAATAATAATGTTACTGAGTTTAGTGGATGCGGCGACGACCTATCCTCCCGAGACGCTTCCATCTAAGTACTTTC
>CANSGN010000006.1 GCA_947646415.1 uncultured Clostridia bacterium | reverse complement strand
ACAAGGGTTATACCCGTATGTGAAAAACCCCACGTTTAACGTGGGGATATTTATTGATTTACTTATTTGCTTTAAAGATTTTTGTACATTTCCACTAGCTGCAAATATTTATTGTAACGATAGTTTGCATACTCTTTGCTTTTTTCAAACAAGCTTTCAAAATTTTCGGGATTTGTCCTCTTAAGACTTGCAAACCTGTTTTCACTTTTCAAAAATTCCACATAATCGCCTTTAGGGGCTTTGGAGTCAAGCATAAATTTATTATTTTGTGCGTTTGGTGCAAAGCGGAATAAATTCCAATATCCACATTCTACGGCAAGTTTTTCTTCAAGCATACAGTTGCTCATATTTATACCATGGTTAATGCAAGGGGAGTATGCAATAATCAAGGACACTCCGTTATACTCTTCTGCTTCGTTAAAAGCTTTTAGGCATTGATTCATATCCGCACCCATAGCTACGCTTGCAACGTATACATTGTCATAGTTGATTGCCATAAGTCCCAAGTCTTTTTTAGCGGTCTTTTTGCCCTCTTGTGCAAACTTTGCAACCGCACCGATTTGCGTAGCTTTGCTGGCTTGCCCGCCTGTATTTGAGTATACCTCCGAGTCCAAAACAAGTATGTTTACGTCTTCTCCGCTTGCCAAAATATGGTCAAGTCCGCCATAGCCGATATCGTAAGCCCAACCGTCGCCACCAATTATCCAAATTGATTTTTTTGTTATTGCATCTTTATCTTTTGCCATTTGCAAAAGCAAACTTTTATTTTCCTCGCAGCTACACTCGTCCGCCATTTTTTGTATGTTGTCATATAGGATTTTGCTATGCTCCTCAGTTAGCTTTTTATCGTCAAAGGTATTAAGCCAATTTGTCAAATTTTGGTTTTCATAGCGATTTTCGATAAGTTTTTTTGCAATTTCTTTAAGTTTTTTACGCCTTAAATTTGCACCTAAGCTTATACCATAACCAAATTCGGCGTTATCTTCAAACAAACTGTTTGCCCAAGCCGGACCTTTACCGTCATTTGTTTTTGCAAACGGGCAAGTAGGTGCCGAGCCACCATATATGGAGGAGCAGCCCGTAGCATTTGCAATTATCATTTTGTCGCCAAAAAGGGAAGTCACAAGTTTGATATAAGGTGTTTCCCCGCAACCCGAGCATGCACCCGAAAATTCAAACAGTTGTCTTGCAAAGCCTACTCCTTTGACTTGTTTTTTGTTGATTACCTCTTTTGCGTTTTCGTGATTTTTGGCAAATTCCCAATTATCTTTTTGCAATACTTTTTCCGATTCTAACGGCTTATATTCCAAAGCTTTTTTTGGCGCAGGGCAAATATTTATGCAGCTACCGCACCCCGTGCAGTCAAGAGGGCTGATTTGTAGCCTGAAATATCGTCCTTTTGGCTGTATTGCGTCAATCGTCTCAAAAGTGTTGGGGATATTTTGCTTATCCTCAAGCAAAATAGGTCTTATGCAAGCATGAGGGCAAACAAAAGCACATTGATTGCATTGTATGCAGTTTTCCTTAATCCACGAGGAGACTTTGTCCGAAATGCCACGTTTTTCAAATTGTGTAGTTGCAGTCGGTACACTTCCGTCCGGTGGGAAAGCGCTTAATTTTAAGCTATCTCCTTTGCCTTTAAGGACAGGTCTTGAAAAAGTGTCAAAATAAGCATTTCCGCTACTTACTACTTTATTTTCGCAAGTAATATCTTTCCATTCGCAAGGAATATCTACCTTTTCCAAAAAGTCGGTAGCTTTTGTTATTGCATCAACATTCATTTGCACCACTTTTTCGCCTTTTAATGCAAAAGTCTTTGTTGTATAGTCAACCATATACGTGTAAGCCTTGTCGTATTCTATAATGTTTGCAAGTTTAAAAAAGCAAGCTTGCATAATCGTGTTTATCCTGCCACCCAAACCAAGCTCTTTTGCAAGTTTATTTGCATTTATAATATAAAAATCAATTTGGTTTTGTACCAAATATATTTTAATCTCGCAAGGCAAAGTCTCACATAGTTTTACTTTGTCAAAACTTGTGTTAAGCAAAAATTTTCCGCCTTTTTTAAGGCTTTGCACCATATCGTAAACGCCTAAAAAACTTGGGTTGTGACAAGCGACAAAGTCAGCTTTTTCAATCAAATAGCAGCTTTTTATAGGGCTGTCGCCAAATCTCAAATGCGAAGTCGTAAGTCCACCGGATTTTTTGCTGTCATAGGCAAAGTAAGCCTGTGCAAATTTATCCGTATTATCGCCTATTATTTTGATACTGTTTTTGTTTGCCCCAACCGTGCCGTCCGAGCCTAAGCCGTAAAACTTGCAGCTTATGCAATCTTTAGGGGTAGTGTCAATATAGTCATTTATTGGTAGGGAAGAGTTTGTAACATCGTCGTCAATACCTACGGTAAAAAAGTTTTTGCCACTTTCATTCATATTGTCATAAACTGCTTTAACCATTGACGGAGTAAACTCCTTGGAACTTATCCCGTATCTTCCGCCAAATACTTTCATGTCCGTTTTGCCCGCAATTTGCAATGAGGAAAGCACGTCTTGATATAACGGCTCGCCAACCCCGCTGAACTCTTTTGTTCTGTCTAGCACGGTAATATATTTACAACTATCAGGTAATAAGGATATAAATTCCTTATGTGGGAAAGGGCGATAAAGTCTTATTTTGATAACGCCTACATTATCGCCAATGCTGTTCAAATAGTTTATTGTCTCAAGCACTGTTTCGCCGCCACTACCCATAATAACCACGATTTTTGCAGGGTTTTTCGCCCCGAAATAGTCTGCTAAATTATATTTTCTGCCTGTTATCGAGTATAATTTGTCCATACATTCGCTTACGATAGCAGGTAGTTTGTCATAAAAAATATTGCGTGATTCTAAGTTTTGAAAATAGCAGTCGGGGTTTTGTGTTGTGCCTTTTGCAGTAGGATTGTTTGGTGACAATGCCTTGTCACGAAAATGTTTTACACTGTCCAGATTTATTATTTTGTTCAAGTCGCAGTATTCGATATTGTGTATTTTTTGTATTTCGTGCGATGTTCTAAAACCGTCAAAAAAATGAACAAACGGCAATCCCGACTCAAGGGTTGCAAGGTGTGCTACTGCTGCTAAATCCATACATTCCTGTACATTAGAGGAGGCAAGCATAGCAAAGCCTGTTTGTCTAACCGCATATATGTCAGAGTGGTCGCCAAATATGCTTAACGCATGTGTCGCAATCGTTCTTGCCGCAACATGTATAACGCAAGGCAACATTTCTCCCGCAATTTTGTACATGTTTGGTATCATAAGCAGCAAGCCTTGAGATGCGGTAAAAGTTGTTGTGAGCGTACCTGCGGATAAACTGCCGTGCATAGCACCGCTTGCCCCTCCCTCCGATTGCAGTTCGGATATGTCAAGAGTGTTCCCCAAAAAGTTTTTCACGCCTTTTGCACGCATTGCTTCGCAAGTTTCTGCCATTGGCGAGGATGGCGTAATTGGATAAACAGTCGCAAGCTCGCTCATATAATATGCAATTTTGGCACACGCCTCATTACCGTCTACGGTTATCATTTTGCTCATATCAATCTCCTGAATTTTAAATTTGTAAATTATATTTATTATAATTATTAATTATCGTAATTTTAATGTTAGTTTTATATTTCTTTTAAATTATTGTCTATACAATCAAATATATTCCGCAAAATGATAGTATTTGCCCAAATAAAATTAAAATTGGGTATTGATTTTTTAATAGATATGGTTTATAATAAAAAATAATGAAACATTTGTTTGAATTTATGTGTAATTGATAGGGTAACACATTATGGTTTATTGATAGAATAACGCTTAATAAAATAACTTTTAAATACACTAAATAAATGTCTAAGGAGAAAGTATGAGAGGAAGCGGTGTTTTGCTAAATATCAGCTCATTGCCAAGCGAGTTTGGTATTGGCGGTTTTGGTAATGAGACTGTTAAATTTGCGGAGTTTTTAAAACTTGGCGATTGTAAATGGTGGCAAGTTTTACCTATGACTACTATCGGTTTGGGGGAATCGCCTTATTCGGGTGTTTCCGCATTTGCAGGTAATTATTTGTACATTGACCCGATAATGTTAAGGGATAGCGGGTATTTGACTTATGAGGAGTGCGACAGCTTAAAATATTACGGCTCGCCTTATGTTGTTGATTACGAGTTTTGTTATGGTCAAAAACGCAAAGCAGTACAAATGGCATATCAACATATTTTGCAATCAAACACAGATGTTTTGTATACATATACCAATGAAGAGCGCGATTGGCTTATGGATTATGCTATTTTTATGGCACTTAAAGATTATCATAACGGCAAGCCATGGTTTGAGTGGGAGGATAAGTATAAAAAGCGTGACCATAGTGCATTAGGCGAATTTATGAAAGAACACTCCCAAGAGGTTGACTACTATATTTGCGAGCAATACCTTTTTGCCGAGCAATGGAAAACACGCAAAAAACAAATTAACGATTTGGGCATTGGTATTATCGGAGATATGCCGATTTACGTGTCTTACGATAGTGTGGACGTTTGGGCAAACCCTAATTACTTTGATTTGGACAGTGATTTTAAGCCAAATAAAGTTGCAGGCGTGCCACCTGATTATTTTTGTGCGGAAGGGCAGCTTTGGGGCAATCCTTTGTACAACTATGAGGAAATGAAAAAAGACAACTACTTTTGGTTTTGCAGCAGGATAGAAAGAATGTTCAAGCTGTACGACAAATTGAGGATAGACCACTTTAGAGCGTTTGACAGGTATTGGGCAGTCGAATACGGCGCTCCTAATGCAATAAACGGCAAATGGTGTAAGGGTATCGGTAGAGAGTTATTTGCTATTATAAGGCATAAGTTCCCTAAAGCGGATATAATTGCGGAAGATTTGGGTATCATTGATGACGGAGTAAACGAACTTAGGGAAAGAACGGGTTTCCCGGGTATGAGGGTATTGCAATTTGCTTTTGACAGCGAGGTAAGCCCGCACATGCCGCATAACTACGAAAGAAATTGCATAGCCTATACAGGTACGCACGATAACACTACAATTTACGGTTGGCTTGCAAGCCTTGGGGCGGATGCAAGGGCAAAGCTTTATGATTATTTGGGTTTGCATTGCGAGCTTGAGGGCGGCGAAAACAGCAGGCTTGTTTGGGCTTGTATACGTACCATGTTGCTTAGCGTTGCGGATATTGTTATAATACCTTTCCAAGACTTAGCGGGTTGGGGCGAGGATACACGTATGAATATCCCTGGTAAAGCCGGCGGAAATTGGCGCCCAAGGGTTACTTACGAGGCGATTGACAGAATCCGTATTGACCGTTTGAGACGATATAACTACTTAAGTAACCGAAATTAAACGATAAAACAGCATAATAACTTTATAATTTGTTATTAAAACTTGATTTTGTTAAAAATTGTTGCTATAATTGATTTATGATTATTTTTACATACAGGAATTATAACGGAAACAGCAAACCGCTTGCCGAAAAGTGTTTAAAGTATCTTTTGGGCAGGGATGTTTATATTTCTTATTACGGGGACGGCAAACCTTATGTTGTGGATGAAAACTTGTTTATTTCCATTTCGCATACATATAAGGATATAGTAATTGCGATATCCGAATGTGAAGTAGGTGTGGATATCGAGTATAAAAAGCCCCGTCATTATGAGTCTATAGCAAATAATATGCTAAAAAAAGATGCCTTGAATATTGACGATTTTTATAAGGAATGGACAAAACACGAGGCTCAATTTAAGCATGGCGGAGAGGACGGAGAGTTTGCATATTTTGATATTTTTGCAGATACTCAAACAACTGTATACAGTAAGGATACACATTACGAATTTATAGCAATGGAAACATTTATTGAATAATTTGGAGGTTATTTATGATTATAGATGTAGTAAAAAATATTTTGGTAAATCAAATGGATGTGGATGAGAGCAAAATAACAATGGAAACACGTTTAAATGAGGACTTAAAGTTTGACTCTATCGATAAAGCAGAGCTTATAACTTCATTGGAAGACGAGTTTGACGTTATGGTTGACTACGAGCAAGTTTTGCACGTAAACACCATTCAAGAGATTGTGGACGAAATAAAAAAATATGTTAAAGAGTAATTAATTTAGTAATTTTGTTGCATAAAAGCGACTATGTGCAAACATAGCCGCTTTTTATAATCTAATAGGTGCAGCAATATAAATGGTTTGTTTGACACTAGTGTTTTTAAATGATATACTAATTGCAAGATATTATTTTTTTGAAAATTTTTACAACATTTTTTTTAATATTATCTAATTAATTATTTTTTTTACGGAGAAAGTATGAGTCGCCATGAATCGTATTGAGTTTAATTATCATTTAAAAAAGTTGAATAACAGCAATGATTCATTGGAGGCAATATACAATTTTTACTACAGCAGAATAATCAATTTTATCACACATAAATATGACGGAGGAGCTATAATCGCACACGATGTAGCTCAAGAATTTTTTCATTATTTAATTAATATGAAAAATAAATCATATATAAATTATCCTACGGCATGGATATATAAATGTTGCGACCATATCGCACTTAAGCTTTTAAAAGTTGAACGCAAATACAGCGAAATCGACGAAAGCTATGTGGCAGATACTCCCAATCTTGAAGAATCTATGTATGGCGAATTGGACGTTTACATAAGTCAATTAGACGATTTGACTCAAAAGATTATCAAAATGTTATACATAGATAATTACAGTGCATTGGAAATTTCGGAGAAATTAGAGATTAAATACGGCACGGTTAGACAAAAACATGCTAGAGCGATAAAAAAGATTAAAAATTTGTATAACGATGTAACAAAAGGCAAAATTTAACTCCCTTATAAGTAGAGAGGTAAAAAATGATAAATAAAAAATCGAAATTAATAAAACTGAGTTTTATTATTGTAGCAATCATTGTAGCACTAACAAGTATTTATTTATTTTTAACTAATATACCTGTTGCCTATGCAATGGAGTTGGATGGTAACGAGTATGACCAAGTTTTTTTGAAAAACATTGACGGTCTTGCAAAAGATAATTACGGTACAGATATAGATTTAGTTGCGGAAAAAGAATTATTGTATGATTTAAACTTAAATAAATTGGGTTACATATACGATTTTACTGTAAATAACGAGCATGGTTATGCTATAGTTATCAACTACACAGGGGAGTTTGAAATGGCGGAAGTATTTTTTGATGCCGTTAACCCGTATACAATAAGCGGACAAGCTATTAGAGTTTATGTAACAAACATGACTTACTTATATTATGACAATCAAAATTATTATTTGGCAAAAAATGATATGCTTATTGATAGCGAAAGCTTGAAAGAATTAAAGGAAATGGCATTGTATGGCGGTTATGACGACTTTACTTATGATAACGAAACCATAAGCTTTACCTCCAAATCCGAGGATACTAAAGATTTAGCCAAAAGGAATCCATTTCTTACAGGTTTAGATAGCCTTTCAAATGAATGTGTGCCGGTTGCAGGAGCCAATTTGATACAATATTGGGATAGATTTTGTCCTAACCTAATACCTAATTATACTCCTGGAAATGAACTAATGGGATATTACATTTACAAAGGCGAAAGTGCGGAGACTAATAAATTGATAAATGACTTATATTATGATATGGGGACTAATAGTAATTTGGCAGGTACCTCAGTAAGTCAATTTAAAAGCGGATTTGAAAAATATATTAAAAGGAATGGTAGCTACATTTTAACTTATAGTTATTGTATTTCTTCCGGTAAATTAGATTATAATCTTGCAAAAAGGTATATTGATAGTGGGGAGCCTATTATTTTGTTTTTATCTGGTTTTAATATTGTTGAATTGGCTGGTGGCAACAGCAGCGATGGTATTAAATATACATTTAGCAAATATAATCACGCTATGACTGCTTTTGGCTATAAAGATATCACATATACGCTAACAAATGGTACAAAAAGAAATGATAAATACCTGACAATAGCATCGGGAATGATAGAGGCACCAAAAGGTTACTTTAATATTTCATATAAAACAAGTATTGACGAGGCTTTGGCAATAAAAATAAATTGAGGGGCAAAAAATGAAGAGGTATAAAAAACTTCAGCATATTGTTAATGAATCATTAACAAAAAATCGCGACGAGCAGTTGCTAAAATCTTTGAAAATTCAAAATGAACGTTTGATTAATGCAAAGAGAAAAAGCACAAAAAGACCATTTAAATTGGCAATGGTTAGTTCTTGCGTAGCTGTAGTTTTGGTAGTTGCTATTATTGGAGGACTTTTTTTGTTCAAACAAGATAGTGCTAACACAGGTCAATATTTTAATGATACTGAGATAAGAGTAGAATCAAATGTGTCCGAGCTAAATACTTATACCGATTTTATTGATTTAAGTAGTAGTATTGATTGGAGAGTAACGAAAGGTATTAATCGCGAATATAACCAAGTCTTGTACTTTATTGTTGCTGGAGAAAATTTTGCAACATTTGAAACTTATCATTTTACCATAGTTGTAAATAAAAACTATAAAAAAGCAGATATGAATTTGTATTATAATCAAGAACAAAGTATATCAAATCAAACATTAATATATTATGAAGAATTTGAAGTCGATGACGATATGATATATACCTATAAATCTCAAGGAAAGATAGTTACTGAAAAAGAAACAATATTTATGAGATATGAAAGTATAGGTTTTAACGAAACAAGTAACTTTATACCTTCGATATCCAATTTGTTGATATTTTCGTAATATAAATATGTATCTTAGTTATTGCAAAAAATAATTTTCATTTTACACAAAATTTACAAAATATTTTTTATCAAGTGTAACAAAACAGACATTTTTCGCACCCTATAAAGTGATGGGACAACAGATTAAGCAACTATGTTTTTAAAAAGACCTATTTTGCAAATGCAGTTGTGCTATAATAAAGCAAATGGGTAAGATATTACATAAGATGCAAAAAAATGTCGAAAAAAAATAACAAAAGCAAAATAAAATTGAGGAAAAAACTAAAGAAAATAATTTAAATTAACGAAAGTAAAAATAGGGTGAGATTATATAAAACTGCCATAATATGACAAATAGAAAATAAATGACTTAATTAGGCAGAATCAGAGTTATGCAAATATAGTAGAAATACGGTTAAGCATTAGCGAAAAATGTAGAAAAGCAAAGCAATATCGTTAGATTAACAGAGCAAAATGTCGAACAATATACATAGAAATTTGTATTTGTCGAATTATGTATAAGTATATTTTAATGCAATTATTATATTGTCGAGATTACTTGATTTATCAAATTTTTTGTTGTAATATATAGCTGTTAAATCGCTAAAAAGCATAGTGATTTAAAAGGGTTATGTATTATCTTATGTATTTTTACCCATTTTATTTAATATTATTGAATACATTTCAAAGGAGAGTTTTATGAAAAAATTAAGACTTATGGTTGTCGACTACGATAAAGCTAATTGCGAACTAGCAGAGAAGTTTTTGAGCTGCGAAGAAATAGAAGTAGTGGCAATAGCACACGACGGAGTAGATTGTTTGGCTAAATTAGAAAACACTAGTGTAGATATAATATTAACGGAACTAATGTTGCCTAAAATGGATGGATACTTGTTGATGGATTGCATAAACAGTAGCAGAATGGCAGTAAAACCAAAGATATTCATAATGTCAAACATATTGACCGAGCCGTATTTGACAGCAGCATTGGAAAAAGGAGTAACATACTATTTTTTCAAACCATTAGAGTATTCAGTAATGAGAAAAGTAATATTGGAAAAGTATAACAGCCAAAGTATATGGCAGGTAATGACCAAACCGGACAAGCATAAACAGCATGGGGATGGAAGAACAAGTGAGACAGGGTATGTATTGGATGAAAGAATATCAAGAATATTTTTATCAATAGGAATACCGGCACATATAAAAGGATATCAATATTTAAGATGTGCAATAAAAAAAGTAATGCAAGAGCCAACATTAATCAATAACATAACCAAGCAGTTATATCCGAATGTGGCAGAGGAATTTGCGTCATCGCCAAGTAAGGTGGAACGAGCAATAAGGCATGCAATAGATGTAGCGTGGACAAGAGGGCATATAGATTATATAAATAAACTGTTTGGATTTAAAGTATACAACCCAAGTGACAAACCGACAAATGGCGAGTTCATAGCATTGGTAGCAGACAAATTGATGTGCGAATATTCAGAAGAGAGATAAAAACAGCTGACAGCGTAAGGTGAGAATATGGATATCGAGGCATCGAAGTGTAAAAGATACAGTATGTATCAAGCAATGTGTGGGAGCGAAAAAGATATAATCAATATAATAGGAAAAGAGAATCATAAAAACGAAAGATATTATATCGAGCTACTGACAATGCTGGAAGAGAAGTACATACGTATCAAAAGGGCGATGCCAAAAAGGATAGAAATAGAAAAATCGGACATAGGGGAGATAGAGTGTATACATGTAGATTATCCTAAAAGGGAAAGTGAAATACGGATAATATGCAAAAAGGAGTATACGGAAAAGGAAATATACTTTACAAGGTATATAGTAGCAAACAGTAAGTTTGAGCGGAAAAACAAGTATATCGTAATAATAGTAAACGATGGGAAGAAAGCGGAAAGCATAGTTGAAATAGATGGAGTAAATATAAAGAGCATAGGAAGAGAAACGTTGGATAGGATATCCGAAAGGGTAAGAAGAACGGAAATAATGGAAAAGAAAATACTGCCTGAGTTTGAAAAATACTTGCATATAAGGATGGGTAAACAACTAAGTAATATGCAGGAGCTAAGACAAAGGGAGTTTTATGACTTTATAGAGTACTTAAAAACAAGATAGAAAGCCGACAGATAGTTCGGCTTTTTTAATGTTACAAGCTATTATTTTAGTTAAATTACATTGACAAAATAAAAACATTTAAAGTAATTTTACAGCTAGAATAATTAATAATAAACAAGCTAACTATAATTTTAAAATCAATATAAACACACAAATTCAGCCACAAACTTTCTTAAAATCAAGGCAAAATACAAGCCTGATAAAAAACAAAAACACCCGCAAACCAAAAGTTTGAGGGTGTTACTTTTTGTGTAAAGTTTAAAGTAAGCAAAAAGTGGTGTTCACTGCAATAATCCTATCAAAAATCGGGACTATTAAGGTTAAAAATTTGCCTTTAATGTAAAGTTTGGGTACATGGAATAAGTATATCTATGTACATATTATATGTATATTTTAAACTAAAATGTAAGATAATGTCAACGTTATAGCAAAGGTTTTGTAAACTCTTTACTTTAAGCATACAAAAATTATATATTCAAACTTAAAAAATCTTTGATTTTGTACATAGATATACTTATTCTATGTAAGATGAAAACGGAGGTTTTATTATGGCAAAGATTATTAAAAGAGTTGGAATAGTATTTTTTGTACTAGTAATTTCCTTTCTATTAATATTAGGTTGCGTGTTCGCGGTAAATGCAACAAGTGATATGACAAACAACTCGAACAGTGCCGATAATAATTTGAATCAAATTCAAACGGTTGCTACTCCACCGCAAGTTGACGATAGTTTTGTTTTTAATTGGCAAGGTAGCGATGAGGAAATAGCTACTCAAATAAGCAATGCGAGAAAGATTTCCAGAGAGTCTAGTGTAATATGCAAATTGATACTAATGCAAGATATTAAGATAACCTCATCAATCTATATTTTTCAAGGCGAAAAAATTTTAATAGATTTAAATGGACATACCATAGATAGAGGCCAAACTCAAGCCGTAGACTATGCTTCGTGTTTTTATGTGCATGGCGCTCTATTTATTACCGACAGTAAATTTATTGCCGATGCGGACAATATTAAAGCACAAGTAAAAAGCATATATGAAAATAAAGGGTCTAAGACCAATGCACAAATTATTGCGGAACTAAGCACTGTAAATTGCGGCAAAATCACTGCCGGTATGACTACAGGTCACGGCGGAGGTATTAATATTAAAGGTGCAAACGATGCTTCAGCAGGGCAAGTATATTTTTATGGTGGTATGATATATAACTGCAATTCTACAAGCGAGAGCGGTGGTGGCGGTATTTACGGTTATTATGGGTCAGCCTTATATTTTTATGACGGCATAATTGCAGCAAGTTTTGCAAGTCGTGGCGGTGCAGTTTCCATTGACGGAAAGTGTACTATAACAAATGGTTTGTTTGTCGGAAATTCAGCAACTATTAGCGGAGTAGGCGGTGGTGCTATATATATTGATGGTGGCGCTAATACTTTGGCTAATTTTGAAGTGCTATACAACGATGCCGTTGGCAGAGGTGGCGGACTTTATTTGCGAAACGGTATACACGATATAGATAATGTAAAAATAAACAATAATCACGCTCCTTACGCAGCAGGTATATATATAAATCAAAATGCAAGGGTAGATATCAATACTTCAGAAATCAATAATAATTTAGCGGATACTTTTGGCGGAGGTGTTTATATTACGGATGTTGCATTTGTAATGATTGAAAATAGTACTATCGATGGCAATCGTGCATTAAATAAAACTACCGAAGTCGGTGCAGGAGGATTACAAGTAAACTACAAATCGGTTGTTTTTGCAAGAGATATTAATGTTCGCAATAACTATTCCAATGTGGATGGCGGAGGAATTTCCGTAAGTAGAGATGCAAAACTGCACTTAGCAGGTAACCTTGATATATCGGGTAATACCATTGATAGCGGTGCAAGCGATTTGTTTATAATAGATAGACAAGTAAATATTTATGACAAGATTACTTTAGCGGATAGTAGTAAAAAAATATGTGTAAAACTTGGCTACACTTATGACAGGTTTACGCCATTTACAACAGGTTACGCATATAACGGAAATAGTGATGTCGACCCGTCCACAATTTTTTATACCGATGATACAAATGCTAAAGCAGTTTTGAAAAACGGGGAAGTCCTATTTGAGTACTTTGCCGATAGCGTATATGATTTTGTTTATTTGGATAACGGTTATAGGAAAACATATAGCGAAAATGACAAATTACACGGGTACAATGATAGTGAATTGGGAAGATATGTATTGGGAAACATTAAACCAAATACTTCGGTAAACGAATTTGTAAACAACCTAGCAACTTTGGGTATTGATAAAAGCAATATGCAACTATTGGATGGCAAGGGCAAAACAATTTATAAAAACGGAGCAGTAGATAGTAGCATAAGTAGTGTTATTGCGGATAGTGGCAAAGAGCTAGCAGTAGGAACAGGTTGGTATATACAGGCAAACGGCGAGACGATATACCTATCCGTATTGGGCGACGTTAACGGCGACGGCAGGATAAGTGCAAGCGATGTATCATACTTGAGGGAAATAGCAAGTGATAAGACTGTATATGACGATTTAAGTGAGGAGAAAAAGCTAGCAAGCATGGTAATCAACAAAGGCGAAATAACCACTGCAGATGCGGAAATCGTAAGGAATGTAATTGACAAAATATTGACAATAAATATTTTCTTTTAAAAGCTAAAACAAAAAGCTCGAGAAATCGGGCTTTTTGTTTGTTTTTGTCGATTATACGTAAATGATTAGTTATTTATTAGACCTTTTTAAAATAACATTAATTAGTTTTATCTATGATAATTTATACAAAACCATTTTGTTGACTAATTTGATATTTTGTGATAGAGTAATGGAAATATAAAAAAGTAAAGGTAAAAATATGCAAAGCTGTAAATTGGGCGAGGACAATTTAATAAAAGTTTTTTCTGCCAATGTTATACCTGCTATTATTGCAATGGTCATCAACGGGGCTCAACCGATAATCGACGGATTGTTTTTGGGTAAGTTCGCGGGACTAAATGCAATGGCAAGTGTTAACATTGTCGGGCCTTTTATGCAGATAATTTATGCAATTTCCTTTATTGTTTGCACGGGCGCAATCAGTTTGATTGGTAGAAGTTTGGGCAGCGGAAGTGATGACAAAGCACGCTGTGTATTTCGTACATCTTGTGTATTTATAACAGCAGTATCGCTTTTAGTTACGATTTTCGGCGGAATTTTTTCGGTAAACATAGCAAAATTGCTAAAAGCGACGGATATTTTGGTTGCCGATTCAGCAATGTATATTTTTGTTATTTCCTTTTTTGCACCAATAATTTGCAATATGTATTTAACGGGTTTTACCACACGTGTTATAGGTAAACCTAATCAATATTTGTATGGTGCAGTTGCAAGTTTACTGTCCAATGTTTTACTTGATTATCTTTTTATCGGAGTAGCAAATTTAGGTGTTATGGGTGCGGCTCTTGCAACAGGTATATCCTATTTTATCGCGCTTTGTGTTTGCAGCATACCGTTGCTTAGAAAAAGTAATGCAATCAATTTTTTTAAAGGCAAAATCAACTTTAAGCTTATGCCACCCGTTATAGCAAACGGCTCTTCCGAGGCAGTTGTATGCGGCTCAAACGCTATATCGGTATTTTTATTCAATAGTGCATTGCTAAACATTGCGGGAGAGGCAGGCGTTGCGGCGTTTACTATAATAAATTATATTGCTACATTCGGTACGCTTGCAATGTTTGGTATTTCCGACGGAATAAACGCAATAATCAGTTATAACTATGGCGCGCACAAAATGAAAAGGGTAAGGAACACTTATTTATCCGCACTTATTATAAACATTGTTATTGGTTTGATAGTATTTTTGATTGTATATTTCGCAGGGGATAAGTTGATTGCAATGTTTTCAAAAGACCCTGTGGGAGATGCTGCGGTTATACAAATGGCATATCACGGTGCAAAAATATATGCCATAGCATTTTTTATGATTGGCTTTAATATTGTCGGCTCGGGATTTTTTACCGCAATAGGCGGGGCTTTAAGCTCTGTTTTGATAGCGGCAAGTAGGGGGCTTGTTTGGATAATAGTAGGCGTAAAAACATTCCCATTGTTTATAGGCATTGATGGCGTTTGGTGGACTTTCCCATTTGCGGAAGTTTGCACAATAGTGCTTACAGCCATTTTGTTTGCAATATTTTTAATTAAACTGAAAAAAGGAAAAACAAATCAAAAATCGGCATTAAGTGAGAATAATTAACTAAAAAACTTTAATAAAATATACTATAGTGCAGCTTTTGTATGATTAAAATGCAATTTATAAATTAACCTAATCAAAGCAAACAGTTGATAAATTAAAAGTGTAACATCATAAAATTTGCATAAAAAATGTTGAAAAAATTTTTTAAAAATTGTTGACAAACTAAAAATGTAGTGATAAAATACAAATATAAGTGAATAAGGCTGTGATAGGGACAGCAATCATTTTGTGGGATTTCAGAGAGTTGCCGTGTGGTGCGAGGCAATACAAAGCTTATGATTTAATCACCCTTGAGCTATATTCCCGAACTTATAGTAAGGAATATCGGAGTTCCCCGTTATAGGAAAACGTATTGTTGGATACGGAAAGTGGCTGATTTTATCGGCAAAAAGAGTGGTACCACGGGTTATATCTCGTCTCTAGTTTTTAGAGGCGAGTTTTTATTTTGTTTTTTTGTTGTATTGGTAAAAAATGATTGTATTAAATATAGTAAAATAATTTAAAATACAATAGTCCGACTAATACGGCGTAGATAAATTATAAAAAGTTAAGTTGTGAAATCGAGGTAGTTTGACAGTAAATGGAGGTATTGATATGTCAGAACTTATGTACAAAAATTTTGTGAAAGAGACTTTGGACGAAAAAGGAAATTTAAAGGATATAATTTTTGATTATCCCGAAAGTTTTAACTTTGCCTACGATGTTGTTGACAGTCTTGCAAAATCAAAGCCTAATAAAAAGGCTATGGTTTGGCTTTCAAAAGATAAAGAGGAAAAAATATTTACTTTTGAGGATATGAGTAAATATTCCAATAAAGCTGCAAACTATTTTGCATCTTTGGGCATCGGCAAAGGCGACAAAGTTATGTTGATTTTAAAAAGACATTATCAATTTTGGTTTTGTATGATGGCACTTCATAAATTGGGCGCAGTTGCTGTACCTGCCACAAACCAACTTATGAAAAAGGATTTGGTATACAGGTTTAACAAAGCGCATGTAAAAGCCGTGGTCTGCACCCCCGACGATTATGTCGCTATGGAAGTAGATAAGTCGGTAGAAAGCTGTCCTGAGCTTAAACACAGATTGATTGTAAACGGAAATCGCGATGGTTGGAAAAACTTTGACGATGGTATGGAAAAAGCAAGTAGCCATTTTGACAGACGTCCTACCAAAGTTACCGAGCCTATGTTGATGTATTTCAGTTCAGGTACAACAGGTTATCCTAAATGCGTGCAACACAACCATACTTATGCAATCGGACATATCGTGACAGCTGCTTGGTGGCATTTGGTTAAGGAAGATGGTTTGCACCTTACAATTTCCGATACAGGTTGGGGTAAAGCAGTCTGGGGCAAGTTGTATGGTGCTTGGCTTGCGGAAACATGTGTATTCACTTACGACTTTGACAGATTCCACCCGGATGATATCTTGCCTTTGTTTAAAAAGTACAATATCAAAACATTTTGCGCACCTCCTACAATGTATAGGTTTTTCATTAAGGAAGATTTGTCAAAATACGATTTGTCATCGCTTGAGTATTGCACTATAGCTGGCGAGGCTTTAAATCCAGAGGTTTACAAACAATGGTACAATGCTACAGGTTTAAAGCTTATGGAGGGATTTGGTCAAACGGAAACCACTCTTGCAGTTGCAAATTTAAAAGGTATGGAGCCAAAGCCGGGAAGTATGGGCAAGCCTAATCCGCAATATAAAGTTTGCGTGTTGGATGCAAATGACAAACCATGTGCTGCAGGCGAAGTGGGAGAAATCTGCATAGATATTTCAAATGGTAAACCTGCGGGTTTGTTTATGGGTTATTTTGAGGACGAGGAGCAAACAGCTGCCGTAATGCACGATGGTTACTATCATACAGGGGATATGGCATGGCTTGACGAGGACGGATATTTTTGGTATGTCGGCAGAACGGACGATTTGATAAAATCAAGCGGTTACCGTATCGGACCATTTGAAATCGAAAGCGTGCTTATGGAGCATCCAAGCGTTTTGGAGTGTGCCGTAACAGGTGCACCAGACCCGATCCGCGGTCAAGTTGTAAAGGCAACTATCGTTTTGGCAAAGGGATATACGCCAAGCGAGGAACTTAAAAAGGAAATTCAAAATTTTGTTAAAAAATTGACTGCGCCTTACAAATATCCTAGAATTATCGATTTTGCAAACGATTTGCCAAAAACAATAAGCGGTAAAATCAAACGTAAAGACATAAGAAAGTAATAATTGAATAATAAATAGAATGGTCGATTTAGAATAATATTGGCTATTCTATTTGTCTTTTTTACTCATTTAAAAATTTTTAGAGGGAATTTTACGGTAATATCAAAAAAATCGCAAAATTAATTGACTATATTTTTAGAATATGTTATATTATATAAGCACCTAACCAAAGGGTGTAATTTTTTTGGAGGCGTTTACTATGAGAACAAGAATCACATTAGCTTGTACAGAGTGTAAGCAAAGAAATTACGACGATTATAAAAATAAACAAAATACAACTGAAAGGCTTGAGTTAAAAAAATATTGCCCATTCTGCAAAAAGCATACAGTTCACAAAGAAACTAAGTAATTTTTAGGGGGCATTCTTTAATGAAGAATAATAAAAATGATAAGGTAATCAACGCTCCGTTGACCCAAGATACTCTTAGCGATAACAAGCCTGTTTCCGAGAGTTCTTCTGCCAATCTTCCTGCAAAGGCTAACAATAAAAGCTTGGACAAGAATAAGAGCAAGGATAAAAAAGAAAGCGGATTTGTTAGATTTTTTAAAAGAATAGGTCGTGCTTTTAAAGGTATGGTCGAGGAGTTAAAAAAAGTTACTTGGCCTACTTTTGCCACAACTTTAAAATCTACCGGTATTGTTTTGATATTTGTAGTGGTATTCTTAGCGGTATTAATGGCTATGGATGCTTTGTTCGGTTTAGGATTTTCTTCACTTATCGGCATACAAGGTTAACGGGAGATATTTTTTATGGAAAACTTACAAAATGAAAAGCCACAATGGTATGTACTTCAAACTTTATCCGGTTATGAAAAAATGGTGCAAAACAATCTTCGCACCATGGTGGAAAACAACAATTTACAGGATTATATTGTAGATATTGCTGTTCCGGAAGAGGAAGAAATAACCGAAAAGAACGGCAAGAAAAAAGTTGTAATGCGCAGGAAATACCCTTGTTATGTGTTTATTAAAATGGTATACACAAAGCATGTTTGGTATATGGTAACTCAAACCCGTGGCGTGACTTGTTTTTGCGGTCCGCAAGGCAGACCTGTACCTATTACCGATGAGGAAGTTAAGCGTAATCAACTTGAAGTTATTACCGCAGACGATATCGAGTTTAAGGTAGGCGACCAAGTAGAAGTTTTGGCAGGCGCTTTGAAAGACTTTGTGGGAGAAGTTAAGGAAATTAACTTTGAGACACAAAAAGTAAAAGTTATCGTATCTATGTTCGGTAGGGAAACCCCTGTTGATATCGAGTTTATCAATATCAAAAAAATCAACGCTTGATAGCGACGAAATTTTGAGTTTTTAAAACTTAATATTTAATAATCGTTTTTATATAACTATTATATGATTTCAAACTGCAATGCAGTATGAGATAAATTTGGAAGAATTGTAAATTTTTAATGCAATTCGTTATAACCACGTAATGTGTAGTCAAGGAGGTAAAGACTATGGCAAAGAAAATTACAGCAGTAGTGAAATTACAATTACCTGCGGGTAAGGCAACTCCGGGTCCACCGGTTGGTTCTACATTGGGACCTCACGGTATCAATATTCCGGGATTTACAAAAGAGTTTAACGAAAAAACAAGAGGTCAAGAGGGATTAATTATTCCGGTTGTTATGACAATTTATGCTGACCGTTCATTTGAGTTCGTTATGAAAACTCCTCCAGCAGCAGTCCTAATCAAAAAGGCTCTTAACATCCAAAGCGGTTCTGCAAAGCCTAATAAGACAAAGGTTGCTACTATTACAGAGGCACAATTAAAGGAAATCGCAGAGACTAAAATGCCTGATTTGAATGCAGCAAGCTTAGATGCAGCTATATCTATGATTAAAGGTACTTGCCGCAGCATGGGCGTTAAGGTTGAAGGTTAATAGGAGGAGTAGCTATGAAAAAAGGTAAAAGATATTTAGAAGCAGTAAAACTTATTGAAAAAAATAAGGCTTATGAAGTGCAAGAAGCTATGGACCTTGTTTTAAAGACAGGTACAGCAAAATTTGACGAAACTGTTGAGTTGCACATGCGTTTAGGTGTTGACCCTAAGCACGCTGACCAACAAGTTCGTGGTGTAGTAGTTCTTCCTAACGGAACAGGTAAATCCGTACGCGTTTTAGTTATCGCTAAAGGTGCTAAAGCTGACGAGGCTGTAGCAGCAGGTGCTGAATATGTAGGTGCAGAGGAAATGATTTCAAAAATCCAAAATGAGGGTTGGTTTGATTTTGATGTCTGCGTTGCAACACCGGATATGATGGGTCTTGTTGGTAGAATTGCAAGACTTTTGGGACCAAAAGGCTTAATGCCAAACCCTAAGTCAGGCACAGTTACTATGGATGTTACTAAGGCTATTAAGGAGATTAAAGCAGGTAAAGTTGAGTACAGACTTGACAAAACAGCTATTATTCATGTTCCTGTAGGCAAAAAGTCTTTCGGTGCGGAAAAACTTATTGAGAACATGAATGTTGTTGTAGAAGCTATCCAAAAAGCAAAGCCGGCAGCAGCTAAAGGTACTTATATTAAGAGCGTAAACATCGCTACTACTATGGGTCCTGGTGTAAAAGTTAATATTAAATAATTGTTTTTAAATTTTGTCTTTAAATAAAATTTTAGGATAATAATAAATAAAACTAATATTTGATAATTAAAATTAATTTCGGTTGCCAAATCGGTTGACTAAAATTAAAATTTATGTTAAAATGCAAAAGTAAATAAATACCGTAGACAGTAAGTTCCAAGTTTTTTGGTATAATGTTGCTTACCGAGGTGTGACAAGTATAGTATTTTACTAAGTCTCAACTTGCGTCTATGGTTGAGACTTATATTTTTGATAATTTTTTAGGAGGTAATCATGTCAGTAGCTAAAGAACTTAAAGCAGAGCAAATTGAGCAAATCAAAAAGTCTGTAAAAGAGTCAAAAGCATTCGTACTTGTTGAGTACGAAGGTATTAATGTTGAGCAAGACACTAAATTAAGAAGTGATTTCAGAGCTAACAACGTTAAATACCAAGTTTTGAAAAACAGATTGGTTAAGCGTGCTTTAAATGAATTAGGCTTCAATGAATTTGATAGTTATCTTGAAAAGACTACTGCTATCGCTTTCGCTAACGGTGATGAACTTGCAGCAGCTAAAGTTGTAGTAGACAACAGCAAGACTGTTAAAGCTTTAAAAGCTAAATGCGGTCTGTTGGATGGTAAATTTATTGATGCTAATGTAGTAACCCAAATCGCTAATATCCCATCAAAAGACGTTTTGTTATGTCAGTTGTGTGGTATGTTGCAAAGTGGTCTTTCAGGCCTTGCAAGAGCAATTTCTGAAATTGCAAAAAATAAAGAAAATTAATTGTATTTATAAATATTGGAGGATAAGAAAATGGCAGATATCGCAAAGATGATTGAAGAAATAAAAGGTATGACAGTTCTTGAGCTTAATGATTTAGTTAAAGCTATCGAAACTGAGTTTGGTGTAAGTGCAGCAGCTATGGCAGTTGCAGCTCCTGCAGCAGGTGCAGCTGCAGCTGTTGAAGAGAAGACAGAGTTTGACGTAATTTTGAAATCAGCTGGTGCTGAAAAAATCAAAGTTATCAAAGTTGTTCGTGAGATTACCGGTCTTGGTCTTAAAGAGGCTAAGGAAATCGTTGATAACGCTCCTAAGACTATCAAAGAGGCTATCGCTAAAGAAGCTGCAGACGAAATCGCTGCTAAGTTCAAAGAAGTTGGCGCTGAGTGCGAAATTAAGTAATTACCTAATAAAATTATTAATCAAAAAAATTGCATCTTTTTATAAAGGTGCAATTTTTTGTTGCGTTTTTAAATGATATTTTAATTATCTCTATGATTGGAAAGTTTTTAAAATTCGAAAAAAGTTTTAGTTTATATAATTGTATTACAATTTAGCAAACAAAAATTTTAAAATATTTCAAAAGCTTTGCCAATATTTGATTTTTATTGATATTTAGCGATATTTATGGTATAATAACTATAATAATTTTATTAGAGGGGCAAATTTAATAAAAAAGTAGGTTTGTAATGAAAAGTAAAGTTTTGTCGTTTACAGCAGTTGTTTTAGCTATAGTATTCGTTTGTATATTGACGGGGTGTAACAGTTCCAAATTTCCTGATGTCAAGTTGGATATAAACTCGGAAAATTTGATGAAAAATGCAACTATTGTCGGGGATAATTTGTCAAATAAGGAAATATCGGGCAGAAACAATATGTTAAAAAAAGGTAACAGCTATTGGACGGCGATAAATGACGGAAAATCAAATAGCGTACAATTTAAATTGAAAGAAAGTTGTACTTTTAATACTGCGATTATCTCCGAGATAGGGGATAGCGTTATGTATTTTAGGCTAGAGGCTTTTATCGGCGGAAGTTGGAAACTTATTTATGCAAGCGAGAAAATGCAAGACAGACGTATCATTTCTTTTGACAGTGTAACTACCGATAGCTTGCGTTTAACCATTGATAAGTTTAAACGAAAAAATTGTAAAATAAAAGGCTTTGAACTTTATAATATAACCGAGGGTAAGGATAATTTTAACACAACTGTTTATCAAAGGTTGGATGGGGATGTGCCAACGGAAATATTAAAAAGAAGTGAAGAGGATATAAAAACTTTTGCAAGATTTTACGATGTTTACAATACAATTATAGTTTTTGATGTTGTTAAGTGGAGTGAAAAAGGGGAAATGTCTTTTGTTGGCGGGGAGGAAAAATTTGCCCGTGAAATAGCTGCTTTAAAGGAAATTATAGCAAAAAGGACAAATCCTCATAAAGTAAGAATAATTATTACCGCACTTGCTGATGGTGCAGGTGGAGGGCATGTAGGGGTAAATACCCTTATGCACGCAAATCATACAAGGATTGCGGATGAAATGGTAAACAAGTTCATAAAACCTTTGTCCGAGGGCGGCTACGATTTGGATGGTCTTGATATAGATTGGGAATATCCTCAAAACAAAAAAGATTGGGAATGTTACAATGTATTTATGAAAGAGTTGGACGAAAAAATGACGGCAGTCAAAAGCGATAGTATAATTTCCGCTGCTTTATCTGCGGGTGCATTAAATATGAGCAAGGAAACCATGAAACGCATTGACCAAATCCAATACATGGCGTATGACGATTTGAACAGTGACGGTTATCAATCGACATTGTATTTAGCTCAAATAGGTTTGCAAAACTTTATAAAGAAAGGTGCAGATTTAAGCCAAATAAATATTGGTATTCCAACATACGGCAGACCTACAGAGGGCGGTCCGTATTGGCCATATTGGCGGGAATTAAACGGCAAAAATATGTACTTTGACAGCAAGCACGACAATGTTATGTGCGGAGATGTTTCGTTAAAATCCGCTGTATATTGCTCGCCGGCACTTGCGGGGGATAAAACGGCTTTGGCATTGCTTAGCGGTTGCGGAGGTATTATGGTGTTTAGGCTTGCCTGCGATAAGCTTATGGATGACCCTAATTCCGTTGCTTGCGGTATAGAAAACACTTTAAAAAGATATATACCTGGTTGGGGTAAGTAAAATATAAAAAGTAAAAAGCAGAGAGATGTTTATCTCTCTGCTTTTATATATTAATCTTCTTTAATCATTTGTTTGTAATTTAAAATTTTATATCCCAATTTTTCATACAACCTTATTGCATTTGTGTTACACTCGGTCACTTCCAAACGATAGCGTTTTGCAGGGTAGTTCTTATATACAAAATCAAAAAAGTTTTTGCCTATCCCTTTATTTCTAAACTTTTCTTTTATAAACAATTCTTCAAGCAGTACCACGTTTCCGCCTGCTTCGATAGAATAGGTAAATGAAATATTGCCGTATCCCGCAACTTCGCCGTTATATCTTATCATAAAAATTTTGGCATAACTATTTGGCTTCAAGCAATAGTCAAACGCGTTTTCAAAATGCGACTTGTCAACACAATGGTCACAACAGGACATGCTGTAAAACTCAGTTGCCATTTGATAATATTCTTCACGGTCAAACGGAGTAATGTTATCAATCTTCGTCATCGTCAAACTCACCGTTGTTGATTTTGCCAAGGCTGTATTTTTTAAGTCTAAGATGCCTTAAAATACCATATCTCATTTTCATTGCGATTTTATAAGTTAAAAATGCTGTTAAGCCAAACATTGCTACGCCGCAAATTGCAAGTATAAATGCCGCAAATTTCATGCCTAATGTTGTAAATACAGGGTCTGTCCAAGCTTTTACTAAAAACATTGCACCACTTATTCCGCACAAAATTGCAATAAAAATCATAGCAAGCGTACAAAGGCAAGCGACAGGCGTTGCAACACCCCAAAAGATTATATCATTCATCAAAATTTCGTTTTTTGATTTAGGGCAGTTGTCAACAAATATATTATCGATATAGTCCTCTATAGGTCCTAATTCTTCAACTATTTCCTCTTCCGACTTTCCGATTTTTTTCAAACGACGAATTTGATTATCTGTTTGTCTTAAAGCATCTTCGATATCAAAATATTCCTGACGCTCTAATTCTTTTTTCAAATTTTCCAAATAAGTTTTTAACATTTCCCCTCCTATTTAAAAGGATATACTTTCAATTTAATTAAATTTACGTTTACATTGGCTTGTAGCAAATACAGTTGCAATGGGTTGCAATACCTTCCTCACGTCCAACAAAACCCAATCCCTCGGTTGTTGTTGCGGATATGCTTATTTTATCCGAACTTATACCAATAACATCAGCCAAATTTTTAGCAATAGTAGGTATAATTTTGGCAAGTTTAGGTTTTTGACACATAATAACCGCATTTATATTTTGCACTTCAAAACCTTTATCACGTATTATTTGCAAACATTCTTTTAGCAACAATATACTGCTTATTCCTTTGTATTTAGGGTCGGTATCGGGGAAGTGGTAGCCTATATCTCGCTCATCACAAGCCCCAAATATTGCATCCATTATGGCATGTGTCAAAACATCTGCATCCGAGTGTCCCAACAAGCCTTTAGTATGTTCTATTTTAATGCCGCCAAGTATCAAATCTCTGCCTTCCACAAGCTCGTGAGTGTCATAGCCCACCCCGATATAGCAGTTTTGATATGTTATCAAATCTTCTTTAAAAGTGATTTTTTTGTTTGAGGGACTGCCCAAACTCATATAACAAGGTGCGATATAAGCAGAGTAGACGCCCGAATCATCGGTAAAAATTTCCCCCTCTTTAATCATTCCGTAAGCTTTAACAATTTGCTTGCAGTCAAACGATTGCGGGGTTTGAATATGCCAAATTGTGCTCCTGTTTAAACAATTTATTATTTTTCCGTCCTCAACAACTGCCATACTGTCAGTAGCATTGTATCCGCTTATACCAGAACCGTATTTTGCTGCTTTATCAAAACTATCTAAAATAATTTGTTCGCTTACATAAGGTCTTGCACCATCATGTATACTGATTATATCACAATCTTCGGCTATTTTCAAGCTGTTAGCTACACTTTTGCTACGAGTGTCTCCTCCATTGCAAAACACAATTTTCGAACTAAAATCTTGCAAGATTTGCTCAAAAATTTCTTTATCGCAATCTCGTATCGGAAGAATGATTTTTTTTACGCAATCAATATAAAAAAACTTGCTAATTGTATGGTAAATAATTGGTTTAGTATCGATTTTTGCAAGTAATTTGTTAAAATTCAGTCCTGTTCTGCTGCCACTGCCACCGCAAGGAACAATTACATTAACTTTCATCTTTGCCACCTAAAATTTCATACATAAGGCTAGCGTTTTCTTTTTTCGTAGTCTCTTCCGTCTTTAGCACTTTAAAGCAAAAAATATTGTCTCCGAAAGCGACTTTTATAATGTCTCCAACTTTTACAGTAGCACTCGGTTTGCATACTTTGTCGTTTATTGAAACCCTGCCGTCCGAGCAAGCATCAGCCGCTACTGTACGCCTTTTTATAACTCTGCTGACTTTCAAAAATTTATCTAATCTCATTTTTTCCTCTTTTTACCAAATTCGTTAGGGTAGTAGTCTTTAAGTTTTTCTATGCGAGTTAAAATTTCCTCTTCACTAAGTCCTACGGGAATATCACTCATATTGCCACGGTACATAAGGTCGATATTTTTGGCAAACTTAAAATCCTCGGGTTGCATAATCCAATAATGTTTAGGCAATATAATTTCAGGACAAGCGTAGTCCAAACATTCGGACACAAACTGCGAGCAAACGCGCTTGTATTTCCTTGGGAATTTTATTTTAAACCAACATGCAAATAAACCTAAATTGTTAAATTTAAAAGTCTTTTTGCTGTTGCTGAAATATTCGAGTTTTTCCTTTATTTTATCAATTTGTTCGTCAGTTACTTGTGCTGTGTAAATTTGACAAAGACAATCTTTTGACTTTGCAAATATACCTGTGTCAAACGATTCGTGTTTAAATCTGCCGACAAAAGGATTATTGGTTTTTCTTCTTGAAAAACTGTACATTTCTTCAAAGTTGTTGTCTAAGGCAAGAGAAGTGTGAGAAAACTCCGTCCCCGTGCATTTTCTTATAGATTTTGCAAGCGTTGTATTGGTCGAAGAAAGCACGATAAATATTCTTTTCATAAAAACTCCTAATATAAATAATTATATCATACACTTTGCAATATAGTCAAGTTTTGCCGTAAAAACTTCTATAAAACTACAAATTCGCATAATTATTGGTTTTTCTATTGATTTTTTTGTAAAAAAATGATAAAATGTCTATGATTAAAGGTTATATTTAAAGCTTTATGTATTTAAAAGTATATATTGCAAAAAATAAATTTGACGGGAAGAAATATGAAAAAGAAAATTTTTGCTATATTAATATTATGTACTATTCTTTTATTATCGTTGATTGGTTGCGATTACAAGCCTGAAAGACGACAAATATCGACAGGAGATGACAACAAACTTACAACTTTGGTGTTGACGGATATTAGGTTTGACGGAAGTGCTGCGGATAGCGTTCGTGAGCGAATGATTTCCAGCGTTGTGAGCGAAAGAAAACCTGAATTTATTGCTATTGCGGGCAATATTGTAAATGCGGAAAACAACGGCGAAATTATGAAAAAAGCTGTTGAATTTATTGACGGTTTGGGTGTGCCATGGGCAGCATCTATCGGCGAGCTTGATGTTAAAGGCAAAACTTCAAAAAAAGGCATAATGAATATCCTTACAAATAAAAAATTAAAAAACAGTATGGTAATGCGTGGGTATAATTATGAATACAACTATGTTTTGGAAATCGTTGACTATAAAAACAAAGTAAATAACCTTTTATATTTTGTAGATACTTCGGTGGAGTGTAGCGATACTTTTGTAGAGTGGTATAAAAATACTATTACGAACTTAAGTTTTAAGTTCCAAGATGTTCAAGGTCAATTATTAAACAGCCGTGTATTTATGAACAGACCTCTTCCTATTTATGCGGACAATTTGCAAAGTGACACTTTTGAAGTTCACGCATGGGGAAACAGTATTGATTTTCAAAAAGCTATAATTGACTTAAAAAGTACTAAAAATGTAATTGCAGGATTTGACGATTTGGCAAATGGTGCGCAATTTAAGCATAAGGAAATTAGCTTTGCTTATTCGCGTTCTATGCTGTTCGCAAGCAGTATGCAAGGGGATTTGTACAGACAACAGCAAGTTCAAACAGGTTGCATAGTTTGTGATTTTAGCGATAGCTCTATTACAAATATCAATCAAATATTTAAAAATCCAAACAACTCATTGCAAGCGTAAGCAGCCTATATTAAAAGTATTGAACTCATGTTATATTATAATAAACAAAAAAATCTCACAACAGTGAGATTTTTTTATCTTTTAAATATTATTTTGATTGATTGTCATCAATAGCAGCTTGCAGCATTTTTTCAAATTTGGTTACACAAGTTTTGATGTTGTAGTTTTGAGCATATTTCACATATTTTTCGGAGTATTGCTTTTTCTCCTCCTCATGTTCAATCCAATAATCGATTTTAGTTGCCAAATCATCCGAATCGCCGTTGTTAAACAAACTTTTGTCATCAATGGCAAATTGTTTTGTTGCGGATACAGGGCTGTTTGAAATAATCGGAACAAGTCCGCAAGCTATTGCCTCCAAGCAAGATATTGCTTCGATTTCGACCTCTGATGCGTGAACATACAAATCACTATATTGCAGAACTTTTATAAGGTCGGACTGAATATAAGATTTAAATACCGGTGGGTTAGGCAACTTTTTGGCAAGTTTTTTGTAATATTCCGTTTTAGGTCCTTTGCCTGCAAAAATTAATTGAATTTTATCGCAGTATTTGCTTTTGGCAACCGCATTGATAAGTATGTCTTGGCGTTTTTCAATAGAGTGTCTGCCAACCATTGTTATCACTATTTTATCTTTATATTCTTGCGGTTTTTCGCATTTTATAGGTAAAAAGTTTTCGTTTATGCCGTTGCTTATTATGTGCAATTCGTTTTTATAGTTATGCGCAACCAATTCGTCGGCAATAAATTTGCTTGGGCAGTGTACATGCTTAATATTTTTATAAAATCTACGAAAATACCAATACACAAGCTTTGTTGCAAATTTGTTGTTTTCTAGCCCGATATTGTAAGTAACATTTTCCGCTTGAACATGGAAAGCCGCGGTAAAAGGCTTATTAAGTTTTTTTGCGATTTTTATACCTTTTTTGGATAGTTTCCAAGGCATAATAAAATGTGCAACATCGCACCATTCTATAGCATTTTTAAGTATATTCTTTTTTGGTTTTGCAAATAGTTGACCTTGTGCATGTGCAAAGCGAGTAACAATAAACACATACCTTTCGGGAACAATATATAAATTATCTTGTTTAGTACCTGTAGTAACTATTCGTACATCGTGACCTTCATTCCTTAAACAGTTGGCAAATCGCACCGTTGATGTCGATATCCCGTTGTTGTGTGAATTATATTGGTCAATTACAAATAATATTTTCATTTATTCTCCATGACATTTGTAAAAATACAGTACGATTTTTGCGTATGTAAACAAATTCCATTGTAATCAAGTTTTATATATATAATAACATAGTAAAAGAATAAAGTCAATAGACGGGAGCACAATTTTAAAATCTTATTAGGTTTAAAAGCAGTATAACAATATGGGTATTTATACAATTATTATCATAATAATAACCTTTAAACGTAATTTTTTTAAACTGGAAACAATATTATAGTGTTATATATGTCATTGCTAATGAATGTCCATATCCCTTGACTTTATGTTCGCATTGATATATACTAGAAATATAATTATAATTAAGAGGTGTTTTATGAAAGTTATCGTGACAAAAAATACAGAAGAACTTGCCGAGCAAGCTTTGCAAGTAATGCTTGATGTTGTTAAAAACAAACCTAATGCAGTTATTGGTTTGGCAACAGGCTCAAGCCCTGTAGGTTTATATAAAAAAATGATTGAAGATTGTAAAATTAACGGCACAAGCTATGCAAATATCAAATCGGTAAATTTGGACGAATATGTAGGCTTAGGTATCGAGTCCGACCAAAGTTATGTTTACTTTATGAATGATAATTTGTTTAAAGGTATTGATATTAAGCAGGAAAATACAAATTTGCCAAACGGTAAAGCTGCGGATATGGCAAAAGAGTGCGAAAGATATACAGCACTTTTAAATAGTATGCCACAAGACATTCAACTTTTGGGTATCGGTGCAAATGGTCATATCGGTTTTAACGAGCCAAACACTCCGTTTGATAGCACAACCCATATCGTAGAGTTGGAAGAAGGCACAAGACGTGACAATGCAAGATTTTTTGCAAGTCTTGACGAAGTCCCTACACACGCAATTACAATGGGTATTGCAAACATTATGAACGCTAAAAAAATCTTGGTTGTAGCAAATGGTGCAAACAAGGCAAAAGCTGTTTATCAAATGATTAAAGGCGAAGTTAGCGAAAATTGTCCTGCAAGCATTTTGCAAAAACACAATGACGTAATAGTTGTAGTTGACGAAGCTGCTTATTCGCTTTGTAAATAATAAAGGGATTTATGCAAAAGAAGTACGTGGATAGGAAAATTGAAAAATCGCGAGTGATAATCTATTGTTTGGAGGGCTCGCTTTCTATTTTTGGTGTAGTTATGTTTATATTGGCTATGCTTAAAATCGGTTTTGAAAATTTGCCTATGGGCAGTAGGATAAGTTCGTCCTTAATGGCAATATTATTGGCATTTTTGCCAATGTTGATTGAAAAGGTATTCCGTTACAGATTGCCTTTAATGCTACATATCATATACTTTGCATATATTTTTGCATCAAATATAGTCGGCAGCTGTTTTGGGGTCTTTCGTATGGATGTCCCTATGATGGGCGAAATGCTTGGTTGGTATGACAAAGTTACACATGCGGTTTTGGGATATATTTTGTGCATAGTCGCTATTTATCTTAGCCAAAAAGGCAAAGTATGGGGCAAATCTATTTTTGGCGATGTGCTTTTGTTGCTTGCTATAAGTATGGCGTATGCCTCGATATGGGAAATGTACGAGTTCGCAGTTGACCACATTATACCAGGGCAGTCAATGCAAAGAAATAGTTTGATTGATACAATGCTTGATATAATTTCTCATTTTGCTTTGACGGTTGTGTTTATTATTCAGTATTTGATAGAAAAATGCGGAAAAATAAACCTAGGCATTGCTTTTATGGAAAAAAATCTTGAAAGCGGCGGCAGGGTGCCAAAGAAAAATCAAGCCAAGCAAACGGTTGAGGATTGTGTGGCTAGCGATAGTCAAAATGATGAGATAAAAGAGTAATTTGAGGGTAGTGATATGACAAGATTAAATGTGGTTAATGGTATGGCAATGCTATCCTACTTGACGACAAACAAAATCGAAATGGACGGCGAAGTAGTGCCTTTTAACGAGGGTATGTGCGACGGCGAGACTGTGGAAGATATATTTAGCGGCGAGTTTGAAATGGAAAGGTGTATCGCCCACGGCGTCGGGGTGGAGGAATATGAGGACATAGTTATCAATCCGCTTGCTCCATTGTTTACATTTGAGTATGACGAGTTGCATTTGTTTTTTGACGAAGATATGTTTTGTCAAATCAATCTTATTACACTGCTTGCATATTTAGACAGCAATAGTTATGACGGCAATATAGCGTTGCACTTGATAGATTATGATTTTAACGAAATCAAATGCGTTCAAATCAAACCTCAAGGCTTTTTTGAGGTTTACAAAACAGTGCTTATAAACAAACGTATACCTGAAATTGTATTGCCTGATATTATGATGGATGCGGTTGTTAATTACCTTGATTACTCAAAGGAAAATAACGACTTGACTGAGTTTGTGACCGATAATATCGATATGCAAGAGGAAGAATTGCTTGACCAAATGTTTAATAGGTTTAAGCACCTAGGGCTTGGAGATATACAGTTACAAAAAATAATCGACAGAGTAAAATTTAAGATTTAATGGTTGATAATAACTAAAATCACAGTTTTTAGAAGAGTTGAATAATTTGAATTTAGTAAATTTAAAAGTGTTTGCCTATTATAAAATGTATTTAGTGTCACTAAAAAGTAGCCATAATTATTCTATAAAATTATCAAAATAAACAACTATAAAATAAAAATAACACCTCAAAACATTGTGTTTCGGGGTGTTACTTTTTGTGTAAAGTTTAAAGTAGGCAAAAAGTGGTGTTCACTGCAATAATCCTATCAAAAATCGGGACTATTAGGGTTAAAAATTTGCCTTTAATGTAAAGTTTGGGTACATGGAATAAGTATATCTATGTACATATTATATGTATATTTTAAACTAAAATGTAAGATAATGTCAACGTTATAATAAAGGTTTTGTAAACTCTTTACTTTAAGCATACAAAAATTATATATTCAAACTCAAAAAAACCGCGATTTAGTACATAGATATACTTATTCTATGTAAGGTAAAAAACGGAGGTTTTATTATGGCAAAGATTATTAAAAAAGTTGGAATAGTATTTTTGGTATTAGTAATTTCCTTGCTATTAATATTAGGATGTATGTTAGCGGTAAATACTGCAACCGAAGATAAAAATGCCGAGTTGCAAAACAATGATGGAAACATTCAAGAAACTGCTGATAAAAGTTATACGCTAAGCGGAACTTGTTCACAAATGGCAACAACTTGGAATGAGGCAGTTACTTATTCCAAAAATAACAGTTCGGCTAGGGTCAACGTTACTTTAGGTGGTAATTGGATTGCACAAAGTAATAGCACTTATGTAACAGCATTTGGGACAGGAGCAGGTTTTTATGAGGGCAAAATTTATATTAATGATGGCATAAATATGGTTTTGGACTTAAATGGATATGCTATAAACAGAAATTTAAGTTCGCAAACAAACTATAGCGGTGTATTTTATGTAAATAATGCTATGTTTACCTTAAAAGATAGCTACTATACAAAAGACAAAGCACAAACAATGGATAGTGTGGCAAAAATACAAAGTACAAGAATAGGTAAAATCACAGGTAATTATTCTAACGGAACATATGCTACATTGGAGTGTAAAAATGGAGCAGTATGCAATATATACGGTGGAGTATTTTATAATAATATTTTGAGCCCTGATCAAGAAGCGTACTATGGTAATGCTATTAATGTTGAAAGTGCTACTTTAAATATTTATGGGGCATTGGTTGCTTTTAATAGAAATAATAATTATGGTAGCCCAACTTATTATAGAAGTGGAGTTGTATTAGTGGGGGGAAGTGCAAATGCAACTTTTTATGACATAATAATCAAGGATAATATTGGTACTTCGCAATTTTGTGGTTTTTTGGGAAATAGTATGCGTGCTCATACTACTCGAATAGGAGCAGGCGTACAAATATATGATAATATGGATGATAATGACGACCAAAAAGATTTTTTTGATGTGTTTTCTCAAATAATTGAGTCACTAGATAAAGACGGAAAAACTACATATATTGGTATTAGTATGGAAAATTATGAGGATAGGAATAAGAAGAATTTTCTTGCCGATTATGGTAAATACAATAGTGCAAATCCGCAAAAATATTTTTTCATAGACAAAGATAGTTATACGAAAAATTATATAAATTATATTGTATCATTGAAAAATGGCGAGTTAACATCTGATATAAAGTTAAAGAGCAATACATACGACTTTGTATATTTTGAGGACGGATATAGGAAAAATTATAAAGATAATAACATCAACCATGGTAATGATTACAATATGCTTGAAAAATTTGGCACAACAAATGCTGTATTAGGAAATATAATGCCAAACACTTCGATAAATACATTAATTAATGCAATTAATTTTGACGGAAGCGAAGTCGCAATATATGATAATAAAGGCAAATTGGTATTTAACAAAGGCACTGCGGCAAGCGGAGTGGATATAAATAACAATATAGTAAACGCGGTCGGTACGGGTTGGCGATTAGAAACATATTCCGATAATAGCAATAAAATAGAGACAGTATATTTATCCGTCTTTGGAGATGTCAATGGAGATGGTAGGATAACTGCAAGTGACGTTGCTTATTTAAGACAATTAGCGAATGATGCAGCTTTGTTTGATAGTTTAAGTATGCACAAAAAAATAGCTGTAGCAATTACAAATAAAGGCGGCATAACCAGATTGGATGCAGAAATTTTGAGGTTTGTAATTGATAAGATTGTTTCGCTAGAAGATTATGTTTAATTAGTAGGAATAAAATTGTATAATATTGGCAAGCTTATGTATACTATTACTACAAGAGAGGTGTATATGCAAGCAGTAATAATGGCGGGGGGCTATGGCACTAGGCTTAGACCGCTTACCAATATAATTCCTAAACCAATGGTGCCGATTATTGACCAACCCGTGATAGAATATATTGTAAAGCATTTAAAAAAGTACGGGTTTAACGATATAATAATTACATTAGGGTATAAACCGCAGGAAATAATGTCCTATTTAGGGGATGGCAGTAGGTACGGAGTTAAAATAAGGTACAGCGTCGAGGATTCGCCTTTGGGTACAGCGGGTAGTGTAAAATCCGTTTACGATATGTTGAGCAAAACATTTTTAGTAATCAGCGGAGATAGTTTTACCAATGTCAATTTATACGAAGTTGCAAAATACCATGCAACTCATCCCAAAGCCATTACTATGGTGGTAAAGGAACTTGAGGATGTTAAAGGTTTCGGCGTGGTTAAATTCGATTCGGACGGAGACATTTTATCTTTTGTGGAAAAGCCGGAAAAGAGTAACGAAAAATTTGTGAACACAGGTATGTATATGATAGAGAAAAAAATTCTGCAAAATATTCCTGACGGCAAGTTTGATTTTTCAAGAGATTTGTTTCCTAACATATTGGACGAAATGAAAGCTTATGTAATGCGTGAGTATTGGTCGGATATAGGTACATTGTCTTCATACTATCTTACAAACAACGAAGTAGCATTAAGCCCCGAGTCGTTCGGTATCTCCTTTTAAAATGGTAAAACACGTCAAAAATCGATATTAATATTAAATAATCGCTTTATATAAAGCGATTATTTTTGTTAAAAGTTAAAAAGCAAAACTTGAATAGAGTGAATACTGCAAATATAAATTTGACCATATATCTTTTGCATAAATAAAATATTTTTGGCTTTATGAAATAAAATTTGCTTTTAAAAATTAAATTTAAAACACTCTTTAAAGGCTTTGGTTTTTTAAATACTATTGACAATATCTCCTTTGAAATGTTATAATTATGCTATAGTGAATATTAATATTTTATAAGGGAAATAGGTGCGAAAATGTTTGAGATTAAAGGGAAAGATTTTTTGTTGAACGGCAATAAAATCAACATTTATTCGGGCGCAATGCACTACTTTAGGACATTGCCCGAGTATTGGGAAGATAGACTTACCAAAATAAAACTTTGCGGTTTTAATACGGTGGAAACTTATACTTGTTGGAATTTGCACGAGCCTAAGAAAGGCGAGTATAATTTTGACGGTATGCTTGATTTGGAAAGGTTTATACAAATTGCACAAAAAGTGGGTTTGTATGTTATTGTAAGACCGGGTCCGTATATTTGTGCGGAGTGGGATTTTGGCGGACTTCCTGCTTGGTTGCTTGCAGATAGAAATTTAAGACTTCGCTGCAATAATGAAATTTATAAACAACATGTTGAGGATTGGTTTGCTGTATTGTTTGCAAAAATCAAACCGTATTTAGAGGCTAACGGCGGCAATGTAATAATGATGCAAGTGGAAAACGAATACGGCAGCTACGGCAACGACACAGAGTATTTGGAGTGGGTAAAAAGCCTTTATGCTAAGTTTGAAATGGATGTAATGTTGTTTACTGCGGACGGTAATTGGTGCAATATGTTGTCAGGCGGCTCGGTAGACGGCGTTTACAAAGTACTTAATTTTGGTAGCAATGCAAAGGGTGCGTTTGGTGCGTTGAACGGTTATCAGGAAGATATGCCTTTGTTTTGCGGGGAGTTTTGGTGCGGATGGTTTGACCATTGGGGCGAAAAACATCATACTCGCGGCAGTATGTCGGTAGTAAATGAAATTAAAGATTTTTTGAGTATGGATGCAAACTTTAATGTTTATATGTTCCACGGCGGCACTAACTTTGATTTTTGGGCAGGCTCAAACTATGATAAAAACAAAATTCATCCTACCATTACAAGTTATGACTATTGTGCATTTTTGACTGAATGGGGAGACTATACCCCTGCATATCACGCTGTAAGAGATGTTATGCACGTTCATTTAGGTTTGGAAAAACAGCCGTTGCCTGCAAGCCCTAAATTGCAAAATATAGGTACTGTAAATATGACAGAAAGTGCGAAATTGTTTGATAATCTATCAAAAATCGGCACTAAATACAAATGTGCTACGCCAGAGAGCATGGAATATTTCGGTCAAAACTATGGTTTTATTTACTATGAAACAAAGCTTAAAGGCAAATATGTTATGCAACCTATGAAAATTGAGGGCGTTCACGATATAGCACATATTTATATCGACGATAAAAAAGTTGCCGTATTTGACCGCAACAACAAAAAGTCTATATTTGGCGACAAACACAAAATGCTTGTAAGCGGTGTGGATGGCGAGAAAAAAATTGGTGTATTGGTTGATGCAATGGGAAGGATAAACTACAGCACTAATATGGAAGACCGCAAGGGCTTAGAGCGGATAATTTACGGCAAACAAATTATGTTTGGTTATGATGTATATTGCTTGCCTATGGATAATCTTGATAAGCTTGAGTTTAAAAAGGAAATGGCAAACGGAGAACCTGTATTTGTTAGAGGTACATTTAAGGCAAACAGTAAAGACGATTGCTTTGTGCATTTGAATAATTTCGGTAAAGGCAATGTTTGGATTAACGGTTTCAATTTAGGCAGATATTGGACAAAAAAAGGTCCGCAAAAGGCACTATATTTACCGGGCAGTTTGCTACACACGGATAAAGATAACGAGATAATCATTTTTGATATCGAGGGTTATAAGGATAGCAAAGTTGTGATTGATAATAAGCCTGATTTGGGATAATCGGTATAAGGAGGGAATTATGAAAAGAAAAAGTGTTTTATTGATTGTGGCAGTTCTTCTTATTGCTTTGTTTACTTTGGCGGGTTGTAGTCCTAAAGACGACGGGCTTTTGGATAGATATACAATACCGCAAATTGATTTGGATGCAACTGCTATGCCTGTGGATATAGCAAATAAATACAAAAGTCTTTATGGCTATGATGTTGTGGATGATAGTATAGATTATCTTGCACACCCCGATGCAGTTCAACTTGATGACGGAAGAATGGTTATTTATTATTCCAAAGGTCACGGCAGAGGTGCTATCGGCGGTAAGGTTTCAAGGGACAATGGAAAGAGTTGGGAGGAAATTAAAGGTTTGCCTATCAGCTGGCAAAACAGTATGGAAACTCCTACCGTTTATAAACTACAAATGAACAGAGGCACTGCAAACGAAAAAAGCAGATATATTTTAATAAGCGGTTGTCCTACTTGGGGCGGTAAGTATAAAGGTAATGGATTTAATGTTTCGTTAAGTGACGATGGTATTTCCGGATGGACGGAGTTCCAAAACTTTTACGGTTTGGATGTGAACGGCAAAAAAGGGGATAACTTCGTGGCACCTATTGTTGCAATGGCATCGCTTACTCAATTAAAAGACGATAACGGTAATTGGACAAATTCATGGATGGGATTTTTCCATGACGATAATGCTTATAACTACAAATCTATTTTGACTTTTGACGATTATGGTTATATGAAATGGTCTGCACCTGAAAAATACTTTGCAAAATACAGAAAGATAGAGAAAAAAGCGTTTATGTGCGAGGTTGAAGTTGTGCGTAGCGAAGCAGGCGAAGGTAACGAATTAATGTTGCTTGGAAGAAGTAATGGTGCAAATGGTAGTAAGGAAATGAACAGTTTGGTATCTATCTCGACCGACGAAGGTAAAACTTGGAGCGAGCCAAAACAACTGCCTGCAGCAGTAAACGGCGAAAGACATAAGGCAGAATGGATAAAGGACAATAATGGTAATAATAGATTGTTTATTACTTTCCGCTCTATTAGTAAGGATTCCACAAACTTTAAAACTGTAGACGAAACCGTTGGGTCCGGTAATGGTAAATGGTACAGTGAGGGCTGGGTAGCTTGGGTTGGCAC
Organism: uncultured Clostridia bacterium; assembly: GCA_947646415.1. Classification (GTDB taxonomy): domain Bacteria; phylum Bacillota; class Clostridia; order Christensenellales; family UBA3700; genus MGBC100798. Next base: position 71,370 of record CANSGN010000006.1, on the reverse strand, counting down.
TTTTGATGATTTGAAAAACGGAAATGAAGGTCAATATCGTATTAAACTTGCACATACTTATTTGCCGGGACAAACAAAATCTGTGCTTGCAGCAAACGGCGACTGCGGTTACAGCGGTAATGTTGTATTTGACGGCGGTTACAAAATTATGACAAGTACTTACGGTATGTTCCCACAATCAAGGGATAAGACTATCATTGCAAGTAAAGTTATTGATATTAAATTGGTTGATGACCTTGTTGCTCAAATGAAAAAATAATTTATAAAAAGCAAAACAGCCGACTATGTCGGTTGTTTTTTTGTGCTTAAAATTGAGAATAAAGTAATAGATAATATTTTTATTAAATACACATAAATAGCATTAAGCAGTATTAAAATGGCGAATATATTTTATTGGGATTATAGTATATGCTATTTGTAAAGCAGCATGAAAAAAATACCAAAAATTAAAATATTAATAAAGGATAAAAGGAGTAAACTAACAATAATAAGGGGAAGATATGCAGGAGAAAATTCCTATCGAAGTTATTGTTCGTTTTACCGAAAAAGGGGAAATACGCCCTTTAAAAGTCAATTTCGGGGATAAAATTTATTTGATAGATAAGGTATATAATAAAAGTTTGGCAACGCCAAAAGGCAGTTTTGGGGTTGCTTTGGAGTATAGTTGTTTGATTTGCGGAAAAAGAAGAAAAATATATTTTGACCGTTACGAAAACATTTGGTACATTATGAAAAGGACTAAAGAGGAAAAAATTTTAGTCCCTTATAATCCCTTAAATTACGATATTTTTACCGATTAACCCCGATTTTTGATAAGTTTTTTGTGCGAAACTTATTATAATCAACTAAAATCGTTAGGCTATAAATGCGAAAATTTAGCATTTGCCATAATTTGTTAGTACAAACCGTAATATTTGTGCTATAATAAAATTACATAATTGTTTGTCGGGAGTGTATATGAAAAATTTTAGGTTGACATATAAATCAACAATGACGATAGCTTTGATAGCTATAATTTTGTTATGCGTGATTTGCAGTGGTTTTGGCATTGCTATTGCCGAGGAAAATGCCGCTGATAATATTAAAGTTGTTCATATAACCGATTTGCATTACTATCCGACTTATTTGTGTTATAAACAAACAAAAGAGGATTACGATAACTCTGCTATGGTAAACAAAAGTAAGTTAGAGAGCAAATTGATTGCAGAAAGCAGCAGTGTGCTAAAAAAACTTTTTTCGGATATAGCAGGAGATAACAATACATTAGGAAAGAAAAACAGTTTGCCCGATTATTTGGTTGTGACGGGAGACCTTAGTAGTGACGGAGAAAGAGTAGCACTTATAGATATTGCTAACGCACTTAGGAGTTTGCAAAACAAAATAAGAGCAAAGGGGAATGAAAATTTTCAAATATTCGTAATACCGGGTAATCATGATATTTCAAACAAAAATGCAACCGATTACAGCACATTAAAAGGGGCTCCTATCGAGGGCGTTAACAGGAATGATTTTGCAAAAATATTTGCAGGGTTAGGATATCCCGATATGTCATTCGGCGAGGCTGCAGATTATTATGCAAATGACGAGTTTGATAATGTCAATTTAAAATATTTGCCGTATGAGACGGAAAGCAGATATGTACCATCTACAAATGCCAAAAATATCAAGTTTTCATATATGTCCATGAACGATTGGAATCAAGAACTTGGCGACGGCGATTTATCCTATGTCGCAAATTGCGCGGACGGCAATACTTTTGTTGCGATTGACGGAATTGTTAAGGGCGAAATAGGCGGAAAGGTAAACGCAAGCGTATTCACTTGGCTTGATAGTATAAAAAAAGATTGCTTAATCGGCAATATAATGTCTTTGACTCATCACAATGTTTTGCAGCATTTTACAATGCAGGAAAAATGGTCAAAAGATTATTTGTTTGGTAATTGGGAACAAGTAAGGGACTATCTTGTTCAAGTTGGTGTAAAATATAATTTCAGCGGGCACATGCATGCAAATGATATTGCAAGCTACTGCAATTATGATGGATACAATCTTTACGATTTGGAAACAGGCTCTCCTGTAGGTTACGGTGCACAATATAGAGAGGCAAATATCTCATTTTTACCGGACGGAGCAAGTGATTTAAAACAAAAGCTTTGCACTATAATGGATGTTGATATGTCTTTGCTGTTTAAAGACGGGTATTTGGTAAAAAATCAAGGAATGTCTTTCAGTACAGGCGTTGGCATTGACGGGACAGTAAAAGATATGGCAACTTACATTAATGAAAGGTTGTATGTCGATATGTTGGACAATGTTTTGAACAGTACCATTCAAATGATTGACAGAGATAATTTTGCGAATTTTTTGTACGGATATATAGAAAAAAGCCTTGCTAAATACAATTTTATCAAAAATGTTATCGACAAGGATAGTATAAGGGCTGTATTGCTTAATTTATACGATAAAATTCAAAGCGAAACACTAAAAGATTACATTTATACGGGTGACAAAGAGTTTTTGCAAGGACAAAACAATAAACTTAGGGCGTATTTGTACAGCTTTGCACAAAGTGTAATAAATATGGAGATAGAAACCAACTATACTTTGCAAGATTTGTTTGTCGATAGTTATACAACACATTTAAAAGGTGGCGAGGGTTTTTATTTGCCTGCAAATGACAGACTTAAAAATGCTATCGAATGGATGCAATCGGGTAAATTCGTTGCCGATTTGGTTGAAAAAATCAATGATAGTAATAACGGAGTATCCAAGTTAATTAAAGCAGTGCTTTCCGCTAATTACGATTTGACAGTTGGTTTGAGTGCGGAGGAGATAAGCAACATTAATGCTTTGCTAACTCCTATAAGACTTGATAACTTCAATTTGGATAAATTGCTGACAAAACTTTTAAAAACCGAGGACACTACAAGCAATATAATGGATGACAAGTTGACTTATATCCTGTCGGACAGCATTGCAAAAGGTATAGGTCGCAACTTGAGTGATGTAGTCTATTCGTTGGTTACAGATGTTTCGTACGACGGAATAGCAGGTATAGAAAGCAGAGTTGTTTATTCGGAAAATGACGAGCACTCGCATTATGCAAATGGATACAAAAGACCTGCAAGTATAACGGATGGTAGGTTGCCGTCAATGATTACAATGACATTGGGCAAAAATGTTTATGCGGATAGAAATATCGTGTGGTTTACGGACAAAAGCATAACCGCAACCGATTTGCAAATTTGCGAGGGGGATAGACAGGCGTTTATTGACGGAACAAGCCCTATAACTTTGGTAAAAGGTAAAACGCAAATTTACGCGGTAGATTTTCCGCTTGCGGAATTGGGCATTGTGTCCACATATACCACCAAGGAAATTGCAAGGCATCAAATAAATTTAACGGGACTTAAAGCTAACACGGTTTATACTTACAGAATCGGAGATATCGATAATTGGTATTGGAGTGAAATTTATACTTTTAAGACAGCAGATACTGCGGAAAAAACACCATTTGAAATATTGATAACAACAGATATGCAGGCTATGACCAAAAATTCGTACGAAAACAGTTCTAAATTGTTAAAAGCATCTTTAACTGCATCCAAGTTTGGTTATGATTTTATGTTTAATTTGGGCGACATAGTGGATGACGGTAGAAATTTGAGCCAATGGCAAAATTATTTGGATTGCAATGGTAAAATTTTTGGCAGTTTGCCACAAGTAATTGCTCCCGGTAATCACGATGTTGCGGAGTTTGTCGCACCGCAAGATTATGTACCATCTCAAAGCGATGTGGTAATGTCAAAATATCAAGCGCTTGATTTGCACTATAACTTTGAGGGTAAAAACAACTATTATTCATTTGATTATAAAGGTGTGCATTTTGTTGTACTTGATACAAACAATATGAATTTAGAGCAAATCGATTGGCTAAGGCAGGATTTAGAGGCAAATAAAGATAATTTAATTGTAGTAGGTATGCACAAAGGCATATATTCCGCAGGCCCTCATCAAAATGATACCGACATTGTTAATATGCGTAAGCACTTGAGCAAATTATTCAGTGATAATAAAGTGGAAATAGTATTGCAAGGTCACGACCATATTTACAGCGAAAGTTTCTTTTTGGACGGCGAGGGCAAAAAAACTGATACTCCTGTTTATAAACAAGGTGCACCTATAAATAACAATAACGGCGGTGTGTTGTACGTAACAATGGGAACTTCTGGCGATAAGTTTTACGATTTTAATATGAACACCGATGACTTTATCAACAAAGGTAAAATGTTCCACTCGCCTAAACTAAAAAATCCTACTTTCGGCAGGATAGTATTTGATGGACAAAATATATCTTTCTATTCATATCAATATGATATAAATAACGATAGGATAGACCAATTAAAAATGTTTAATAACAATTCGATATGGATAATTGTTACCATAGTAACTGCAGTTGTTATCGGGGTAGGAATGATAATTTTGGTTATCTTTTTGTTAAGAAATCACAAAAGAAAAATAGAAAAATGCAAACAAGATAATGAACTATCTTTATCTACTATAGATGAATCGGAATAACTATTCGATAATTAGTTGACTTTATATTAAAAATCATAATTTTATATAAAATTTTAAAATTAGGTATTGTGTTTTTTATTTTTTAGTGTTACAATAAATGTGCAGCTATATAGTTGCACATTATATTTTTTTGGAGATATTAAAATGAAATGTAAAATTGGTATCAGACCTGTTATTGACGGAAGATGCGGTGGCATTCGTGAGAGTCTGGAAGAACAAACAATGAATATGGCAAAATCGGCTAAAGCGCTTATCGAAAGTAACTGCTTCTATAGTGATGGTACTCCTGTTGAGTGCGTAATTTCAAACACAACCATAGGCGGCTCGGCAGAGGCTTGCAAATGCGAGGAGCAATTTGCTACCGAAAATGTTGTTGCAACCCTTACTGTAACGCCTTGTTGGTGCTACGGTACGGAAGTTATAGATATCAATCCAAATACAATAAAGGCAGTTTGGGGCTTTAACGGTACGGAAAGACCGGGCGCGGTATTTTTGGCTTGTGCGGTTGCAGCAAGTGCTCAAAGAGGTTTACCGATATTTTCTATTTACGGCAAGGATGTTCAAGACCTTGGCGACACTGTTATCCCTGAGGATGTAAAACAAAAGATTTTGTCTTTTGCAAAGTGTGCGATTGCAGTAGGACAAATGAAAAACAAAACTTACGTAGGTTTGGGTGCTGTATCTATGGGTATTGCAGGCTCTTTCTTAGATGGTAACTTAATGCAACAATACTTTGGTATTCGTAGTGAGTGGGTTGATATGGTTGAAATCGACAGACGTATCAATCTTGGTATTTATGACGAAAAAGAGTATGAAAAAGCTTTAAGCTGGATAAAAGCAAACTGCAAAGAGGGTATTGATATCAATGACTACAACAAACCTAGGATAGTAATGACTAAAGACAAGTTGTGGGAGTATATTGCAAAAATGACTGTTATCGTTAACGATATTATGTTTGGCAACCCTAAACTTAAGGAAATGGGATTCCCTGAAGAGGCAAACGGAAGAAATGCTATTGCAGGCGGTTTCCAAGGTCAAAGACAATGGATTGACAGATTGCCAAACGGCGATTTTATGGAAGCTATAATGAACACCTCATTTGATTGGCGCGGTAAAAAAGAGCCGTTTATTTTGGCAACGGAAAATGACACCTTAAATGGTATGTCAATGCTTATTAACAAGCTTATTACCAACCGTGCAAGCATTTTTGCAGATGTACGTACATATTGGTCGCCGGATGCAGTTAAACGCGTTACAGGTTGGACACCTGACGGACTTGCTAAAAATGGATTTATTCACATGATAAACAGTGGTGCAGCAGCACTTGACGGTATTGGTGCTTGCAAGGATGAAAATGGCAACGCATGTATGAAAGAGTGGTGGAAGATTACTAAGGAAGATATAAAAGCCACTATGGATAATGTTACATGGTCGCAAGCAAACCTTGACTATTTTAGAGGGGGCGGATTTAGTTCCAACTTTAAGACAATAGCCGAAATGCCTGTAACCGCAGTAAGAATAAATATGATTGACGGTTTAGGCCCTGTACTTCAAATTGCAGAGGGATATACGGCTGTTATTCCTGACGAAGTAGATACAATTTTGCAAAACAGGACAGATAAAACTTGGCCGTCAACTTGGTTTGTACCAAACCTAACAGGAGAGGGCGCATTTAAAGATGTTTATAGTGTAATGGCAAATTGGGGAGCAAACCACGCAGCATTGGCTTACGGCCATGTAGGTGCGGATTTGATTACTATTGCATCTATGCTAAGAATACCTGTAAATATGCACAATGTCAGCGAGGATAGATTGTTTAGACCACATACTTGGACTGCTTTTGGAACAAAGGATTTGGAGTCTGCCGACTACAGAGCTTGCAAAACTTACGGACCTTTATATAAATAAAAATTTGTGGGCAATGTTTGCCCACAAATTTAATAAAAAATTAGATAAAAAGCAAATATCCTATCAAAAATCGAGGGTATTTTGTAAAAGAGAGGATAATTTATGGTAAAAAACACAAAAATCGGTGTGCTTGAGACAATAAACAGAGTTTACTATAACGGACTTACAACAACAAGCGGCGGTAATATTTCTTGTATGGATAGCGAGGGTACTATTTATATCACTCCGTCGGGCGTGGATAAAGGAACGCTTAAGGAAGAAGATATAATGACTGTCAAAGCGGACGGCAAAATAGAAGGTAAGCATACCCCGTCAATGGAGCTACCTTTTCACTCTAACATATACAAATGCAGGGAGGATATAAGGGCGGTTGTTCACGCTCACGCCCCTAGTGTCGTAGCTTATGCAACTGCAAGAAAAATCCCTGATAGTAGCGTTTGTCCTTGCTATTATAAGATTTTGGGGGAAGTTGCTGACAGCGTTTATGATTTGCCCGGCTCATTGAGTTTGGGAGATATTGTAAAAGCTAAGTTCGACCAAGGATATAACAGTGTAATGATGCACAATCATGGTGCAACAGTAGGCGCAGAAGACTTGGAAATTGCATACAGAAAATATGAAACACTTGACAATTTGTGTGCAACATTGATAAATGCAAGCATTTTGGGTGGTGTAAAAAAATGCGATAACCATAGCGATTACAGCATGAAGATTGACTCTAAAAATAGTAAATTCACCAAAGAAGAAAGCGAAATGGCAGAGCAAATGGTAGACTTTATCAAAAGAAGTTTTTATCAAAAACTAATGTCTACAACTTTGGGCACATTGTGTGTTAGGTTGGATAATGGTACTATTTTGTTTAATCCCGACAGTGTAGGCAGGCATGATATAAAGGTTTCGGATATTGCAAAATACAGCGACGGAAAGTTTTACAATACCAGCGACACAAACGCGGATTATTTGAAAATTGCATTGCAAATTTTTGATAAAATCAAAGAGGCAAAAGTATGCTTTATTTGTATGCCTAATGCTACTATGGGCTTTAGCGTTTCGCATAAATATTTTGATGCAAAATTAATACCAGAAAGTTACATAATGCTTAAAAACGCAGTGCAGTTAGAGTGTGGTGTAACTGCGCAAGATATTGCGGCTAATATGGGTGTAACAAAACCGCTAGCTATAGTAAATAACGAATGTGTTATAACAATAGGCAAAAACCTTACAAAAGCTTTTGACAGAATGGAAGTTACAGACTATTCTGCACGTTCTATCATTGCAGCTTGCAATATTGCACAAATTACGCCTATCAATGACGAGCAAAGTGCGGAGATAGATAGGACTTTTAACGGGTGGTAATATGAAGTATTTGGCAATCGATTTGGGCTCTTCAAGTGCAAGGATAATGCTTGCGGAAAAAGAAAATCAAAACATAACTTTAACGGAAATAGCAAGATTCCCCCACTGTGCGGCTCTGGATAATGCAGGGCATTACAGGTGGGATATTGACCATTTGTTTGGCAATATCGTAGAGCAGATTAAAAAAACTATAGAAATTGATAAAATAGCGTCTATCGGTATATGTTCTTGGGGTGTTGATTACGGCGTTATTGGGGAAGACGGCAAATTGATAGATATGCCGTATTGTTATCGTGACGCACGCGGCGAAGATGCTTTTTGCAAATTGCACCAAGGGATAACTAAAGAGGATTTATATAGCATAAGCGGTATTTATCCAAACCCTATAAATACTATTTATCAATTATACGCGGATAAATGCGAGGGTAGGTATGCTGATAAAAAAGTGAAAATTGCTTTGATTGCCGACCTTTTAGCCTATTACTTGACGGGAAATATCCGAGCAGAACGTAGCAATGCAAGTACAACAGGGCTGTTAAATGTAACAGGGGATGATTGGAATTACGATTTGATTGATAAACTTGGCTTAGATAGTTCGGTTTTCCCTCAAATAATTTTTGACGGACAAGCGTACGGGGAGTTTTGTAATGTGCCTGTTGTTGCTGTCGGAACTCACGATACAGCATCCGCTATTTACGCATTGGAGGGATTGGATAGCAAAACCGCCTTTTTGGCGTCCGGCTCGTGGTTGCTTTTTGGTAAAGTTTTGGATAAACCTGTTTGCGATAAAGTGGCTTTTGAAAATAAATACACCAATGAGCGGATAAATGGAGGCAGAGTAAGTTTGCTTGACAATATAAACGGTTTGTTTGTAGTGCAACGTGTGGTTGCGGAAAACGATTTAAACTATAAGGAAATTGATGAGCATATAGACAGTGCGACTGTGCTTGGCGAACTTGATGTAGATAAATTAATGTCCCAAAACGATATGACGGGAGATATAAAAACTCAGCTTGGTATATCCGATTGCGATATTTATGATTTGGTAAAAACAGTGTATTTTTCACTTGCAAAAAGAGTAGTGATTGCAGTAAACCGTTTACAACAAGTAACGGGTATAAAGATAGAAAAAATCGTAATGACAGGCGGTGCTACAAAAGCCAGATATTTTGTGGAAACATTAAAAAATCTGTCGAAAATCGATATTATTTGTACTAAAAGTGAGGGTGCTACTTACGGCAATGCCTTAAGACAAAGCGAGATTTAAACATGACTGAGTTAATCAAAAATATAGATAAAGTGCATACTACGGAACTCGGTGTTTATAGGATAAGTAAAAATTTGTCCTTGGATAATGTGGATGCTGTGCAGTATTGCAAAAGTAAAATTATAGATAAAAACTCAAAGATAGTAAGTCATGGTAAAAATTGGTATATTTATTTAGACGGCGACAAAATAGTTGTAAACCGTACAAGTTATACAATAATTACCGCACATAAAATCAAACAGGACGAAATATTTTAATCAAGTTATTATGTAAAAAATAAAACGGAGTTTTCCGTTTTATTTTTTGTTTTTCATATTCATAGAAATAGATTTTAGATGAAATTTTAAATTTTTTATTTTTTACATTTCTATATTGTCATTGGTAGTAGCTGCAACTTCGGAAATTTCCGATTTTTCAATATCTGCATTGGTTGCGACTTTGTTGCCCATTCTGTCAAATATAAGTTTTTTAAGCGGATAATAAAGTAGATATATAATTACGGCGTTTATAGCAAGTATGGCAGGTTGTTTTGGCAGGCGGTCAATTAACCAATATGCCGCAAATGATTTGCCGTTTGCTCCTGCTGCGACCAAAAGCCATGTTCCGTAAGCTGATAATCCCATTGTGCAAATAAACAGTACCAAAACAAGTGATATGGCAAGTTTGATAAAAGGATGCCATTTTTTTATCATAAAAATAAGCCCCGGAATAATGCCAATCAAAGCACACGAAATGGAAACAACCGGAGACGGAGTTGCACCTTTTGCAAGTACGCCGATTATATCCCCCAACAATCCTACAAGACCGCCCGAAACAGGCCCTAAAAACATGCCCGCTATAAAACAAGGAATGTAAGTAAAGGAAATCGAGAAAGACCCCAATAAGATACTGCAAAATTTCAAAGCAACGCTAATTGCTATAAGTATTGCAGTGTACGCAATAAAAAGGGAACGCCTTTTTGTAAGTTTGAAACTTAACTTTTTCATAAAAAAAGTACCTCCTGAAAATAATGGAGAGTACCGAGAAAATTATTAAACAAATAACTTGCCTCGGATGTGAAATACAACCGCAGAGATTATTCTCTTTCGTCCATAGTCAACATCCCGTTCTATGGCACTTAACGCAGTATTTCTACTCAGCAAAAATATTGTAGCATTTTTTTAGGGATATAGCAAGCGTTTTATGCAATAATTTTATTGATTAAAATCAAATAAATTTGAGCATTATTATCAAAATTTGTATTACAAAGCGTGATTGACAAAAGTATGTTTTTATTATATAATTATATTATTAGCTGCTTATAATTTTTAATTAACAGCATATTTCAAAAGATATTTTGGGCAAGGTGCAAAATGAGTGAGTTTGATAAAAAAGTTTATATGGTAGTGCAAAATATTCCTTGCGGGTATGTTATGAATTACGGTATGGTGGCTGAACTTGCAGGCTATAGGACTAGGTCAAGACAGGTCGGCAGAGCGTTGCATAACAATCCCGACCCCGAGCATATACCTTGCCACAGGGTGGTTATGAAAGACGGCAGTCTTACCCCGGCATTTGTTTTTGGTGGCGAAAATGAGCAAAGAAATCGCCTTGAAAAAGAAGGTGTGACTTTTAAAGGGGATAAGGTGGATATGCAAAAGCATTTGGTGCAAATTAATAGGTTTATTAAATAGCACTTTAAGATTGAAAAATTAAATACTATATGGATAAAGGTAAATGTATGAAGAGAGTTAAATATATGACAGCAGCAATGTTGCTTGTTGCAGTAACCGCAGTTTTAAGTGGCTGTAACAACAATAAAATTTTAAATAAATTATCCGATAAGGGCTATTTTTCCAATAGTTACGATAATGCTATTTTACAAACTGATATTGCAAACAAAATTTCTTCGCATTTTACCAATAACAGCGGTACAAGAAAAAAGGCCATTTTAATTACTATAGACGGCTTTAGGGCAGAAGGTTTAGAGTATATGATGGGCAATGACCTTGGTATGTTATCGATTGCAAAAGAGGGCGGTTTGTATTGGACAAAACCTGCCAATTTGGATACAAAAGCCAATATAGATATTGGGGTTAATTTTTTGAGTATTGTAACAGGACAAGAGCCTTCGACATTCAATGTTTTAAAAAAGACGGATGCAAAAAGAGAAACTCCATATTCGGTAATGACAACAATGTCGGAAAAATACAGAGTAAAATTTTTAACCGACAACAAAAACTATATCGATACGCAATTAGCTGCAGAATTTGGCAGTAAATCAACACAACAATTAAGTTTTACCTCCTGTATGGATTTAAATGCTTTAAGGACGGAAAGTATTAATAATTTGGATGCAAACGATTTTATAGTTGCAGCGGTTTCAAACCCTTATCTTGTTGCGGACGGCAACTTTAAAATGAGTAACTCTGCATATTTATCTGCACTACTGCATTTGAATTATTACCTTGCGGATATGTATGACGAAATCAAAGCAAGGGTAGGCGAAGATTGGCTTATAATCGTTGCAACCACTTGTGGCGGCAAAACCAAACTTGCACTAGGCAAGGAAGAGGGCAACATTTTAACATTTATGATAACAAATAAAAGATGTAAATAAAGTAGTTGAAAAGGAATAAAATGAACAAAAACACGTCGAAAATCGGTATATTTGAAAAGTTGTCATTTGCTGTCGGGGAGATTTATGGCTCGGGTGGCGTGGCAATTTTGTCATTACTTTATCTTTGGTTTTTAGTTAATATTTTAAAAATCCCTGCAGGTACTGCGGGTACGATAATTATGCTTGCAAGGTTTTGGGATGCTTTTACCGACCCTATTATGGGTAGTATTTCAGATAATACTAGGACAAAATGGGGCAGAAGAATACCTTACATTTTTTTGTCGGGATTGTTGATAGTAGTCGCTTTGTTCGTATTGTTTATGCCTATACAGGGGTGGAGTAGTACCGCGGGTAAAGTTGCTTATGTAGTATTTGCACACTTGTTTTATAGTACTGTTTCTACAATTTTTAATGTGCCTTATTTATCATTATCTTCGGAAATCAGCGAGGATTTAAAAGAACGTAATTCCATGAATTTTGTAAGGCTAGCCATGGGTATGCTGTCAACCGCAATTTGTTATCTTGTAATTTCGGCATTAAAAGATATGCTTATCGTAGACCCTGTAACGGGTGTTGCAAAACTTACTGAAACGCAATTTTCATTGATTGTGGCAGGTGTTTTTTCGGTGTTGTTTGCAGTTCCTATTTTATTGACGGCTTTATTCCGCAAGGAAAGAACTCCTTTGCCAAATGAAAAACTGAGGTTTTCCTTTAAAAATATTTTGGCTACCTTTAAGCTAAAATGTTTTAGAAGATTGCTTTTAATGTATGTATTTTCCTTTGTTTGCAACGAGATAATCGCAAATGTAATAATGATGTATGTATTTAACGTTACAGGTGGCTCGGATGTCAAAATTTTGGGCTTGTCATTATCTGCGATTGCAAATATGTCTATGCTTATAGGTGCTGCATTAATTATGCCTATATCATTTACTATGTTGCAAAAAAAGGTCGCAAAACCAATAATTTTTATGTGCGGTATTCCAATGTTTATAATCGGTGCGATATCACTTGCGGCATTCCCGCTACATTCGACAATGCCTGTCTTAATCATTTTACCGCTTGCTATTGCGGGGCTTGGCTTTGGTATGGCACAAATGATACCGTGGTTGGTATTCCCCGACGTTGTGGATGTTGCCGAACTTAAATCAAACGACAGAAACCCCGGTGCTCATAACAGTACAATGACATTTTTCAAAAAGTTTGCATCAGGCATTGCTGTGCTTATAGTCGGTTGGGTTTTGCAAGGCTTTGGCTATGACGAGCAACTTGGAACAAATGCTTTGCAACCGGAAAGTGCGGTATTGGGTATGCGCTTGATTTTGGGAATTAGCATACCGATTTGTTTGGTTATTGCATTTTTAGGTGCATATATGATAAAAATAACTACGAGAAAAAGTGAAAGAATACGATATTTTGTGCAAAAACAACGTGATAACGAATTGGAATTGTTATCTACAGAAGAACAACAGGAATTGGAGCTATTAAAAAAGGAGTTGTTTTAATGGAAAGATATTCGATTACAGCTATAACAAAATCGTTATGCAATGCAATAAAAATCTCTCCGCCTGCTTATGCAAGGGATGGGATAGACGAGTTGGATAAGTTTGTGGAGCAAAACACTTTGGGTAAGGGTGTTGACCGCATTATCGTTTTTAATCCGGATGCCATTGGGGAGTGGGTAGCAGACAAATACAAAAATTTATTAAGTGATATTTGGGATAGCGAACTTAAGGTAAAAATGAGTTCTGTTATACCTCCCAAAACACCTGTTTGTTTTGGCAGTATATACACGGGTAGTACACCCGAAGAACATGGTATACAGCATTATGAAAAAAAGAAGATAGAAATTGACAGTTTTTTTGATGCACTTGTCAGAGCCAATAAAAAAACTTGCATTGTGACCGTTGAAAATCAAAGTATGGATATTTTGTTTAGAGGCAGAGCGATTGACTACTATACACTAAAAAATGATAAAGAAGTTATAAGTAAGGCTATCCAAATTATAAATAGCAAAGAGTATGACGTAATTTGCATTTACAATCAGGAATATGATGACATTATGCATCGTACTCATCCCAAGTCATTACTTTCCCAAAGGGCATTAAAGCACTATAATCAAAGTCATAAAATGTTGTTGCAGGCAATCAAACAATCTTATCAAAATCAAAAAACTTTATTTGCAACAATAACCGACCATGGCGTGCATAGGGAATGGTACTTGTTAGGGAATCACGGTAAAAATATAGATAAAGATATTAATATAATTCATTTTTATAATATAATATAAAATTACATTAATATATAATTAAAAGCAAGCCGACTTTACGGCTTGCTTTTGTTTTAAAATTTAATTGACAATTAAATACGCCCAAGCAATTTATCTATTGACCCGCCAAGTTCATACGCGATATTAAAAATCACTTCAAATTTAGGCAGACCGCCTTTTTTCCACCAACTCAAACTCGATTCATTAACCAAATAGCTTTTTGATAAAGTATAGTGGTTAGTTTTATTTATCTCTAAAAGCTTTTGGTATTCCGTTATAAAACATTGCTTGTCCAATCCGCCTTTAGAATTTTTGTAATTAAATTCATCACTCAACCCTGTTATGTAGTCCATTGAACAATTAAAATAATCGCAAATCAACGCGACAGTTTTTGGAGACGGAATAACTCCATTCATATATTTTTGAATTGAGGAATGACCAATGCCTAGTTGATTAGCAAATGTTGTTTTGTTTAGTGCAGTTTCTAAAAACAAATCAGTAAAAATTTCCGTAAAATTCATTATATATCCCTATTAAATAATTTTTAAATTCGACCTAACATTTTGTCGATAGACCCACCAAGCTCGTATGCGATTGCGATAATAACTTCAAATTTAGGCAGACCGCCTTTTTTCCACAAACTTTGTTTAGTTGAAGTTACGATTTTTTCTTTCGCTAAGGTATAATGGGTTTTATTATTAAGTTTTAACAACCTTTGATACTCAGGGTAAAAACAATCTTTCTTAAAGCCTTTTTGCATATTGGGATAAGCAAAGCAATCGCTTAGTCCTAACATATAGTCAATGGAACAATTAAAGTAATCGCAAATTTTAACAATACTTCTAGTAATAGGGATAGTCCCTTGTAGATAGCAGGTTATTTGATAATGGTCGATACCAACTTCTTTTGCAAATTGATGTTTTGTAATATTAGTGTTTAAAAATAAATCTGTAAAATTTTCGGTAAATAAGTCTTTAAATTTTATTGAGTTTATCATTAGTTATCCTCGTAATAATGGATATTATTTTATATACGCCCAAGCAATTTATCTATTGAGCCACCAAGTTCATACGCGATATTAAAAATTACTTCAAATTGTGGTAAATGACCTTTCTTCCACCAACTTAAACTTGATTCATTGACGATTCCCTTTTTGGATAGCGCAAAATGATTTGTATTATTAATAGTAAGTAGCTTTTGATATTCAGTCATAAAAAATGATGTAGAATATCCGTTTTTCATGTTTTTATAGTTAAACTCATTGCTAAGACCTGTAAGGTAATCCATTGAACACTTAAAATAGTCGCAAATCTTAGCTATTGTTTCAGTTGTAGGAATGCCACCTGATATATATGCCTTTATTCTTTTGTGGTCAACCCCTATTAGTTTTGAAAACTGAAAATTTGATAGTTGTGTTTCGCTTAGTAAATCTGTAAAAATTTCTGTAAATTTATTAGTATCGTTAATCATATAATTTCCTTATGTTTTTAAATTCGTCCCAACATTTTGTCGATAGACCCACCAAGCTCGTATGCGATTGCGATAATAACTTCAAATTTAGGCAGACCGCCTTTTTTCCACAAACTTTGTTTAGTTGAAGTTACGATTTTTTCTTTCGCTAAGGTATAATGGGTTTTATTATTAAGTTTTAACAACCTTTGATACTCAGGGTAAAAACAATCTTTCTTAAAGCCTTTTTGCATATTGGGATAAGCAAAGCAATCGCTTAGTCCTAACATATAGTCAATGGAACAATTAAAGTAATCGCAAATTTTAACAATACTTCTAGTAATAGGGATAGTCCCTTGTAGATAGCAGGTTATTTGATAATGGTCGATACCAACTTCTTTTGCAAATTGATGTTTTGTAATATTAGTGTTTAAAAATAAATCTGTAAAATTTTCGGTAAAGTTTTTTATTGAAACAGTTTGTTTAATCATTGAATTGCCTTATTGTGTTTTTTGTTTAAAATCATTATACCATAAATTAAACTAGTTTAACAATAGTTTATTATTAAAATATCCTTAATTAATCTTTGCAATTTTAAAATAGAAAAATAGGAGTAAATTCAATCATTTACAGTTTATAGAAAAGAAATTTATAGCACTGTAAATTTTTAAATCATTTTTTAATTTGAATAGAAAATGTTCCTAAATAATTTGTCAATAAGATAAAATACAACAAATTATTAGCCTAAATATTGCTAAAAATTGCCGGAAAATTTGGTAAAAATAAAAAATTTTTTGCAAAAATGGGCGGAAATTACCCTAAATTTGATTAAAAAGCGTTATTTTTACAAAAATGACACACGTGGGAGGGTTGTGGGAGAAAAATATTGAAAAACCTTGAAAAAATGTTTGACATAAGGGCTTTAATTGTATATAATGATAAGGCTGTTGAAATGGGATGAAGCGGTAAGTTACCGATATTTTGCGGATAATTATCGTGGACAATGGTTCGACAATCGAGCGACTAACTCTTAAATTTGGGGCGGAAACGCCTTTATTTAAAAGCAACAGTACGACACACACGGTAATGTGTAATAATAACGAGTTAGGAAAACAGGAGGTCATTTAATATGGCAACACAAAAAATCAGAATCAAGCTAAAAGCTTACGACCACAATCTTATTGATGTAGCTGCAGAGAAAATCGTAGAGACAATCAAAAGACACAACACTAAGGTATCCGGTCCTATTCCGCTACCTACAGAAAAAGAAGTAGTAACTATTATCCGTTCTCCGCACAAATATAAAGATAGCAGAGAGCAATTTGAACTAAGAACCCACAAACGTTTGATTGATATTTTCAACCCTACTGCACAAGCAGTTGATAGTTTAATGAAACTTGATTTGCCTGCAGGCGTTGATATCAACATCAAACTTTAATAAATAGAGAATAAATTTGGAGGTGAACTTTATCTATGAATAAAGCAATCATTGGAAAGAAGATTGGCATGAGCCAAATATTCAATGAGGATGGCAAAGTTATCCCGGTAACAGTTGTGGAAGCAGGTCCATGTCCCGTTGTGCAAAAGAAAACAGTAGAAAAAGATGGTTATGAGGCAGTACAAGTTGCTTTCGGTACTATCAGTAGCAAAAATGTAAACAAACCTGTTGCAGGTCACTACAAGAAAGCTGGCGTTGAACCAAAGAGAATTTTAAAAGAATTCAAGTTTGAAAATTGTGCAAGCTTTGAAATCGGAAGTGAGATTAAAGCTGACATTTTCGCAGCCGGCGATAAGGTAGATGTTTCCGGTACTTCTAAAGGTAAAGGATTTAGCGGTACAATCAAAAGACACAATTTCCACATTGGTCCTATGGCACACGGCTCAGGATACCACAGAGGTGTAGGTTCTATGGGTTCTTGCTCAAGTCCGTCAAGGGTTTTCAAAAACAAGAAAATGCCAGGTCAATATGGTAATACAAAATGCACAGTTCAAAACTTGCAAATTGTAAAAGTAGATGCAGAGCGTAATATTTTGCTAGTTAAGGGTGCTATCCCTGGTGCTAAGGGCGGAATCGTTATCGTTAAGCAATCTTGCAAAGGTTAATGGAGGGCTTAAAAATGGAAATGAAAGTTGTAAATAGCAGCGGTAAAAAAGTTGGTACAATCGAATTAAATGCTGCAGTTTTTGAGCAAGAGTATAACGCGGCTCTAATCCATCAAGTTGTTGTTGCTCAACTTGCAAATAAAAGACAAGGTACCAAAAGCACTTTAACAAGAGCAGAAGTTCGCGGAGGCGGAATTAAGCCTTGGAGACAAAAAGGTACAGGTAGAGCTAGACAAGGTAGCATTCGTGCTCCACAATGGATTAAAGGTGGTGTGGTATTTGCACCAAAGCCAAGAGATTTCAGCCAAAAGATAAATCAAAAGATGAAAGTTGCTGCACTAAAGAGTGCTTTGTCTCAAAAAGTTCGTGATAACGAAATTATCGTTATCAACGAAATCAAGGCAGAAAACGGTAAGACTAAAGAAATCGCAACTGTTTTGAAAAATCTTAAAATGGAAAAAAGAGTACTTTTGGTTGTTGGAGAGCGTGACGAACTAGTTATCAGAGCTTGCCGCAACATTGAAAATGTAACTTTAATTAACGCATCTTTAATAAATGTTTACGATGTAGTAGCAAATGCAAACTGCATTATGACAAAAGATGCTATAAAGAAAATTGAGGAGGTGTACGCATAATGAACGCTTACGATATCATTATCAGTCCTATCTTAACTGAAAAAAGTTATGAGGGCATCGAGGGTATGAAGTACACTTTTAAGGTGGACAAAAGAGCAACTAAAACTCAAATCAAAAAAGCTGTTGAAGAGATTTTCGGAGTTCAAGTTGCTAAAGTAAATACAGTAAACTATGATGGTAAAATTAAAAGAATGGGCAGAAGTGAAGGAAGAACACCATCTTTCAAAAAGGCTTATGTTCAACTTACTGAGAACAGCAAACGCATCGAATTCTTCGATAGTTTGGCATAAGAGCGGAGGTAATTATAATGGCTATTAAAAGATATAAACCAACTTCTCCTGCCCGTCGTTTTATGAGTGTTTCTGCTTTTGACGAAATCACAAGCACAAAACCAGAGAGAAGTTTGCTTGAAACTCAAAGCAAATCAGGCGGTAGAAATAATAACGGTAGAATCACTGTCAGACACATTGGCGGTGGTAATAGACAAAAATACAGAATTATCGATTTTAAGCGTAATAAAGACAATATTCCTGCAAAAGTTGCTGAAATTCAATACGACCCAAATCGTACAGCAAATATCGCATTATTGCATTATGCAGACGGTGCAAAAGCTTATATCTTAGCACCTGTTGGCTTGAACAAAGGCGATGTTGTTATGAATGGTGCGAATGCAGAAATCAAAGTTGGTAACTGCTTACCAATCGAGAATATCCCTGTAGGTACATTGCTTCATAATATCGAGTTGCACCCTGGCAAAGGCGGTCAAATCGCAAGAGCAGCAGGTCAAGCAGCACAACTTATGGCAAAGGAAAACAAATATGCTATTTTAAGATTGCCATCGGGCGAGATGAGATATGTATTATTGTCTTGCAGAGCAACAATCGGTCAAGTTGGTAACCTAGACCACGAAATCGTAAGTATCGGTAAAGCTGGTAGACATCGTCACATGGGCGTTAAACCAACTGTTCGTGGTGTAGTAATGAACCCTTGTGACCACCCTCACGGTGGTGGTGAAGGTAAGTCGCCAATCGGTATGCCAAGCCCGGTTACTCCTTGGGGTAAACCTGCACTTGGTTACAAGACCAGAAAGAAAAAGAACAGAACTAATAAGTTCATTATCAAACGCGTGAACTAATCGGAGGATATGAAATGAGTAGGTCAGTTAAAAAAGGTCCTTTCGTAGAAGAAAGGCTTATCAATAGAGTAATTGCTATGAACAATGAGAATAAAAAGGCTGTTATCAAGACTTGGTCAAGGTCATCAACTATATTCCCTGAAATGGTAGGTCACACTATCGCTGTTCATGATGGTAGAAAACACGTTCCTGTATATATTACAGAGGATATGGTAGGTTGCAAACTAGGTGAGTTCGCTCCAACAAGAACTTTTAAAGGTCATGCTGGCGGCAAAACTACCGGTGGTAGATAATTAGGAGGTAATTTATAATGGCAAAAAGAGTTAGAACTAAATCTGAAAATCGTGCTCTAAATGCTGATAAGCGTCCAAGAGCAGTTGCAAAATATGTTAGAATTTCTCCTGATAAGGTTAGAATCGTACTTGATGTTATTCGCGGAAAAAGTTATGTAGAGGCAATCGCTATTCTTAAAAATACAAGAAAAGCAGCTTGCGAGCCATTGATTAAGCTTGTAAATTCTGCTGCTGCAAATGCCGAGAATAACTTGAATATGAATAAAAACGATTTGTATATTGCAGAATGTTTCGCAAACGGCGGTCCAATTCTTAAAAGAGTTCAACCACGTGCACAAGGCAGAGCTTTCAGAATTAATAAGCGTACAAGCCACATTACCGTTATCTTAGATACGGTTACTGAGTAAGGAGGTATCCCATGGGACAAAAAGTTAATCCACACGGACTTAGAGTAGGTATAATTAAAGGTTGGGATGCTCAATGGTATGCTGATAAAAAGAATTTTTCGGCAAATTTGATTGAGGACCAAAAAATTAGAAACTTCATCAAAAAGACATATTTTACAAGTGGTATCAGCAAAATCACTATCGAAAGAATCCTTTCAAGTGCTGCAGATATCGTTATGGTAAACATTTACACTTCTAAGCCAGGCGTTCTTATCGGTAAAGGTGGCGAAGGTGTAAACCAAATGAAAGAGCAAATCAAAAAGATTGCTCCAGGCAAACAAATCAATATCAATATATATGAGATTAATCGTCCGGACGTTGATGCACAATTAGTTGCAGAAAGCATTGCAGCACAACTTGAAAAGAGAGCTGCTTTCCGTCGTACTATGAAACAAGCTATTTCAAGAGCTATGAAAGGCGGCGCTAAAGGTATTAAAACTATGTGTTCGGGTAGATTGGACGGTGCTGAAATCGCACGTTCCGAGAGTTATCACGAAGGTTCTATTCCTTTGCAAACTCTAAGAGCAGATATCGACTATGCTACTGCAGAAGCTCATACTACATTCGGTATTATCGGTGTTAAAGTATGGATTTACAAAGGCGAGGTATTAGGTCGCGGTATCAAAAAGGAAGGAGGTAAAGCGTAATGTTAATGCCTAAGAGAGTTAAAAGAAGACGTGTACACCGTGGTAGAATGAAAGGTGTTGCAAATAAAGGCAATCAAGTTGCTTACGGCGAGTACGGTTTGGTTAGCTTAGAGCCATCTTGGGTTACTTCTAACCAAATTGAGGCTGCCCGTATCGCTATGACACGTTATGTAAAGAGGGGCGGTAAGGTATGGATTAATATCTTCCCTCACAAACCTATCACTAAGAAACCTGCTGAAACTCGTATGGGTTCAGGTAAAGGTTCTGTAGAATATTGGGTTGCAGTTGTTAAACCAGGTCGCGTTATGTTTGAAATGGCAGGTGTACCTGAGGAAGTTGCAAGAGAGGCATTCAGACTTGCTAGTCACAAATTGCCTGTTAAATGCAAATTTGTTAAAAAAGAAGAAGGCGGTGAGTGTTAATGAAGGCTAAAGAATTATTTGATATGACAAACAAAGAGTTGGAAGTAAAATTGGATTCTTTAAAAGAAGAGTTATTTAACCTTCGTTTTAAGCATGCCACCGGTCAACTTGAAAACGCTAATCAACTTAACTTGGTTAAGAAAGATATTGCAAGAGTAAAGACTGTTCTTCGTCAAAGAGAATTGAATATCTCACCGGAGCCTAACAGCAAATCTGCTAAAAAGGCTAAGTAATTGGAGGATAAGTAAATGGAAAGAAATCTTAGAAAGAGTAGAGTTGGCTTAGTAGTTAGCGACAAGATGGACAAAACCATCACTGTTGCGGTAGTGCAAAAAGTTAAGCATCCTCTATATGGAAAAACTGTTAATAAAACTAAGAAGTTTATGGCACATGATGAGAATAATATGGCAGGTATCGGCGATAAAGTTCTTATCGTAGAGACTCGTCCAATGAGTAAAAACAAGCATTTCAGACTTGCTGAAGTAATTGAAAAGGCTAAGTAAGGAGGTACAGTATGATAATTCCAGAGAGTAAATTGAATGTGGCTGATAATACAGGCGCAAAAGAAATTAAATGTATCAGAGTACTTGGCGGCTCATTCCGTAGATACGGTAATATCGGCGATGTTATCGTTGCAAGTGTGCAAACTGCTGCTCCGGGCGGCGTAGTAAAAAAGGGTGACGTTGTTAAAGCCGTTATCGTTAGAACTAAAAAAGGTATCAGAAGAAGTGACGGTACACACATTAGATTTGACGACAATGCAGCGGTTATTATCGATAACCAAAAACAACCTAAAGGCTCCCGTATTTTTGGACCTATCGCTCGTGAACTTCGTGATAAAGACTATATGAGAATTATTTCTCTTGCACCCGAAGTGCTTTAATTGGAGGGAATACAATGAATAATTTACATGTTAAAAAAGGCGATAACGTTATGGTTATTGCCGGAAAAGATAAAGGTAAATCAGGTATTATTACTAAAGTTGATGTAGATAATGGCAGAGTACTTGTTGAAGGCTTAAACATTGCTACCAACTATGTAAAACCTCGTAATGCACAAGAAAAAGGCGGTATCGTTAAAAAGGAAGCTGCTATCGATGCAAGTAATGTAATGATTATTTGTCCTGAATGCGGTATGGCAACTAAAGCCGGCCACAGAATGGAAGAAGTAGACGGCAAACAAGTTAAAATCCGTTTTTGCAAAAAATGTAACGCTTCTTTAGAGAAGAAAGCTACTAAAGCTGCTAAAAAGGCAACTAAGAAAGCTACAACCGCTAAAAAAGCAACTAAGAAAGCAGCTGACACAGCAGCAGCTGATGCTGAAAAAGCT
The DNA here is from genome assembly GCA_947646415.1 of uncultured Clostridia bacterium. Lineage (GTDB taxonomy): Bacteria > Bacillota > Clostridia > Christensenellales > UBA3700 > MGBC100798. The sequence goes on along the minus strand of CANSGN010000006.1, from coordinate 48,934 downwards.
GAATAATGGAGGATTAAACAGTGGCTAATCAAATTAAAAACAGAGTTAAAGATAATTATGTAAATGTTGTAGTACCTGCTTTAATCAAAAAGTTCGGCTACAAAAATGTAAACCAAGTTCCAAAGCTTGAAAAGATAGTTATCAACATGGGTCTTGGAGATATCAAAGACAATGCAAAGAGTGTTCAAATCGCACTTGACGAGTTAAAGCAAATCACAGGTCAAGCTCCTATGGTTACAAAAGCTAAAAAGAGCGTTGCAAACTTTAAAGTTCGTGAGGGTATGACTGTCGGCGCAAAAGTTACACTTAGAGCTACAAGAATGTATGAGTTCTTTGACAAATTCGTATCTGTCGCTCTTCCTAGAGTAAGAGACTTTAAAGGTATCCCTGCAAACTCTTTTGATGGCAGAGGTAACTACAATATGGGTGTTAAAGAGCAACTTATCTTCCCTGAAATCAGTTATGATAAAATCGAGAAGATTAGAGGTTTTGACGTTTGCTTTGTAACAACAGCGCAAACAGATGCAGAGGCAAAAGAGTTGTTAACTCTAATGGGCTTGCCTTTCGCTAAGTAAGGAGGATTGACAAATGGCAAAAAAAGCTATGATAAATAAGCAACAGCGCACACCTAAGTATTCTACAAGAGCTTACACTCGTTGTAAAATCTGTGGAAGACCACACGCAGTTTTAAGAAAATACGGCATTTGCAGAATTTGCTTCAGAGAACTTGCTTATAAGGGCGAAATACCCGGCGTAAAGAAAGCAAGTTGGTAATAGGAGGAGATAGGATATGAATATTACAGACCCAATCGCTGATATGCTAACTCGTATTCGTAACGGGTTGATTGCGAAAAAAGATGAAGTAAAAGTACCTGCTTCAAAAATCAAGACAAGCATTGCTCAAATTCTTTTGGATGAGGGTTACATTAAAGCTTACGAATTGATTGAAGACGGCGTACAAAAGGATATAAAAGTAACTCTTAAATATGGTCCTAAGGGCGAAAAGGTTATTACTAACATCAAAAGAATTAGTAAGCCGGGCTTAAGAGTTTACTGTGAAGCAGACAAGTTACCTAAAGTTTTGGGCGGTCTAGGAATAGCTATTATTTCTACATCTCAAGGCGTTATGACTTGTAAAGAAGCTAGAGAAAAGCACATCGGTGGCGAAGTTCTAGCCTACATTTGGTAATAGGAGGTAAATTTAATGTCAAGAATTGGTAGACTTCCTGTTGTAATTCCTGCTGGAGTTACTGTAAATGTTACAGATAGTAATGAAGTTATAGTAAAAGGACCTCTAGGCGAATTAAGCCAAAAGGTTGATAAAAATATTAGTGTTGCAGTTGAGGGAACAGAAGTTCACGTAACAAGACACGACGAGCAAAAAGAACACAAAGCTATGCACGGATTATATCGTAAACTTATTGCGAATATGGTTGAGGGCGTAACTAAAGGTTTCCAAAAAGCTCTTATCGTAAACGGTGTAGGTTACAAAGTTGTAAAACAAGGTAACAAAATCGTTATCAACTGCGGTTACTCTCATCCTGTTGAGGTTGTAGAGAGCGACGGAATCACTTTTGAAGTACCAAATGCCAATGAAATCGTAGTAAAAGGCATCAGTCGTGAAAAAGTAGGTCAAGTTGCTGCTAATATTAAGGTAATTAAAGTGCCAGACCCTTATCATGTATATGGTATTCGTTATAAGGACGAGACTATTGCAAGAAAAGAAGCAAAGAAGAGCACTAAGTAAGGAGAGTAGAAGATGATTAAGAAGATTGATAAAAATTCTATCAGACAAAAAAGACACACTAGAGTAAGAGGTAAAGTGTCAGGAACAGCTGAGCGTCCTCGTTTTAATGTTTATAGAAGTACTAATAACATCTATGTTCAACTTATTGATGACGTTGCCGGAAATACTTTGGTAGCTTGCTCAACTTTGGATAAGGATGTTGTAGCTAAAATTAAAGATATGACTAAAGTCGAAGCTGCTAAATTTGTCGGCGAGACAGCTGCTAAAAAGGCATTGGACAAAGGTATTACCGAAGTTGTTTTTGACAGAGGCGGATACTTATATACAGGTCGCGTACAAAGCGTAGCTGACGGTGCTAGAGAAGCCGGATTGAAACTATAAAAGGAGGAAGACGATAATGGCTGAGAGAAATGAAAAGTCAGAAAAGAGAGGCAAATTCCAAAAAGAAGATGACGGAATGCTAAATAAACTTATCGCTGTTAACAGAGTAACTAAAGTTGTTAAAGGTGGTAGAACAATGCGTCTTTCTGCATTAGTTGCAGTTGGTGACGGTAATGGTAATGTTGGTATTGGTATGGGTAAAGCTGCCGAAGTTCCAGAGGCAATCAAAAAAGCTACTGCCGATGCTAAACGCAATATGATTAACATTAAATTAATCGGTACTACTATCCCTCACGAAGTAATTGGTGAGTATGGTAGCGGTAAAGTTGTTATGATGCCTGCCGAAGAAGGTACCGGTGTTATCGCCGGCGGTCCTGTTCGTTCAATACTTGAGGTTGTAGGCGTTAAGGATATCAGAACTAAGAGTATTGGTACAAACAATCCAATCAACTGTGTAAAAGCAGTTATGGAAGGTCTTAAGAGCCTAAGAACAGCTGAGCAAATCGCTAGTCTTCGCGGTAAGACAGTTGAAGAAATTAAACGCTAACGGGAGGGCAAAATAATGGCTAAACAATTAAAAATTACGCTTATTAAAAGCACTATCGGAAGCCTTAAAAAGCAAAAAGCAACTATTGAGGCGTTAGGACTTTCAAAAATCGGTTCTAGCAAAATTCACAATGATAATCCTTGTCTTCAAGGTCAAATCAAAGTGGTTAAACACTTGATTTCAGTTGAAGAAATACAGGAAAAGAAGAGTGCGAAAAAAGCAAAAGCTCCAAAAGCTGATGCTGAAGCGCAAGCTTAATCGGAGGTAAAAGATGGAAATTCAAAAATTGGCTCCGGCTAAAGGGGCAAAAACTGAGAGCAAAAGACTTGGTAGAGGTATTGGCTCAGGTAAAGGCAAAACCTCCGGTAAAGGTCATAAAGGTCAATGGGCTAGAAGTGGCGGCGGTGTTCGCCCTGGCTTTGAAGGCGGTCAAATGCCTTTAATCCGCCGTGTTCCTAAAAGAGGATTCACTAACATTTTTGCAAAAGAGTATTCTGTTGTAAATGTTAAGGACTTAGAGAGATTTGAGGACGGTACTGTTGTAAACGCTGAACTTCTTTTGAAAGTTGGTGTTTTAAGCAAAGTTGAAAATTATGGTCTTAAAGTTTTGGGTAACGGAACTTTGACTAAAAAATTAACAGTTCAAGCAAAAAAATTCACTAAGTCAGCTGCAGAAATAATTGAAAAAGCAGGTGGCAAAGCTGAGGTGCTATAATGTTTAAAACCATAGCAAATGCTTTTAGAGATAAAGAAATTCGTAAAAGAATATTTCTTACACTATTGATGCTTGCTATATTCAGATTAGGTGCATTTATTCCTATTCCGGGTCTTGATGTAAACGCTATTAACTCAAATTCTAATTTGGATGCAGGCAGTTTCTTTGGTATTATCGCTACTATAAACGGTACTTTTGGTAGCCAAGGAACACTTTTCTCATTAGGTATTATGCCGTTTATTAACTCATTCATTATAATGCAATTAATTACAATCATTATTCCTAAACTTGAAAGAATGAGCAAAGAAGGCGAAGAAGGACGAAAGAAAATAACTCAAATTACCCGTTACGTAGCTATCGGCTTGGCGGTTGTTCAAGCTTTTGGCTTTGTAATGAGTTGGGGTGATAATTTTGTTGGTCTATTTGGCAATGGTGTTGCTAATCAATGGCTTACAAGAATAATGACCGTTATTATTTTGACAGCGGGCTCTACATTTGTTATGTGGTTAGGGGAGAGAATTACCGAGTACGGTATAGGCAATGGTACATCATTGATTATCTTTATCGGTATCTTATCGGGTATTGGTAATTCAATTATCCAATCAATCAAAACTATGGCAGGACAAAGTGGCGATACATCTGCTCTAATGGGTAGTATTTGGTACTTTATCGGATTTATAGTATTTGTTATTTTGTTGTTCTTGTTCATTGTTTATGTAGATATGGCAGAAAGAAGAATTCCTGTTCGTTATGCTAAACAAGTTAAAGGTAACAAAATGTACGGCGGTCAAACTTCTAACATACCTATGAAAGTAAACGCATCCGGCGTTATGCCAATCATTTTTGCATCATCGTTCTTGATGTTCCCACAAATGATTGCAAGTTTTTGGCCTGAAAGTGATTTTTATAGTTGGTATAGCAAATACCTTGGTGTAGGTAGCTGGGCATATATCGTGGTTATTACACTTTTGATATTGTTCTTCTCATATTTCTATGCACAAATTCAATTTAATCCTATTGAAGTGTCAAAGAATATACAACAATATGGCGGATTTATCCCTGGTATAAGACCGGGTAAACCAACAAGCGATTACCTTGCAAAAATCAATAACAGAATAACATTGTTCGGTGCTATTTTCCTAGCTATCATTGCATTGATACCATCTATTTTGGTAGCTGCAATCCCTAGCGAATTAGGCTTGACAAATGCTTTCAGTGCAACAGGATTGCTAATCGTTGTAAGCGTAGCGCTAGAGACAAACAAACAGTTGGAATCTCAAATAATGATGAAAACTTACAAAGGTTTCTTGAAGTAAAAAATTCAATTCTAAGTTGTCGGATATTTGTGTTCGACAACTGAGAATTTGTGTTTATTATCGGATTTACGAATATTTTGGGATAAAAGCGATTATCCAAATAGTTTTGGAAGGTAAATATGAAATTAATTTTACTAGGTGCTCCCGGTGCGGGAAAAGGTACTCAAGCTACAAGAATCAGTGATAAGTACAATTTGCCACATATTTCAACGGGCGATATTTTGAGAAAAAATATAAAAGAGGGTACTGAACTTGGCAGACAAGCAAAATCGTATATCGATGCAGGTCAGTTGGTACCGGACGAAGTAGTAATAAATATAGTAAAAGACAGATTGCAACAAGCAGATTGTAAAAATGGTTATATTTTGGATGGGTTCCCAAGGACTTGCGCTCAAGCGGAAGCTTTGGATAAAGTAGCAAGTATTGATTGCGTTATCAACATTGCGGTAGACCCTGACTTGATTGTTAACCGAATTACAGGCAGAAGAATGTGTGCTTGCGGCGAAAGTTATCATATCAGTATGGGAATCGGCGATACTTGCCCTAAATGCGGTGCAAAACTTTATCAACGTGACGACGATAAGGAAGAAACTGTAAAAGAGCGTATGCAAGTATACGAAAATCAAACAGCTCCGCTTATCGATTATTATACAGCAAAAAACTTAGTAGTCGATGTGGATGGTGGCAAGCCATTGAATGAAGTTTTTGAACAAATTTCCAAGGTGATTGATGATTACAATAAAAAGTGATAGTGAAATCGAGCTTATGCGTGAGGCAGGCAAAATTTTAAGGGATACTTTAAATATGCTAAAAGAACACGTAAAAGTCGGAGTAACTACAAAAGAATTAGATAAGTTGGCTCATGATTATATTATAAGTCGCGGTGCAAAACCTTCCTTTTTGGGATACGGCGGTTTTCCGGGGTCGATATGTGCAAGTGTGAATGAACAAGTTGTACACGGTATTCCTTCAAACAGAAAACTTGTTAGCGGCGACATTATAGGGATTGATTGTGGTGTAATTTATAAAGGCTGGCAGAGCGATGCAGCAAGGACGTTTGCTGTGGGAGAAATATCCGAAAAGCACAAAAAACTTATCGAAGTAACAGAACAAAGCTTTTTTGAAGCAATGAAAGTTATTCGCGAGGGTGCAAGGCTTGGAGATATAGGTGCTGCCGTACAAAATTTAGCAGAAAGCAATGGTTTTTCGGTAGTAAGGGATTTGGTAGGTCACGGCATTGGTAAAGATATGCACGAAGACCCGCAAGTACCTAATTACGGAAAAGCAGGCAAAGGTCTTAGATTAAAGCGTAATATGACGCTTGCTATCGAGCCTATGATAAACGAAGGGACTTATGAAGTTTCTGCACTCGACGATGGTTGGACGGTTGTGACAGATGACGACGGGTATTCCGCGCATTACGAAAACACCGTGCTAATAACCGAAGACGGTTATGAAATATTATCGTTATAGGAGTTGTTATGCAAAACAATATCAAAGTCGGTTCGGTGGTATTGTCTACTGCAGGACATGATAGTGGCAATTATTTTGTGGTAGTTGAGTTGGAAAACACTGAGTATGTAAAAATTTGCGACGGCAAAACAAGACCGTTGGAAAAGCCTAAACGCAAGAAGATTAAACATATTAAAGATACATTTTTAGTAGTTGAAGATATTGCGGAAAAGTTAAATGGAAACAAAGTGATTCACAACAAAAACATTCAAACAGCACTTAAAGAAGTGTTAAAATAATAATGGAGGGTATTATGTCTAAGGAAGATGTAATAGAAGCCGAGGGAAAAGTAGTTGAGGTTTTACCTAATACGAATTTTAAGGTTGAGCTTACAAACGGATTTGTGATTACAACTTATTTGTCGGGTAAACTAAGAAAAAACTACATTAAAATTTTGGAAGGCGATACAGTAAAAGTGGAACTTAGTCCGTACGATTTGACAAAAGGTAGAATAGTATGGCGTAATAAGAATTAGTTGGAGGATAAAACAATGAAAGTTAGACCATCAGTTAAGCCAATGTGCGATAAATGCAGAGTAATCAAAAGAAATGGTCAAGTAATGGTTATTTGCAGCAAATACAAGAAACATAAGCAAAAACAAGGCTAATTTTTGTAAAAATTAGTTAAAATTTGCTTGATTAATTATTGCGGGTATGATATAATATATACTTGCAATAGTGCTTTTATAATGCGAATAAAAATGATTATTTGTAAGGTCATTTTTACGAAGTATTTCAATGTTGTAAGCGTTTCAAAAATGCTAAAACGTTAGTTTTTGTTTTGTGCAAGCAAAACGAATACATACATTATATGTTAATTTTACGCTAAAAGGAGCGGCTGAAGAGATGTCTCATTCCAAATTATCGGGCAATCTTTTCTCCTATTGATGCGTTGAATAAAGTATTATTTAATATTTTTTTATTAATTTGGAGGTAGAGGAATGGCTCGTATTGCAGGCGTAGATTTGCCGCGTGAGAAAAGAGTAGAAATCGGTCTTACTTATATCTATGGTATAGGTAGAGTTACTTCTAACAAAATTTTGGCTGAATCCGGCATCAATCCGGACAAAAGAGTTAAAGATTTGACAGAAGAAGAAGTAAGTGCGATTCGTGATTACATCGAAAAAAACCTTTCTGTTGAGGGTGATTTAAGAAGAGAAGTAAAGTTGAACATTAAGCGACTAATGGAAATTGGTTGCTATCGTGGTGTTAGACACCGTAAAGGTTTACCGGTTAGAGGACAAAGTACTAAGCAAAATGCTCGTACTCGTAAAGGTCCTAAGAAGACTGTTAGCCGTAAGAAGAAATAAGGAGGTAATAAGAAATGGCTGCTAATAAAAAAGTAGTAAGAAAAAGACGTGACGTTAAGCGCGTTGATAAAGGTCGTTGTTATATTCAATCATCTTTCAATAACACTCTTGTTACCTTTACTGATGAAAAAGGAAATACAATTTCTTGGTCAAGTTCAGGTAAGTTGGGCTTAAGAGGCTCTAAAAAGAGCACTCCATTTGCAGCTCAAATGGTTGCAGAAGATGCAGCTAAAATTGCAAAAGACTTGACAGGATTGAAGAGTGTTGAAGTGTATGTAAAAGGTCCGGGTGCAGGTCGTGAGTCTGCTATTCGTGCTTTGCAAGTTGTGGACATTGCTGTTACAATGATTAAAGATGTTTCACCAATCCCACACAATGGATGCCGTCCACCAAAACGCAGAAGATTATAGGAGGTAGAGAAATGGCTAAATATACAGGTGCTGACTGCCGTTTGTGCAGAAGAGAAGGATGCAAATTATATCTAAAAGGCGATAAATGTTATTCCGATAAGTGTGCTGTTGTAAAGCGTCCTACCGCTCCAGGTCAACATGGTACATCCAGAAAGAAACCTACAGGATATAGCATACAGTTGCGTGAAAAGCAAAAAACTAAGAGAATTTACGGTCTATGCGAAAAGCAATTTAGAGGCTACTATGATATGGCTGAAAAAATGCGTGGTATTACCGGTGACAACATGTTAGTTCTTCTTGAAAGAAGATTGGACAATGTTGTATTTAGACTAGGACTTGGTTTGAGCCGTGCTCATGCAAGACAAATCGTTAACCACGGACACATTACTGTTAATGGTTCAAGAGTTAACATTCCATCTTATTTAGTAAAAGCAGGCGATATCATCGCTGTTAAAGAAAACAAGGTAGACAAAACATTGTTTGCTGACATCAAAGCCGGCAAAACTGAAAATCTACCAAGTTGGTTGGAGTTTGACAATGCTACTTTAAGCGGTAAAGTTTTGGAACTTCCTACAAGAGAAGGACTAGACATTGCTGTAGAAGAGCACTTGATTGTCGAGTTGTATTCTAAGTAAGATTAAATCCAAAATAGGAGGATGATTTAATGATAGAAATTACTAAGCCAAAGATTGAATGTGCAGAAGAAATTAGTGGCAGAGAGGCGCGTTTTGTAGTAGAGCCTCTTGAGAGAAGTTTTGGTACTACACTAGGCAATGCACTTCGTCGTGTGCTTTTAGGTTCACTTCCCGGTGCTGCACCGGTTGGTGTTCGTATAGATGGTGTAAAACACGAGTTTTCTACTATTCCGGGCGTTAAGGAAGATGTTTCCGAGATTATTTTGAATATCAAAGGACTTGCAATTAAGGCTCATACAGAAGACAAAGATTTCAAACAATTAATGCATATCAAAAAGGAAACCCCAGGCGTTGTAACTGCCGGAGATATCGAGCACAGTTCGGATATTGATATTTTAAATCCTGAAATGTATATTTGCACATTGGAAAACGGTGCAAAACTTGATATGGAGATTAATGTTGGAGTCGGTAGAGGTTATGTTTCTGCTAACATGAATAAAGATGATGAACAACCTTTAGGTTACATACCTGTTGATTCTATCTATACTCCTGTTGAAAGAGCAAGTTATTTTGTTGAGCCGGCACGTGTCGGTCAAGACATAAACTATGACAAATTGACAATAGATGTTGTAACAGATGGCACAGCTTCGCCTCACGAAGTTATTAGCTTGAGTGCGAAAATCATTAATGATTTATTGAGCTTGTTTATCGGACTTGTAGATAATATGGCTGATAGAAACCTATTAAAACAAGATGACGAAAAACAAACTAAAGTATTAGAAATGGCTATCGACGATTTGGATTTGTCAGTAAGGTCATACAACTGCTTGAAGAGAGCGGGCATCAATACTGTTCAAGACTTGATTCAAAAGTCGGAAGACGATATGCTAAAGGTTAGAAACCTTGGTAAAAAATCTTTAGACGAAGTTATGAAGAAGATTCATGAATTAGGGTTTGAACTACAAAGTAAGGACGAGTAAGGAGATAAAAAAATGGCAAGAAAACTAGGAAAACGTACTGACCAAAGAATGCATTTGTTGCGTAACCAAGTTTCTGAACTATTATGGTATGGTCGCATTGAGACTACTGTTGATAGAGCTAAAGAAGTTAAAAGACTTGCAGAAAAAATGGTTACTCTAGGCGTTAAGAGTTATGATGATATAGTTACTACTACAAAGACTAAAACTAATGCTAAAGGCGAAAAAGTTGCTGTAGAATTTAAAAATGACGGCAAAAAGAAATTGAATGCTAGAAGACAAATGATGTCTTTCTTGCGTGACATTAAAGAAGCTCAAGGCGAAAAAGAGTCTAAAACTGCTTATAAAGAAAGAACTCGTGACATTAAACACCCACTAATCGAGAAAGTGTTTAACGAGTATGCTCCAAAGTATGCAGGTAGAAAAGAAGAGCTAGGTCAAGGCGGCGGATATACCAGAATCATTAAACTAGGTGCAAGACGTGGCGACGCAGCAGAAATGGTTATCATCGAGATGGTATAATTAAATAATTGTGTTACTAAGCAAATAGCGGGAATATACTTCCCGCTATTGTATTTTAAACAAAATAGTTATGTATGAAAAAAATTATAAATTAAATAACTATAATAATAATTCTCCTTAATTAAATAGATGTGTTTAAACTGTATTTATACAAATATTAAGGAGGTTTTTTGTTGTCAAAATTAGTTTTATATAAATAACCGTTAGTTGTAGTAAAAGAATTTGTTAAAATTGGAATTATAAGAACAAGAGCAAATTTGTCGGCAAGGGCATTGAGCTTGACTATTGGCAAAAATGCAAGTTATATACGTTTGTTGGAGAGCGAAAAAACTACTTTCGAGCCGTCTCTTTCGATTTGGTTGGATATTATTGAGGTTTGCGGAAGCACTCCCGAGGAGTTTTTTTATTACGATATAAATGCTTATAAGCAAGATAAACAGGCTTTGGAGTTTTTTAAAACGCTGTCAAGTAATCAAAAAAATGCGATTATGAATTTGTATACAAAATGATTAAAGTGTCGCAATAATATACTTGTAAGGCATTGTAATGATATGTTATAATTAATTTGTTAATGAGGTTGCTTATTAATATTAATAGGCAACACATTAAAATTTGTTTAATATTTAAGCCGAAATTTATTCAACTTTTAATATTTGTTTTGCGTATAATAATTTGAGGCGATAAAACTTTTTAACTTACCGTATAAAAGTCAATGTACATAGTCTATGTTTTATTTAATTTTAAGTATACATGGACAAATAAAATTGATTGTCGATTATTTTTTGATAACGGCAGTTGGAGTGGTAAAAAATGAGAAACAATTATAACAGAATACTTATAGCTAGTTGCACAGCCAATGCAAGTCAGGCGATATATGCTAATATGACTGCTTTGCTTATGGTACCATTTATGAGTTTGTACGGTCTTACGCTTGGGCAAATGGGCATACTTGTCGGTATAAACTTTGGTACTCAAATATTGGCGGATGTTTTACTTACGTTTATTATAGATAAAGTTAAATATAAAAATCTTGTTTATATTGCTAATTTATTGGGTTTTATCGGTATGGTGCTTTACTGCATGTCGCCAAAAATAATGCCGTCCAACATATTTGTGCCAATGGTGCTGTCCACGATAGTATTTTCGTTTGCAAGCGGTATGTTGGAAGTGGTGTTAAGCCCGATAGTGGATACAATACCCGATACATTTAAAAACAAAAAGGCAGCAATGAGCCTGTTACATTCCTTTTACGCTTGGTGGCAAGCAGTCAGTATAGTATTTATAGCGTTGTGCCTAAACTATTTTGGAGCGGAAAATTGGATGTATATAATCGGGGCTTTGGCAGTTGTTCCCGTGTTAAATACTATTCAGTTTATACCGGTAAAAATCGTAGAGCAGAGGAGTACCGAAAGCAAAGGTCAATCGAGTTTTAAAGTCGCAAAATCGCCTATTTATATTTTATGTTGCATCGCAATTATAGTCGGTGCGGGGGTGGAAATAATTATGAATCAATATGTTTCCACTTTCTGCGAGCTTAATTTGGGTGTAAGCAAACTAATGTCTGATATGATTGGAATGTTGTTGTTTGCTGTTATGCTTGGTGCGGGCAGATTGATTTTTGGCTTTTTCGGACACAAAATAAACCTTAATATGGTATTGATAGTCTCTTGCTTTTTAGCATTTATCGCATACCTTTTAATTGGTTTGGAGATTAATACGATATTATCATTGGTGCTTTGTATATTGGTCGGTTTGTTTAGCAGTATGTGTTGGCCGGGTGTTATCTCTATTGCGGGCGAAGCTTTTCCTAAAGCAGGGGCTTGGATATTCAGCACACTTGCCGTTTTTGGAGATGTCGGAGCATCTATGTTTGGTGCGATAGCGGGAAATATTGCGGATAAATTATCTTTATCTAAAATGTTTTTGATAATTGCTTGTTTGCCATGTCTTTGTATGATTTGTCATATAGCGATATATGCACTTATTAAACGCAAGAAAAAGACTGACAGCGAAGATGTGCAAATAAATAAATCTTTGTTTTAAAGATTTATAAAATATGACTAAATTATAACTAGTTAGGACTATTTATTTTATATTAAAATAATAAAAAACCTGTCAAAAATCGTATGTAAATGTTGCAATCGGCATTTTTTTGCGACCTAAGTTTAGTACTTAGGTCGCAATTATTATGCAAATGATGATAAAAACCTTTTAGCCAAATATTGCTTAAAATATTATCTTTAATAAAAAATAAACATAGGTAATATTGACAATTTATAATTTTTTTGATAAAATAAGCTAATATATTTTTAAGAGTTTTATTGTATTTAGGAGATAAAAATGGATTTTACAAAATACAAACGCGGATATTTTATGCCGGCAGGGGACAATTTCGATTGGGTAAAAAGGGAGTATGTAGATAAAGCTCCTATATGGTGTAGTGTGGATTTGCGTGACGGAAATCAAGCACTTATAACACCAATGAACTTGGAACAAAAGTTGGAGTTTTTTAAAGCACTGTGCGAGATAGGCTTTAAAGAAATAGAAGTCGGTTTTCCTGCTGCGTCGCAGACGGAGTATGACTTTTTGCGTGCTTTGATAGAAAACAATTTGATACCCGACGATGTAACCATACAGGTATTAACCCAAGCAAGACCACATATTATAGATAAAACTTTTGATAGTTTGCGCGGTGCAAAAAAAGTAATTTGCCATTTATATAACAGTACATCTTTGGCACAACGTGAGCAAGTGTTTAAAAAGTCTAAACAGGAGATAATCGATTTGGCAGTAAGCGGTGCACAATATGCTGTCCAAAAAGCTAAAGATTTTGATGGCAAAGTAACGTTCGAGTATTCTCCCGAAAGCTTTACAGGCACAGAGCCAGATTATGCTTTGCAGGTTGTAAATAGTGTTTTAGAAGTATTTAAGCCATCTAAAGACAATAAAGTAATAATAAATTTGCCTGTTACGGTAGAGTTAAGTATGCCGCACATTTACGCAAATCAAGTTGAGTATATGAGTAAAAATATAAACTATAGGGAAAATGTAGTGATTTCCTTGCACCCTCACAATGATAGAGGTACTGCTATCGCTGACGGAGAGCTTGGCTTGCTTGCGGGCGGAGATAGGATTGAGGGCACTTTGTTTGGTAACGGCGAAAGGACAGGCAATGGCGACATTATTACTTTTGCAATGAACTTGTATTCGCATGGTGTTGACCCAAAATTGAATTTTGAAAATATGCCTAAAATCATCAAGTTATACGAAAAACTTACTCAAATGAAAGTACCGCCTAGACAGCCGTATGTGGGAGAATTGGTATATGCTGCATTTAGTGGCTCGCACCAAGATGCTATCGCAAAAGGTATGGCATACAGAGCAAACGGAAATGACAAGTATTGGAATGTGCCTTATCTTGCCATCGACCCTAAGGATGTCGGTAAGGAATATATGGCTGACGTAATACGTATTAACAGTCAGTCGGGCAAAGGCGGTGTAAGTTATTTGCTTGAGAGTGCGTTTGGCTATGAAATTCCTATCGGTATGCGTGAAGAGTTGGGCTATACTGTTAAAGGATTTAGCGACAACTTACATAAGGAATTGCAAAACGATGAGGTTTTGGATATATTCCGTAACGAATATATAAATTTGGATAATCCTATTAAATTAAACGAATATAGTTTTAAGAGAGATAATAATTATTATAATGTTGTATTAGAAGTACAAAACGGCGATACAACTGTAAAATTGAAAGGTAGCGGTAATGGTATGTTAGATAGTGTTTCAAACGCAATAAAAAATTGTCTTGGATATCACTATATATTGACCGACTATAAAGAACATGCAAAAGAAGTCGGCTCCAATTCATTGGCGATATCTTATGTTAGCATTAGCGTAAACGGCAAAAAGATTTGGGGTGTAGGCGAAGATGAGGATATCGCAAGTTCATCAATCAAAGCATTACTTTCTGCAATTAACAGAAGCAATAAGGAGGCAAGCGTATGAAAGGAATGACAATGACGGAAAAAATAATTGCCAAGCATTGTGGCAAAGATTTTGTGCAAGCAGGTATGCTTGTTATGGCAGATTTGGATATGATTTTGGCAAACGATATAACCGCTCCTCTTGCAATAGATGAGTTTGTAAAAGCGGGTTTTGATAAAGTTTTTGATAAGGAAAAAATAGCATTGATAATGGACCATTTTGTTCCTTGTAAAGATATTAAGTCTGCAATGCAAGTACAAAAAACAAAAGAATTTGCGTCAAAAATCGGTATTAAACACTTTTACGATATCGGAGTATCGGGTATAGAACATGCGTTTTTGCCGGAAAAAGGGCTTGTAAAAGCGGGAGATATGATTATCGGTGCGGACTCTCATACTTGTACTTACGGTGCGATAGGAGCTTTTTCAAGCGGTGTCGGCTCTACGGATTTTGCTGTAGCTATGCGTACAGGACAAAGCTGGTTTAAAGTACCAAAAAGCATTAAGTTCGAACTTGTGGGAAAACCTAAAAAAGGTATTTGCGGTAAGGATATTATTTTGCACATAATAGGTAAAATAGGTGTAGAAGGTGCAAGATATTGCAGTATGGAATTTGTAGGAGAGGGAGTAAAATATCTTAATATGGCAGATAGGTTTACCATTGCCAATATGGCGGTAGAAGCTGGTGCCAAAAATGGTATTTTCGAAGTTGACGAGATTACTCATGCATATTTAAAAGAGCATTGCACAATGCCGTATAATGTTGTAACGGCGGACAGCGATGCAGAGTATTACAAGACTTATACTATTGATTTGTCGGAGATAGATTATACAGTAGCATTCCCTCATTTGCCGGAAAATATAAAAAAGAAAGAGGAGTGGGGAAATATTCCTATCGACCAAGTAGTTATTGGCTCATGTACAAACGGCAGATACGAAGATATGCTAGCCGCGAGTGAAATTTTAAAGGGAAGAAAAGTTGCAAACGGTTTAAAATGCGTGATAATACCTGCAACTCAAGATATTTATTTAAAATGTATACAAAATGGATTGGCAGAGATTTTTATAAAAGCAGGAGCAGTAATTAGTACTCCTACTTGCGGTCCTTGCTTGGGCGGCTTTATGGGTATACTTGCAAAAGGGGAGAGATGCGTTTCCACTACTAACAGAAATTTTGTAGGCAGAATGGGACATATTGATAGTGAAATTTATCTTGCCAGCCCTGCAGTAGCTGCTGCAAGCGCTATTTTGGGCAGATTGGCAACACCGGAGGATATTTGATATGATAGTTGAAGGAAAAGTTTTTAAATACGGCGATAATGTGGATACGGATGTAATTATACCCGCAAGATATCTTAATACTCAAGACCATAAGGAACTTGCAGCTCATTGTATGGAAGATATAGATAAAGATTTTGCAAGCAAAGTGAAAGAAGGGGATATTATTGTCGGCGGTAATAACTTTGGTTGCGGCTCATCGAGAGAACATGCCCCTATTGCAATTAAAGCAAGCGGAGTGAGCATTGTTATTGCAAAATCTTTTGCAAGAATCTTTTATCGTAATAGTATAAATATCGGACTTGCGATTGTGGAGTGCGATATGGCAGACAAAATAAATAACGGCGATATGGTGCAAGTGGATTTGGATAATGGCTTAATTTGCAATAAAACACAAGGGTGGAGTGCACAAGTACAACCATTCCCGGAGTTTATCCAAAACATAATAAAAAATAACGGATATATTAACAGCGTAAAAAAACAGTTAGGCGGTAAATAATTATGCAAAAAAATATTTGTGTTATAGAGGGCGATGGTATAGGCCCCGAAGTAATGGCTCAAGCAATCAAAGTATTAAATAAAGTTGCTTTAAAGTTTAATCATAAATTTGATTATCAATATTGTTTGGCAGGAGGATGTGCCATTGATAAAACAGGAAAGTGCTTGCCTGACGAAACTTTAAATGCGGTACTTAATACGGATAGCACATTGTTGGGTGCGGTAGGTGGCAATAAATGGGATAGCGAGCCTGCAAACAACAGACCGGAAAAGGCTTTGCTGGGGATTCGTAAGGCAATGCAAGTTTATGCAAATCTTCGTCCGCAAAAGTTATATGCGGGGTTGGATAGCCCGCTTAAGGAGGAAATTGTAGGTGACGGCATTGATATAATGATAGTGCGTGAACTTGTAAGCGGAGTATATTTTGGGGAGCATAGTCAAAGTATTGAAAATGGCGAACAAGTTGCAACCGACATTATGAAGTATACCGAAGAGGAAATAAAACGTGTAAGCAAAGTGGCTTTTGAATTGGCGGAAAAAAGGAGCGGCAGTTTGCTTTTGGTTGATAAGGCAAATGTGCTTGCAACATCTAAATTGTGGCGTAGCGTTGTGGAAGAAATGGCAAAAAACTATCCTACTGTTAATGTATCATATATGTATGTTGATAATTGTGCAATGCAATTAATCAAAAAACCGTCAAAAATCGATGTTATTTTGACTGAAAATATGTTCGGTGACATTTTGAGCGACGAGGCAAGTGCATTGATTGGGTCTATCGGTATGAGCGGCTCTGCATCTTTGGGCGATGGTAAAAGAGGATTTTACGAGGCAATTCACGGCTCGGCACCTGATATTGCAGGTAAGGATATAGCAAACCCAATCGGTATGATTTTGAGTGTTGCCATGATGCTAAGACATTCCTTTGATTTGGAAAAGGAAGCTGCAAGTGTAGAAAAAGCAATAGATTTGTTTTTGAAAAACGGATATCGCACACAGGATATCATGAAAGCAGATAATACATTGGTAAAATGTAGTGAGGCAGGAGACCTTATTTGCGAGTATATTTAAAGTTAGACATTTAGTGTCTTGCAATATTAAACTATTTTTTATAAAAATTGCCCTAGACTTATCATAATTAGTAAAATTGAAGGGCGAAAAAATTCAAACTTGACAATTATTTAATAAAAGTAGTAAAATATAAATAGTTAAAAAAGTAGGTGCTACTATGAAAAGAAAATCGATTTTAATTTTAGTAATTGCAGTATTGATAATCGCAGTATTGTCATTGTCCGCTTGTGGTAACTTTATAATTCCGGATAATAATACAGATAACACCCCTGCGGATAAAAACGGAAACGAATTTACCGACCAAGAGCAAAAGCCTAATACAAATCCCAAAACACCGACATTATCCGTTGTAGGTAAAACATTTAAGTTTGATATTTCGGCTGTTGATTTAAACATTATGGTCTATCCGTCAGAGGATAACAACATAAACGGGGATATAACAGATAATCCTATATTGACCATACAAGAAGTACAGGCTTATGTGGATGCGATTTATACTGAATATTCAAATTCCAGCTTGACATTTAAGTCGAACGGAATTTTGGAACAAGTGTTTGCCGACGGCAGAGTAGTGCAGTATGAATATAAACAAAAAACCAATTTATTAGAGCAAACTACAACTGTGTATATTGGAGAGAGTATTGACGGAGTATTTAATACAGAATTGGAAGGATTCGCAGATTACGATACATTATTATTGTCAATGGTGCTTGATGAGGACGAGACAACTTTTGTATACGTACAGTTTATATATGAAGAATAAATAAAATATATTAAAAATAACAAGCCGTAAACTTACAGGCTTGTTATTTTTTACTCAAAAAGCCACCGTATGTTTCGGTGACTCATAATAGGTTTAGAATTATTATTTATTCGTAACATTCAATTTCCATAGAGTCGTATTCAAAGCTTTCCACAAAATCATCCGGTTTAAAGCGGTGGATATTAAACTCCTTAAAATGTTTAAAGTGAATGTTCATTGTAACAGGGGAGGAAATATCAAGCAAATCGGCAATATTTCGCAACATATTTTCATAGCTTTCATAAGTTAAAGACTTATTATCTTGATATAGGGTATCTTTAACATTTTTTCCGTCAATCATAAGTCTTGCCCAAATTTTCATTTTTCCCGCTCCTTGTATAAGATTTACCTTGGTATGTTAATAGTATTTGTATAAGTAAAAATTTTATTAAAAAAGGTTGTAAGCCACAACCTTAAATAACCATATAATATATAAATGCACCTAAAGGTCCCAAAGCAGCAATGCTGTAAAGTATACCATATTTCATGCAGTTTTTGCTTTGGTGTAAGCAGTCTTTACAACTGCAACTGCTTGATATAAATTTGCTTCTTATAAAATAAGTAATGCCTAGTACAACTAGTCCAATAGAAAGCAACAAAAAGCTTAAAGGCTGTCTAACTTTGCCCATATTGAATAGTGATATAATTATTGCAGCCAAAATAAAAGGAATTGACGCATAAGAAATATTTTTCAATTTTTCATCTTTTTTATGGCTTAAAGAGCAGTTTTTGTTCATTTGCTCATTTGTATTTTCAACCGCAATAGTAGTATCTTTTGCGCCTATAATTTCATTTTTAAGATTTATATCATTATTTGCACTTTCGCTATCAGTTTGTGTATCGCAAATAGTAGCGTTATTATCTTCGTTACTCGTTGTTTGTACTTTTTCCTTTTGAAAATCGTTACTATTTTGTATATTTTGGTTTAATTCGTCCATGGTAATACCTTTTTATCAGTTTTTCAAACTGTGTAGCGGAGCAGGGATTCTGCCACCCCTTTGTATAAATTTTAAAGGAGAATTTTTGTTAACTGCTATAATAGGAGCGTGTCCCAAAAGTCCGCCGAACTCTGCATAGTCGCCCACACCTTTGCCGATAACAGGGATAACTCTGACAGCAGTAGTTTTCATATTTACCATACCGATTGCCGACTCATCTGCAATAATACCGCTTATAACTTCCGCAGGTGTGTCACCAGGAATTGCAATCATATCCAAACCTACCGAACATACGCAAGTCATTGCCTCTAACTTTTCGATATTCAAGTCGCCACATTCTGTTGCACGAATCATGCCCGCATCCTCACTGACAGGGATGAAAGCACCCGATAGTCCGCCAACTGCTGAGCTTGCCATTATACCGCCTTTTTTAACGGCATCGTTAAGCATTGCAAGGCAAGCAGTAGTACCGCAAGCACCCACACTTTCCAAACCGATTTCCTCCAAAATGTGTGCAACACTGTCGCCCATAACAGGAGTAGGGGCAAGTGACAAGTCCACAATACCGCAATTAACACCAAGCCTTTTTGCAGTCTCGCGGCAAACAAGAGAGCCTACGCGCGTAATTTTGAAAGCGGTTTCCTTAATTTTTTCAGCCACTTGAACAAGGTCTCCGTTTACACTTTCCAAAGCGTGTTTTACAACGCCCGGACCGCTAACACCTACATTCAAAGTCAAATCATTTTCGCCTACACCGTGGAAAGCACCTGCCATAAATGGATTATCTTCCACCGCGTTGCAAAATACAACAAGTTTAGCACAAGCCAAGCTGTCTTTATCTGCAGTTTTTTCTGCACATTCGCGAATTATTTTACCCATTAGAGCAACTGCATCCATATTGATACCCGTTTTAGTAGAGCCGACATTTACGGAAGAGCAAACTTTGCCCGTTGTTGCAAGTGCCTCGGGGATAGACATAATAAATTGTTTTTCGTACTCGGTCATGCCTTTGTGCACTAAAGCAGAGTAGCCGCCCAAAAAGTCGATACCTATTTCGTTGGCAGCCTTGTCCAACGCACGGATAACCTCCAAATGACCGCCATTGTTTGCGGTAATAAGGCTTACGGGAGTAACGCTCACGCGTTTGTTAACGATAGGAATACCAAGTTCGCTAGCCAAATCGTTTGCTGTTTTAACAAGATTTTTGGCGCTTTTAGTAATTTTATCGTATACTTTTTCGGCAGTGCGTTTAGGACTGTCGCAAATGCAATCCAAAAGTGAAATACCCAAAGTAGTGGTACGCACATCCAAATGTTGTTGATTAATCATTTGTATAGTTTCAAAAATTTCTTTGTTATTTATCATTTTTAAACCTCTAATTAAAGTTTGTGCATTGCATTAAAAATATCTTCGTGTTGAACGCGTATGGTAACGCCAAGCTCCTCGCCTGTTTTTGTCAAAATATCGCTTAGTTTGGTAACGTCGCTGTTAGCGCTGATAGATACCATCATAATCATAGTAAAATAATCTTGCATAATAGTTTGAGAGATATCTTCGATATTAATATCGTTCTCATATAAAATATTGCTTACCTTAGCAATAATACCTTTTTTGTCCTTACCAATTACTGAAACAATCGCTTTCATACCTCTTTCTCCAATAGTAATGAGTTTGTAATTATTGTAACATATAATAAAAATAAACACAAGGTATTTGAAAGAATTTTTGTATTTATTGCGTATAATTTGACAATTTTGCAAGATAATAATGTTGTAACAGTGTTACAAGGAGGGAAAAATGATTACAGTAATAGCAATGATATTAATGATAATTGGTGCATTTAATTGGTTTTCAGTTGGTGTGTTTGATTTTAACTTTATTAATTGGATTTTCACATCAAACGCATATATCGGTGCACGAATTTTATACGGTATCGTAGGTGTTGCAGGTTTATGGTTAGTATTCTATCTAGCATATAACAAATTCAGTGGCAGAAGAATCAATGCACCTGAAAGTGTTATGGGCAGAGAACGCCATGAGAGCCATGAAATGTCAAATTCCGAAGAATTTTAATTAAATAAAGCATATTTATTTTCGGAAAAATCTTTGACATTTTTCAATATACCGACAAGGTTTTAAAGCCTTGTCGGATTTTTTTTGTGGTGTACGCTTGAAAAAAAATTCTTTTTATGCTAAAATATTTTAAACGGAAAAAGGAATTTAAAATGGATATAAAGTGTAAAAATTGCGGTCAAATGATTGACGAAAACGATAAATATTGTAAGTATTGTGGTTTTTTGATTCCTCAAAAGGAAAAGGAAGTACCACTCTCCAAACTTGCTCTTGACGACAAAATTCAGGAAACAAAGGCAACCGTTTATGACGAAGATATAGTCGACAGTGCTTTTTGGGCGCTAAGCGATATAAGTGTAAAAAGGGTAGGCGACAAACAATCGCTTTATTCAAAAAGTATTATGCTTACAATAGCCTCTATATTGTTGGGGATAGTATTTTTTGTTGGTGCGCTTGTTGCAAAGTTACTTATCCCGAAACCTATGGTCGCATTTATATGTTTGCTGATTTTTATGTTTGCAATGATATCCGCTTTCGGCTTTGCAGTAGAAAGATTTTATAACACTAAAGGCATTAAAGACCTTAAAAACAACGAAATAACGGTCAAAAAATACGGTTTTAAAAAGCCTGCGGAAGTACTTATCGACGGACATATTTTTGAACTTGTTTTGGATAAACAATGTCCTGTTTGCCAAGGTGAAATCATAGGCGATTTGCATATCGAAAAGATAGAAAAAAAAGTCGTTGTCGTGTGCAATATAAACAGAAAACATATTTTTAGGATAGACGAAAAAGCATTTTTAGATGCTTTAAAGAATGACCAAATTGCTATTGTAGACAAAAAGAAAAATTGAGTATTTTGCGTTTTATTAAAAAAATACATGCCGAAAATCGATACTAACTAGTAAAAACCGCCTATTGTTAGGCGGTTTTTTGTGAAGATTAATATAAGTTTAAAGCACTCTGCAAAGTAGGCATCCTACTATTGCACCGATAATTGTGCTTATCAAGGAGACAGGTATTGCATACCTCAATTTTGTTATTTTTGTGGTGGAAAAATATACTGCTGTTATGTAAAAAATAGTTTCTGCTGCACCTGCGATAATTGAGCCGCATCTTGCGATATATGAGTCTACGCCGTACATTAAATATATTTCGTCTAAAATGGCAAGACTGCCGTTGCCGCTCAAAGGTCTTAAAATCATAAGTTTGGTAAGTTCCTTGGGTATACCCAAAAAACCGAAAACAGGAGACATTAAGTTTGTTAGCAAGTCGGAAAGTCCGCTTATGTTTAGCAATTCCACTGCAATAAAAATTGCGGCGATAAATGGAAAAATGTCCGCAACTAGTCTTAACGCGGATTTGATGCCATCGGTAAAACAAGTGTACAACGGGATTTTTTTGAGCAATGCGTAAACAAAGATTGTGATAAATAAAACGGGAATAATATAATTTGCCATATCACACCTTTTCTTTGCCGAATTTGCGGAAGAGCATACAAAGGCATATACCGCAAATAGTGGATATTAGCGAGGATAATAAGGTAGGCAAGATAATATCCGCGGGATTCACACTGCCCATACTTGCTCGCATGCCCAAAATAGTAGATGGTAAAAGCTCCAAGCTCGTGCAGTTTATTACTACAAAAAGTATTATATTGTGGCTTGCATAAAGACTGCCTTTATCCATCCTTTCAATCGCCTGTATGCCAAGCGGAGTTGCAACCGAGCCTATGCCCAACATATTTGCGGAAAAGTTCATACTTATACTGCTTAGTGCCTCATCCGATTCGCCTTTAAAAAGTCTTTTTACGATAGGGGATAAAACTTTTGCAACTTTTTTATCAAGTCCGCTTTTTTCGATAATACGCATTACCGCTATCCAAACGCTGTATATTGCAAGTAATCTTATTGCAAGTGTAACTGCAGAGCTTGCCCCGTTAATCATTGATGATAAAACGAGCTCGGGAGATTTGTATATCATAAGTGCAATACTGCTTGTTGTCATAATAAAAAAAATGCAGTTCATAGTAAAGTTTATGATAGTGCATTTGTGGGTATTCTTATTGTTAAAAATTTATCGTTAAAGTTTTAGCAGGGCAATAATAGAATGTTTTGAGATAAAAATAAATATAAAGGTTTGCATTTATAAATTTTGATATTTTATTTAATTTTTTTATGAAAAACCCTGCCAAATGACAAATGCTTTTAGCAGGGTAATGTATTATATTTTGTTTTTTAACTGATTAATTTTTATTTTTCAACAAATCTCTGATTTCTTCAAGCAAACGAGTGTTTGCAAGTTCTTTTTCTTCCTGTGCGATTCTTGCTTTTTCTTGAGCTTCCGCCTCAGCTTGTGCTTTAGCTTCCTCTTGAGCTTTTAAGTCTGCTTTGTATTTTGCAATAGCTTCTTTTCTGCTTAGGCCTTCTGCTTTATATTTCTTAACAGCTTGTTTTTGAGTGTTCATACCATCTTTAAGTTTCTTTTGGTTTTCGGAAAAAGTGTTAAGTGTTTTTATGATTAGGAACAAAATGAAAGCAATCAAAAGGAAATTGATAATCGCTCCGATTAAAGCACCCCAATCTATATAAATAGATGCCGCAAGATCGATATTTCCCGCAGAGTCCCTTACTTCCTTAAGAATAGTGTAAATAGGCTCATTTGGATTTCCTACAATAGCAGCAACTATCCAATTTATAAAAGGACGAATTATGTTGTTGGTAAGAGCGGTTACGATTGCAGTAAAAGCACCACCGATAATAACACCGACTGCCATATCCATAACATTGCCGCGAGTGATAAACGTTTTAAATTCTCTAAAAAACTTTTTCATAAAATTCTCCTTAGGTTTTGCTTAGTATAATAATAGCATAATTATATGTATTTATCAAGTTATATTATAAAAATATAAAAAAATTTAAAAATATAATCAAAGCGACTTTTAAATGACATTAAAACTATTTACTTTTTTATTATTAGGTGTTAAAATAGAAAAGTATAGCAGCTATTAAAATGTCAAATAAGCAATTTTTGCCTGTAAAAAATAGCTTGCAATATGAAAAACAAAAAAATAACTAAAGCTATACTCATTCGTATAGCGAAGGAGATATATATGTCAGATAAATATTATATTACTACCCCTATTTATTACCCTAGCGGTAAGTGGCATTTGGGGACTTGCTACACAACTGTAATTTGCGATGCAATCGCAAGATTTAAACGAATGCAAGGTAAAGACGTTTTTTATTTGACAGGAACTGACGAGCACGGTCAAAAAATCGAAAAGGTAGCGGCAGAGCATAATACCCCTACTAAGGAATATATAGACAAAGTTGTAGGCGATTTGAAAGATTTGTGGAAATTGCTTGATATTAGCTACGATAAATTTATACGTACTACCGATGATTATCACGAAAAAGCGGTACAAAAAATATTTACCAAACTTTATGAGCAAGGGGATATTTACAAAAGTTCTTACGAGGGATTGTATTGCACGCCTTGTGAGTCTTTTTGGACGGAGTCCCAACTTGTTGACGGCAAATGTCCTGATTGCGGCAGGCCTGTAGAATTGATGAAAGAAGAAAGCTACTTCTTCCGTTTGTCAAAATATCAAGACAGACTAATAAAGTTGCTCGAGGAAAATACCGACTTTTTGCAACCTGCAACAAGACAAAAAGAAATGATAAATAACTTTTTAAAACCGGGGTTGCAAGATTTGTGTGTGTCAAGAACATCTTTCCAATGGGGAGTGCAAGTGCCTTTTGACCCTAAACACGTAGTTTATGTATGGATTGATGCACTAACCAACTATATTACTGCATTGGGTTACGGCTCGGAAAATGAAGAGTTGTTCAAAAAGTATTGGCCTGCTGATTTGCACATGATTGGTAAGGAAATTGTACGTTTCCACAGCATTATTTGGCCTGCAATTTTAATGGCACTTGATTTGCCATTGCCTAAAAAAGTTTACGGACATGGTTGGTTGATGCTAGATAGTGATAAAATAAGCAAAAGTAAAGGCAATATAATCGACCCGTTTTTGCTTAGCGAAAGATATTCCGTTGATGCGGTAAGATATTATCTTTTAAGAGAAATACCTTTCGGTCAAGACGGAATGTATTCAAACAAAGCCTTTTTGACAAGAATAAACAGCGATTTGGTAAATGACTTGGGTAATTTGGTTTCAAGAACAACTGCAATGGTTGAACAATATTTTGGAGGAATTATCCCCGCGCCGCAAACTGCAACCGAGTTCGATAGCAGTTTGATTGAGGTCGCAACAGGCGCACTTGATAAAATGAGTGCAAATGTAGATAATCTTTTAATACCCGAGGCTATTGATAACATTTGGACTATCATTCGTCGTGCAAATAAATATATAGACGAAACGTGTCCTTGGATACTTGCAAAAGACGAGTCAAAACGCGGAACACTTGCTACCGTAATGTATAATCTATGCGAGAGCATAAGGTTTGCAAATGTATTGTTGCAAGCATTTTTGACAGGTTGCCCTGCAAAGATTTTTGAAAAATTGGGCATTGCGGACAAAAACTTAATGACATTTGACTCTATTAAAACTTTCGGAGCAAAAATTGATGGTTTGAAAGTCGCAAAGGGCGAAGCGTTGTTTAAACGTATAGATATTGAAAAAGAACTAAAAGAGTTGGACAAAATAGCCCAAGCTAATCAAAAAGCAGCACAGCAGAAAAAGGAAGATAAAAAAATGCAAGAAAATGTCGTAAATATAAATGAGATAACCATTGAAGATTTTGCAAAAATTGCTTTAAGAGTAGGCAAAGTTTTGGCAGCTGAAAAGGTGGAAAAAGCGGACAAACTATTAAAATTGACCGTTGATTTGGGTGAGGAAAAAACAAGAACAATCGTCAGCGGAATTGCAAAATGGTATACTCCTGAGGATATGGTAGGCAAAAGCATAGTTGTAGTAAGCAACTTAAAACCTGTTAAATTACGCGGCATACTAAGCGAGGGTATGATACTTTGTGCAAGCGATGACAATGACAATTTGAGCATAGTTGCACCTATAAGCGATATTAAAGCAGGCAGCGAGGTTAGGTAATATGCTTATCGATTCGCATGCGCATTTGCTTGATGAAAGACTTAAAGATAATATTCCTGCCATTGTTGCGGACTTTGCAAAAAACGATGTGGAAATGAGTGTGGAAATTGGTGCGGATATGGAATCTTCCAGAGGTGCTGTAAAGCTTGCGGATAGCTACAAAAATATCTATGCCGCGGTAGGTTTGCACCCAGAAAGTGCGGAGAGTTTTAGCGATGATGATTTAAAGGAAATTGCGATGCTCGCAAAAAACAATAAAGTTGTGGCTATTGGCGAAATTGGGCTAGATTATCACTACGATTATGATAAAACCGCTCAAAAATCGCTACTAATTAAACAAATTATCTTGGCAGACAGCTTAAATTTGCCTGTTATAATACATTTGCGAGATGCTTATTTGGATATGGAAAACATATTAAAGGAATACAAAAAGTATATAAACAACGGCATACTTTTTCATTGTTATTCGGGCAGTCGCGAGATGATTGACAGGTTTGCATTTTTAGACCCGTATTACGCATTTGGCGGTGCAATTACCTTTAAAAACAATAATCGTGCAGAAGTGATAAAAACGGTAAAAAAAGATAGGCTTATGCTTGAGACTGATTGCCCATACCTTACGCCTGTACCACACAGGGGAGAGATTAATACCCCTAATAATTTAAAGTTTGTGGCGAAAAGAATGGCTTTGGATTTAGACATGTCTTACGATGAAATTGCAAAAATAACAACCGAAAACACTAAAAGGTTTTATAATATAAAATAGTTTTGAGCGTTTGCTTTCAGTTTTTTTAGTAAATAGATTTGGTTGCAAATCATATACGGTATTAGTATTTTAATAAGGATGATAAAATGGATACAATAACATATCAAATAGGGCGTGGGGTTTATATCAACCTTACAAATAAATGCAGTAACGATTGCACTTTTTGCGAAAGGAACAGGATTTCGGGTGTGAGCGGATATTATTTGTGGTTGGAAAAAGAGCCTACGGCAGCCGAAATAATCCAAAGTTTGAAAGGCTATGATACTCAAGAATTTGATGAAGTGGTTTTTTGCGGTTTCGGAGAGCCTACTTATAAGTGGGCGGTCATAAAAGAAGTTGCAGGTTTTGCACATTCTTTAAATAAAATCACTAGGTTAAATACAAACGGACAAGGCAATTTGATTAACGGATACGATATAACACAAGAGTTAGCCGATTATATTGACAAAGTTAATATAAGTTTAAACAACGGTAGCAGTAAAAGATATCAAGAGGATTGTATATCTATATACGGCGAGCAAGCTTTTTTTGAGTTGCAAGATTTTGCAAAAAAATGCTTACAGCATGGTGTGGATACCACTATGAGCGTTGTAGACTGCATTTCAAAGGAAGAAATCGCACAGGCGGAACAAATTGCAAAAGACGTTGGCTGCAAATTTCGTGTACGAGAGGAAATCAAATGAGTAATATAGCGGATATTTTAAAGGATAAAAATTTTGTCTTTAACAAACAGTTTGGACAAAATTTTATTACGGATAATAACTTGTTGGATGCAATAGTTGCGGATAGCGGTGTAACAGCAGACGATGTTGTTGTGGAAATCGGCACAGGTGCCGGCACATTGACAAAAGCTATTGCAAAAGTCGCAAAAAAAGTGATTTCTTTTGAGATTGACAGAAATTTAAAAGATGTTTTGGATGTAACATTGAGCGGTGTGGAAAATGTTCAAGTAGTTTTTCGCGATATAATGAAAGTTACGGATAATGAGCTTAAGGAAATAGTAGGAGAACAATACAAAGTGGTTGCAAATTTACCTTACTATATCACAACTCCAATTATTATGAGGTTTTTGGAGGGCGATTTTAAACCACAGTCACTTACAATAATGATTCAAAAGGAAGTTGCCGAAAGGCTGACTGCAAAAGCGGGAACAGCCGACTATGGTGCGATAACGGCTGCAGTAGAGCTTTATGCTAACACTAAAATCACGCGTATTGTCGGAAAAAATAATTTTTACCCCGTGCCTAAAGTGGATAGCAGTGTGATAAGGCTTGATATTTGCGATAATAAATATAATTGCAATAAGGAAAAGGTAAAACAAATCATAAAAGCAGCCTTTGCTATGAGAAGAAAAACCTTAGTAAATAACCTTATGGCACTAGGGGCGAGTAGGGATGTAATCGAAAACACTTTGCAAAACTTAGGCAAAGATGTCCGTATTCGCGGAGAAGTGCTAAATGTGCAAGATTTTATTGATTTAGCCGAAAATTTA
This sequence comes from uncultured Clostridia bacterium, assembly GCA_947646415.1. Classification (GTDB taxonomy): domain Bacteria; phylum Bacillota; class Clostridia; order Christensenellales; family UBA3700; genus MGBC100798. Next base: position 20,885 of record CANSGN010000006.1, on the reverse strand, counting down.
CTATAAAAAATTGCTCCCATACACACAAACAAATTTTATGTGTAATTTATATGCAGTAATGTAAAATCAAAATAAAAAATTGTTAGTTTTATGCAAAATTTCTATCCAAATTGGCATTTTTGTTATATAATGTATGTATAAATATAATTTATTTATGGAGGCAAAATATGAAAAAGAAGTTAGTTTTAGTTGTAGCAGTTATTTTAGTTGCAATCACAGCATGCGCTTGTCTTGTTGGATGTGTTCCAAACAGACCTGATAAGTTCGCGGGTGCTTGGCTTACAAGTAAGCATAAAGCAGCAGTTGTTGGTACTATGGAGTTCGGTATTGATGGTTCAAAATTGCAAGCAAAAATAAGCGATAACCTACTTGTAATTTTTGAAGAGAAAGGTTCTGATTTGAACATGTATGTAAAGACAGGTGAGACTTGGACAGCATCTTCAATTACAGTTGAAAAAGCTAAGGATGATGCAAATGGTAAATATTATGAGCAAATTAAGGAAATGTTGAATAGTGATGAAGCTAAAGAAACTGCAGAGAAACTTCAAGAAAAGTTCACTGAACTTTATGAAGAAAAAGATGGTTGGTGGTCTTTGAAAGCTGACCCAACAGGCTTAACAGGTGCAATGAAAGTTGATGGTAATGAGCTTAAAGTTAAAATTGCTGGCGTTGAAGCAACAACAATGATTTTAAACTATAAAATCAACATCCCTTCAGAAGCAAAAGCAGCTTTGAAATAATAATTAACTTTTATAAATAACAAACACTCCTTGTTACAAGGGGTGTTTTTATTTACAAAAAGTAAATACTCTAACAACATGTATAATTATACGTTTAATACAATTTTAAGTGGTTGAGATTAGCCAATTAATTGCTATCTATTAGATTTTATTTATGCGCGTGTGTAAAATATAAGTGGTTTTATGTAATTTATGTAAATTTATTTTAAAGTTTTAATATTTTTAATAATATTTATTAAAAAAGGTATATAATGAATGTAGACTTTTGAGTTGGAGGAAAATATGAAGAAGAAAATAACTTTAGTTTTGGCAGTTGCTTTAATCGTATTAACAAGCTGTATGTTGCTAATCGGTTGTACTCCAAGCAAGCCAAGTGATTATATGCTTAAATGGAATGACAGCAAAAACAAAAGTATAACTATTATTGATTATTTGGATTATGTTCAAGTAGAAACAAGCGAAGGTGTTTTTGAGAAAAAAGAAGGTAAAACCACAAAAGAGTTATCTTATACAAAAAGTGGCGATACATATATGTTGAAAGCTGTGGAAATTACCAATATCAAAAAAGATGGTAAAGATGCTACTACAGATACAATCACACCTACAGGCGCTATTATTTATGAGCTAAAAGACGGTAAGTACAATATTTATAAATATGAGCTTGTATGGGGTAAGGAAAGTGAAACTTCCGATAAAATCATTAAAAAAGGTCAATGGACTGCAATTCAAGATACTAAAGAGAATGTTGAGGCAGACAAAGACGAAATCGGTATGTTCCAATATATTAAAAATATGATTGAAAATCAAGAAAAAACCAATAAGGAAATTGCAGAAACTTTTGACGCTAATTATACAAAAGAGGGTGGCAAATATGTTGCAAATGACAAGGAAAAAGGTACATTAACTTTAAAAGTTAAGTCAGGCGAATTGGTTTGCGAGTTGACAGATGGCGAAGGAAAAGTTATCGGAAGTTCAAGATTTGATTTAAATGAAAAAATTACCATTACAAGCGGTGCAAAAGACGCTTTGAATAAATATTTGAATCCTAAGAAATAATATTTAAATAAAGATTAATATGCCCTGTTAAAGCAGGGTGTATTTTTTTATAACTAATAATATCTAAAAATATTATTTGTGATTATTTTTATATATTAAAAAATATAAAAATCGACTAAAACAAACTTACAATTTTAAATTTTATGGTCATTTTTTTAAAAAATTGCGTATTTTGTATTAAACGACAAATTACAGTTGAATTTGACACAAAAATATGATATATTAAATATATAGTTTAATGAAAGGAGTAGGTATGGAAATTAACGATTATATAAGAGCTAATTGGGTGTTGTTTAAACAAATTTACAATGACGAAACTGTGCTTAGTGCGGTTAAAGAGCAAATACAAGATGACAGTAAAAAATTGCTTAAGTATAGCGAAGCGTTATTGGACGATAAATGGTCTAAGCTTGAAGGTATGCCTCCTATTTTTATTTTGTCTACACTTGCATTAAGTTTAAAGCCGATATATGACAAGTTTATACGAATGGGACTTAGCGAAAGCGTATTTTACGATACAATGTCGGATATTAAGATATGGGGAGAAGATTATCGCAGTCATAATAATGGTCAAATCGGTCTTACCGAAATAAATTGGTTGCATTTGCATTTTAATTGCGAAATTTTTAAAATCGGCAGACTGCAATATCAAATTAGCAAGTACTATTTTTCAAAAGCTACGGAAGTTGCAGGTAAAACAATAAAATACGGGGATGCAATTTACAATATCCATATACCTAGAGGGGCAAAGTTGGACAGCGTAAGCTGCAAAAAATCAATTACTTTAGCGGTTGATACATTGGGCGATATTTTTAAAAATATCCCTACGGATGTTATGATGTGTCATAGTTGGTTATTAAGTCCTAAAAATGCGAAGTTTATGGCAAAGGACAGTAATATCGCAAAGTTTGCCAATATGTTTAAGTTGGTTGACGAAAGTGCTGGGGCAGAGCAACATTTCCGTTGGATATACGATATTATTCAAGATGAAAAAGTGTTTGCTAAAAACAAGAAGAAGCTTGGATACTATTACGACCTTTCTAAATATGATATAAAGTCGAGCTTACAAGCTTTAACCAAAGATTATGTAATGGCAGGCGGCGAGTTTAGCAGCGGCAAGGGTTTGCTTGTAACAAAGGATATAATCGGTTAAAATGAATAGAAATGATTTGATGTTGTACTTGGTTACCGATAGGAATATGTGCGGCGAGCATTTGGAAAGTGTTGTGGAGACTGCAATAAAAGCAGGTGTGACAATAGTACAACTTAGGGAAAAACAAGCGGAGTTTAAAGAATTTTGTGACAAAGCTTTGATTATGAAAAAAATTTGCGATAAATACAATATTCCGCTAATTATAAATGACAATATAGATGTTTGCTTGGCTGTAGATGCGGACGGAGTACATTTGGGTAGTAGCGATTGCGATATTGCAAAAGCACGTATGATACTTGGAAATGATAAGATTATCGGAGCATCAAGCAGAGAGGTAAAAACTGCATTGCTTGCACAAAATGCGGGAGCTGATTATTTGGGTGTAGGTGCAGTTTTTGGTACAATGACTAAGTCGGATGCAAAAGCTATATCCAGGGATATTTTAAAGGAAATTGCAAATATCGTAAATATCCCCGTTGTCGCAATAGGCGGAATTACTGCGGATAATGTGTCAGAGCTAAAAGGTTGTGGTATTGCGGGGGTGGCAGTTGTATCCGCAATACTAAAAGCGCAGGATATTGATAGTACTACAAAAGATTTTGTTTGCAAACTAAAACAAATAGTGTGACAAAAAAATAAGCATTTATCACGCTAAATTGCGTTTTATGTATTGACATACAATGTTAAAAGTGATAAAATTTAAATACAAACAAGGCATATAAATGGGGTACACCACCGAAAGGGCGTATTCGTTTGTATGCCCGTTTTTTGTGTAAAAGGAGAGTTTATGATAAAAATAAACGGAGAATTGAAAAACTTGGACAGCATAAGCTTGATGGAGTATTTGAATAATTATGGATACAATGTCAAAGTGGTGGCGGTAGAACTAAATGGCAAAATCGTTAAAAAGAGCGATTTTGAAAATACTTGCTTGCACGATGGGGATAGTGTGGAAATAGTCAGTTTTGTCGGAGGAGGTTGATTTATGCAAATCATATTGAACGGTAAGCCGATTGAAATAAACGACTGTTCCAAAGCTTGCGATTTGGGAGATTATGACATTTTTGTACGTAACGGATACGGCATTGATAGCAAAAGCCAACTTTGCGACGGCGATAGTATAGTTGCTGTCAAAAAAGGACAAATGCCAAATGAGGATAATTTAAAGCAAATGCTTTTTGCACGCAATGGTCAAGTTTTTTTGGAAAAGTTGGATAAAGCTTGTGTGTGTATTTGCGGGCTTGGCGGATTAGGCTCTAACATAGCGGCAATGCTTGCACGTGCAGGCGTGGGAAAATTGATTTTGGTTGATTTTGATATTGTTGACCCAACCAATCTTAACAGGCAAAATTATTTTGTGCAAGACATAGGATTAAAAAAGACTTTTGCGACCCAAAGATTATTAAAACAAATCAATCCGTTTATAAATACAGTAACTTACGATATGTATTTGAATAGCGAAAATTGTGTAGAGATTGTAAACAATGCTGATATTGTTGTAGAGGCTTTTGACAACCCTATATGTAAAGCAGAATTGGTAAATACTATACTTGAAAGCACGGATAAAATTGTTGTAGCGGCCTCGGGTATGGCGGGTATAGGTAGCGGAAATACCATAAAAACAAGCAAAGTTTTAAACAGACTATATCTTTGCGGAGACAGCGAAACGGAAACAAAAGAGGGTGTAAGTTTGGTATCGCCAAGGGTAAATATTTGTGCAGGGCATCAAGCAAACACTGTCATAAGAATATTACTTGGGGAAACGGAATGTTGAACAAATATCATAAAATAAGTACAAAAAACGTTTAAAAATCGGTATTAATTATAAAAAGGAGATAGATATGCAACAAGACAAACTAAGAATTGGCGGTAAGGAGTTTGATTCCCGATTTATTTTGGGGTCGGGTAAATTTTCACTTAAGTTTATGAAATCGGTTATCGAGAACGCTGAGGTCGAAATGGTAACTGTTGCTCTTCGTCGTGCAAATATAGGTGGTGGAAATAATATTTTGGATTATATTCCAAACAATATTACACTTTTGCCAAACACATCGGGTGCAAGGACTGCTGCGGAAGCAGTGCGAATTGCAAGGCTTGCAAGGGAAGTAGGTTGCGGAAATTTTGTTAAGCTTGAAATAATAGGGGATAGCAAATATTTGTTGCCCGACAATAACGAGACGGTAAAAGCGACGGAGATATTGGCAAATGAGGGCTTTATAGTTATGCCGTATATGTACCCCGATTTGTATGCAGCAAGGGCTTTGGTTTCTGCAGGAGCAAGTGCGGTAATGCCGCTTGGCAGCCCGATTGGTACAAATAAGGGTATAAGGACAAAAGATTTTATAAAGATTTTGCTTGACGAAATAGATTTGCCTATCATAGTTGATGCGGGAATCGGCAGACCATCCGAGGCGGCAGAGGCAATGGAAATGGGTGTAAGTGCGGTTATGGCAAATACAGCTATAGCTACCGCAGGCAATGTTGATTTAATGGCGGCAGCTTTTAAAAACGCGGTTATTGCAGGCAGACAAGCTTATCTTGCAGGATTGGGAAGAGTACTTGAGAGCAAGGCAGAGGCATCAAGTCCGTTGACAGGTTTTTTGGAGGATTAAATGAGGGAAGTCAATAAAGATATTATGCAGTATCTTGACGGAATGCAAATCATAAGCCATGATATAATGAATAAAGTGGATGCTTTGTACAATAATTACGATTACAATATTTACACAAGGGAAAACGTGATTTCCGCCCTAGATAAAGATTGTTTAAGTTTGGGTGATTATGCGGCATTGTTATCGCCTGCTGCGGGAGAGTTTTTAGAACAAATGGCAGCCCGTGCAAAAGAGGAAACTTTTAAACATTTCGGCAACAGTGTCAGTGTTTACACTCCGCTTTATATTGCAAATTATTGCGAAAGTCATTGCGTTTACTGCGGTTTTAATTGTATGAACAAAATCCATCGGGCAATGCTTACCGAGCAAGAGATTGATAACGAGTTGAAAGCAATAGCAAAGCAAGGTTTTAAGGAAATTTTGTTGCTTACGGGAGAGAGTAGAAAAAAATCTAGTGTCGAATATATCGGTAAGGCTGTAACCATTGCAAAAAAATACTTTGCAACTATAGGTATAGAAATTTATCCTCTAAACAGCGATGAGTATGCTTATTTAAACAGCTTGGGTGCAGATTATGTAAGTGTTTATCAAGAGACATATAACAAACAAAAATACGCCGAACAGCATCTTCGCGGGGCAAAAAGGGTTTTCCCTTACAGGTTTAATGCTCAAGAGCGTGCTTTGATTGGTGGTATGCGCGGTGTATGTTTTGGGGCTTTGTTGGGATTGGATGATTGGCGTAAAGATGCTTTTGCTGTTGGTGCGCACGCATTTTATATTCAAAAAAAATATCCTCATGCAGAGATTAGCTTTAGCTGTCCGAGGATGAGACCGTATATAAACAACAGCCAAAATAACCCTAAAGACGTGCACGAAAGACAGTTGTTGCAAGTTATTTTGGCATATAGATTGCTTATGCCTTATGCAACTATCAATATTTCCACTAGGGAAAAATCTTCTTTCAGAGACGGTGTTGTAGGACTTGCTTGCAATAAAATATCTGCAGGCTCAAAAGTAGGAGTGGGCGGTCATGACGGAGACGAAAAGGGAGACGAACAGTTTGATATATCCGACCCTCGCGGACTTGAGGAAGTAAACGAAATGTTGGAGAATAAAGGTTTGCAACCTATTTTTACCGACAGTCAATATTTGATTTAAGGTGTAATATGATAATATTTACAGATTTTAAAAATGCACAAATGAGTGAGGGCGAGGTGCTTGCAAAGTGTTTCACATTATATCATCCCCAAGCGATTTATTTGCGGGAAAAAGGTCTAAGCGACAATGATTATTTGTCCTTGGCAAGGCAAATAAAACCCGTTTGCGATAAAATCGGCGTGGATTTTTACGTTTGCCACAATATAAAAGTTGCTAAGCTTTTAGGTGCAAAAAACTTGCATGTAAGCATAAAAGAACTATCGAAAATCGATACTAAAAACTATTTTGACAATATAAGTGTTTCGGTGCACAGCGTTGAAGAGGCAAAACTTGCTAAAGAACAAGGTGCGACAAGGCTTGTTTACGGACATATTTTTGAGACAGCTTGCAAGCAAGATTTGCCACCTAGAGGGCTTGCGAAATTGAAAGAAATTTGCGACGCAACGACTTTACCTGTTATTGCTATCGGCGGAATAAAATCAACTAACTATGTGAGCGTACTGCAAAGTGGAGCGCAAGATTTTGCGATAATGAGCAGTGCAATGAATTTTACTTTTTGATAGTAATCGATTTGTATGACAAAAAATATCTTTACAATTTAATAAAAATGTTGTATACTATTAAAGCAGGGGTACTTTTTTAAGTTGAGAGGGCATTTGCCTAACCCTTTGAACCTGATGGTTAATACCAGCGTAGGGAGCAAAATAATAGTTATTTTGACCTCCGTATAGGAGGTTGTTTTTTTAGGAGAGTGTTTATGCGTACGGCTTTGACAATAGCGGGCTCCGATTGTAGTGGCGGGGCAGGTGTTCAAGCGGATTTAAAAACCATGTCTGCACACGGGGTGTTCGGCATGAGTGTTATTGTTGCTGTAGTTGCGGAAAATACCGCACGAGTTATATCCATTCAGGATATCGAGCCCAATATTATCTGCGACCAAATGACGGCGGTCTTTGAGGATATTAGGGTAGACAGTGTAAAAATAGGTATGCTGTCCTGTCCTAAAACGATTAATGCCGTATACGATAAACTTATGCAATATAAACCTAAAAATATTGTGGTTGACCCTGTAATGTATGCCAAAAACGGTGCGCCGCTTATGCCCGAGAGCAGTATTGAGGTGCTTTTAAACACCATTGTACCCATTGCAACCATTATTACTCCTAATATCCCTGAGGCAGAGTGTATTGCGGGTATGAAAATAAAAAGCAGACAGGATATGATGCAAGCGTGCAAAAAAATACACGCTTTAGGAGTACAGAATGTGCTTGTAAAAGGCGGACACTACGACGGCGAAGCAATGGATATTTTGTTTGACGGAAAGGAGTTTTACACTTTTGTGACTGAGCGTATAAACACAAAAAATACTCACGGTACGGGTTGCACGCTATCCAGCAGTATTGCAAGCAACTTGGCTTTGGGACACAATATTTATGACAGTGTACGCTTGGCAAAAGATTATGTAACGGGGGCTATAAAACACTCGTTGGAACTTGGTAAGGGTAATGGCCCTACCAATCATTTTTGGAAATTTTTTGAATAAACTATCAAAAATCGGCATTAATTTGGCTTTTGGATGCCAAAAGCGATATAAAACTGCAATATTAAAATAAAAATTACTTTAAAACCAAAAAAGTTAAAAATTATGTTATCGGAGTTTGTATGAGAGAATATTATACACAAATGCAAGCGGCTAAAAAGGGGATTATAACACCCGAGATGAAAGTCGTTGCGGAAAAAGAAAGATTATCTCCACAGTTTATTATGCAAAAGGTTGCTTGTGGGGAAATTGCAATACCTTGCAATATCAATCACAAAAGTTTATCTCCCGAGGGGATAGGTAGCGGACTTAGGACCAAAGTAAATGTTAATCTTGGTGTGTCGGGGGACTTTTACGATTATGACTTGGAAATGCAAAAAGTAGATATAGCTTTAAAGTATGGTGCGGAGGGCATTATGGATTTGTCCAACTGTGGCAAGACAAATGTGTTTCGTGAAAAGCTTATACAAAAGTCCACTGCAATGATAGGCACAGTGCCTATGTATGATGCTATCGGATATTTGGAAAAAGATTTGCTTGATATTACCGCACAAGATTTTTTGCAAGTTGTAAGGGCTCATGCACATCAAGGTGTAGACTTTGTGACAATCCACGCAGGTATTAACCGCAGAGTAGTGGAAGGTTTTATGCGTGAGGGTAGACGTATGAACATAGTATCTAGGGGTGGCTCGCTTTTGTTTGCTTGGATGCAAATGACAGGTAGGGAAAATCCTTTTTTCGAATACTACGACGAAGTGCTGGACATTTTAAGGGAATACGATGTGACAATAAGCTTGGGCGATGCTATGAGACCGGGTTGTATTGACGATAGTACTGATAGCGGTCAAATAGGAGAGCTTATCGAACTTGGCTATCTTACAAAAAGGGCATGGGAAAAAGACGTGCAGGTAATGATAGAGGGACCGGGACACATGGCATTAAATGAAATTGCAAGTAATATGCAAATGGAAAAAAAGTTGTGCCACAATGCACCTTTTTATGTGTTGGGACCGCTAGTTACCGATGTTGCACCCGGTTATGACCATATAACTTCTGCTATTGGCGGGGCTATAGCAGCAACCAACGGCGCTGACTTTTTGTGTTATGTAACGCCTGCAGAGCATTTGAGATTGCCTAACGCAGACGATGTTCGCGAGGGATTGATTGCAACTAAAATCGCAGCACATGCAGCGGATATTGCAAAATGCATACCTTATGCCCGCGAGGTTGACAACAAAATGTCGGATGCCCGTCACAAAGTTGATTATGAGGAAATGTTTAAATATGCAATCGACCCGGATAAGGCGAGGGCATATTACGAAAGTGTGCCGCCTAAAAACAGACATACTTGTTCAATGTGCGGCAAAATGTGTGCTATACGAACAACAAATATGATTTTGGACGGACAAAAAGTTAAACTTAAAGAGGAAAATAAATGAATTTACCAAGCAATATAAAGTACGCTGTTTTTGATTTGGACGGCACTATGTTTGACTCTATGTGGCTATGGAAGCAAATCGATTATGACTATCTTTCAAAACGCAGTGTACAAGTTCCAGACGATTATATGAAGTGTATAAACCACATGAGCATTATGGATACGGCATTGTATTCCATTAAAAGATTTAATTTGAAGGACAGCCCGCAAGAGCTTATTTCCGAATGGCTTGATATGGCAAAGCAAGCCTATTGCAATAAAATTATGTTAAAACCACATGTGCAAGAGTTTTTGGAAAGGCTAAAGTCGCAAAATATAGGAATGTCGGTTGCAACTTCTTTAAGTAAGGAATTGGCGTTGCCTGCATTGCAACGAAATGGTATTTTGCAATATTTTGCCACAGTTGTAAACAGCGAACAAGTAAAAAGAGGAAAAGGCTTTCCCGATATTTACTTAAAGGCAATAAGTCATACTCAAGTTGAGCCACGCGATTGTGTGGTATTTGAGGATATTTTGCAAGGCGTTAACGGAGCGAAAAAAGGCGGATTTTATGTAGTAGGTGTGTTTGACGAGGAGTCAAAAGGCGACCAAAACCAAATTAAAAGCGTTGCGGATATGTTTATAGATGATTTTGGCGAACTAATATAATAAAGTGCTAAATATGTTAAATTAAACGGGATAGTTTGCATAAAGGCTGTCCTGTTTTTTTATTTTAGCAAATTTTGTAGAAAAATAATAAAATTTAGTATCAAAACGCTTGCAAAATTCGCTAAAAAAGTTTAATATTGCGGTGGGAGGTGGAATATGCAAGTTTTAATCACTACGGCAATAGCCGTCGCAACAATGCTTGCCTACGCTGTTCCGGGTTACCTGACAGTCAGATGCAAGCTAATTCGTGCGGAAAGCATATCCGCCTTTTCGGTTTTGTTAATGTATGTTTGTCAACCTATGCTAACTATTACATCGTTTTTAAATGCGACTTATACATTGGATTTCTTTTGGAAGATGATTGTCGCTTTTGTGCTTGCAGGTGTTTTGCAGCTAGGTGTTATTTTGATTGCTCATTTTTGTTTGAAAAAGCATTACGATAAAGATATAAAATACCGTGTCGCAACAGTCGCTACCGCTTTTGGTAACTGTGGGTTTATGGGTGTTCCCCTATTACAAGCCATTATGCCGGAGGCTGTTAGGAATAATGCAGTGGTACTATCCGTTATGTTTTTATTGGGACTTAATTTGATAGGTTGGACATTTGCATCATATTTAATAAGCGGGGATAAAAAGTTTATAAGCGCTAAAAAGGCATTTATCAATCCTGCAATGCTTGGTCTTGTTATAGGCTTGCCGTTGTTTATTTGCAATGTAACGTTACCTAAAGAAATTTTTACTTGTGTGGAATTACTAGGAAAGATGACAACTCCTTTATGTATGATAATTTTAGGTATGAGGCTTGCTACAATAACATTAAAGGAAATGTTTTGTTCGCCTTTTCAATACGCTATTGTAGGAGTAAAGCAAATTGTAATGCCAATGCTTGGTTTGCTTTTAATTTGGTTTATCCCTATAGATTTTTACATTAGACAATCGCTATTTATATTGGCAGCAGCACCTGTTGCAAGCATAACATTAAATTTTGCCGAAATGCTTGGCAAGGGGCAAAAGACAGCTGCAAACTTAGTTTTACTAGGTACAATTTTAAGCGTTGTTACCTTGCCATTAATGGCATTGATAATGAACGTAGTACCCGATATTTACGCTTTGGCTTAATTTATAAACAAATTATATATTATTATTTACAGCTTTATTTTTTATGTAACTATACATAAGGCTAATAATATTTTTTTAAAACAAGACAAAATTTGTCTGAAATTTTTATAAAATCAATTATATGAACATAAAAAATACACCCCCAAACATTTTAGTTTCGGGGTGTTACTTTTTGTGTAAAGTTTAAAGTAGGCAAAAGTGCTGTTCACTGCAATAATCCTATCAAAAATCGGGACTATTAGGGGTAAAAATTTGCCTTTAATGTAAAGTTTGGGTACATGGAATAAGTATATCTATGTACATATTATATGTATATTTTAAACTAAAATGTAAGATAATGTCAACGTTATAATAAAGGTTTTGTAAACTCTTTACTTTAAGCATACAAAAATTATATATTCAAACTCAAAAAAACCGTGATTTTGTACATAGATATACTTATTCTATGTAAGGTAAAAAACGGAGGTTTTATTATGGCAAAGTTTACACGATACGTGGGAAAAATATTTTTTGCGTTAGTAATTTCCTTTCTGGTTATAATGGGCAGCGTATTAATTGCAAACAATACTCAAATTGAAGACCGCGTAAATTTAAGCAATCAAAATGATGAAGTGATGACTACTTCGGAAGTTCCCGATGTTACGGCAGATAACACTTTAGATTGGCAAGGCGATGACGAGACTATGAAAAGGCTACTATCGCAAGCATCGCAAATGTCTGCTTATCAACGTCTAATTGTTAAATTGGAATTGGGACAAGATTGGACGGTAAAAGAATCTATAACTTCTATGTATGGCACTACCATAATTATAGATTTGAAAGGTCATACACTTACTGCCGCATCAACTTTAACAAGCAGTTTGTTTTCCGTAAAAGGTATGCTTTACATTATGGACAGCGAATATGATAAAAATAAAGAAAGCATAAAATCGCAAGTTAAGTCAATTTATGCAAATGCAAGCGGAAAAACCGAAACGCAAATATTAAATGAATTAAAGCAAGTACCTTGCGGAAAGATTACCGGTGCAAATACAACAGGTCATGGCGGAGCCTTTAATGTTTCATACAGCGATGGCTCAAATGGCTCTACGATATCAAGAGGGTTTTTGAAAATTTGTGGCGGTATGATATATAATAACCGCGCAAGAGATGGTGCAGCGATTTTTGCTGGAAACAAAACAAGGTTTAATGTAGTTGATGGTATTTTTGCAGCTAATAAAGTAACTGATAATGGTGGCGCTATATATACAGAAACTGATGATAGTATATCCAATGCACTATTTGCAGGTAATACTGCGTCATGGGGTGCGGGTATAGGTATTAGCGATAAAAGTAGTTGTAATGTAGTTAATTGTGAACTAATATACAATAAGGCAAGTACCGAAGGTGCTGGTATATGTACAAGAGGTGTAAACACTTTTGAAAATATAACTGTTTCAAATAATATTTCAGATAGTATGGACGGCGGAATTTGTATAAGAGGTAATGCCAATATAAAAATTAACAACTCCACTATCCAAAATAACCAGGCAGATTATGGTGCAGGTATTTATTGCGGAGAAGATTCCTTTGTAAAAATCAAAGATACAAATGTAAGCGGTAATATTGCTAAAAGACATTGCGGAGGAATTTATGTTACAGCACAAAGTATAACTTATGTGGATAATTGTACGATAGAAGACAATAAAGCAATGGGAGAAAGAGGTACTACATTTGGCGGGGCAGGTATACAAGCACTGTTTAATAGTACGCTATATGTAAGCAATGTTAAAGTAAGGAATAACTATGGTTTGGCACATGGCGGTGGAATAGGTGCAGAGGACAATGCTAAGTTTTATTTGCAAGGAAGTAACGATATAACCGGTAACACAGTAAGTGCGGGTGTAAGCGATATATATTTGGCATCCAATAAACGTATTTACGTTAATGGTGAGTTGTCATTAGGCGAAAGTGGCAAAGGTATGTGTTTAGAAATGAACGAGGATAACGAAATTTTTAGACCATTTACTTTAGGATATACAATTTACGGAAACGAAAACAATGACCCTAAGACTTTGTTTTATAATAAAAATAGCAAGTATGTAGCGAAATTGAAAAATGACGAGGTAATGTTTGACTATCAAATAGACCAAGGCAAAATATATGACTTTATATACTTAGAGGATGGTTGCCGTAAGAATTATAGCGATAATGATAAATTCCATGGTTATAATGATGCTAACTTAAATATAGTAAACGGTCAGCCGGTTTATGTAATAGGTAATATTAATCCAAACACTTCAATAATTGATTTTGTAAGTCACTTGGCAAGTTTGGGAATTGATAAAAATAATATGGGACTATTTAATAATAAGGATACAATATTATATGATAGCGGAAGTGCAATGAATATTGACCAAGCATTATTAGACGACGGAATAAACATGCCGATTTGTACAGGCTGGTATATCAAACATAACAACGCTATCACAAACAAAGTTGAAACAGTTTATTTATCCGTACTAGGCGATGTAAACGGCGACGGCAGGATAAGTGCAAGTGATGTCTCCTACTTAAGACAAATAGCAAGCGATAAAGCATTATACGAGAGTTTGGATATAGAAAAAAAGCTTGCATGCGCAGTTGTAAATAAAGGCAACGTAACAACAGCAGATGCGGAAATTGTAAGGAATGTAATTGATAAATTGCTTACAATAAACTTATTCTTTTAATAAAAATATGAATAATACGAAACACAAAAGGTCGGGTAACCGACTTTTTGTTTTATAATTAAAAAATAAATCTATATTTATAAGTAATTTGCTATTGCGTCAATAAAAATTTTTTATTGTACTTTAAAACGATATATAAGGATTGCTTTTAACTCGATATTGTTTTATTTCGTATAATACAATGTGATTTCAGCCAAATAATTTCTTATTTAAACTCGTATATGCTATGCAAAAAAATAAAAAATACACCCCGAAACATTTTAGTTTCGGGGTGTTACTTTTTGTGTAAAGTTTAAAGTAGGCAAAAAGTGGCGTTCACTGCAATAATCCTATCAAAAATCGGGACTATCTGGGTTAAAAATTTGCCATTAATGTAAAGTTTGGGTACATGGAATAAGTATATCTATGTACATATTATATGTATATTTTAAACTAAAATGTAAGATAATGTCAACGTTATAATAAAGGTTTTGTAAACTCTTTACTTTAAGCATACAAAAATTATATATTCAAACTTAAAAAATCCACGATTTTGTACATAGATATACTTAATCTATGTAAGGTAAAAACGGAGGTTTTATTATGGCAAAGATTATTAAAAAAGTTGGGATAGTATTTTTTGTACTAGTAATTTCCCTTCTATTAGCGGTAAGCTGTGCTACGATAATTTACAATGAAAGTTGCAATGACAACATGATAAACCACAACGGGACTGCAGAAGTGCTTGAAGTTAATGAGCAAAGCTCACTGATGGCAACAAATTCCGATTACGTATTAAAAGGCGATTGCAGTCAAATGGCAGATACTTGGAATACGGCTGTTGTAGATTCATACAACAATAAAAGGTCAGTAATAATTACTATGGAATCGGATTGGGTTGCTGCAAAGTCAGATAATGTTTATGTTACTGAGTTTGGTACAGGTGTCGGCTTTGATGAAGGAAAAATTCGTGTAATTGCCGGCACAAATATTACTATTGATTTAAATGGCCACAATATTGATAGAAATTTGTTTGATACCACAGGTGCTGATTACGGGTATTGTATGAAAGTAGAGGGATTTTTAAATATTATGGACTCTACTTATGATTCCAACGAGGTATATAAACTACTTGCAGAAAATAGATTGACTCAAACAAATGTTGACAATTTGCCTTTTGGTAAAATTAAAGGCGGGAATAATAGCGTGGATGGATATTTTGCTGCAGGAATAAGGGTTTCCGATGGCGGAGTTATGAACTTTTATTCGGGGATTATTTGCAATAATAAAGGCGTGGATGCAGCAGGCTTAACTGCTATGAGAAATGGTTATATAAACTTTTATGATGGACTTATTTTTGGTAATACAAGTACAAATCATGGTGCAGGTATATGCTCAGGCATTGAAAGTACTGTGGTAGTGAGAGGCGGAGTAATTGCAAACAATTCATCTGTTTTAGGTGCGGGGATTTTTTCATACTCACTTTCGACTGTTGATTTGAGAAACGTGATTATTACCAATAATTCGGCAGAAACTCTTGCTTCAAGCACATCAACTGTCAATGCTGCGGGAGCAGGTGCTTATATAAGTTCGGGATGTAATATTAAAATAGGTTTAGGTACTCAAATTTACGGAAATCTTTGTGATAATAAGGAAAATAATCTGTATTTATGCTCAACAAATACCTTGCAAGTCGCAACAAGTTATATCTCTGCAGCTAATTTAATTGCCAAGCACATTACAAATGTTGGTATAAGCTTAGAGTCACCAAGAATTTTTACCGCAGATTTTTCCGTGCATAACAGTACTTTAAGTCCCGCAAGTTTTTTCTTTTCGGATAATGAAAGTTATTCGGTAGTAAAAAACGGCGATGAGGCAGAGTTGGTAAATGCTACAAGCAGTTTAAAAACATTAACTTGGAAATACAACGATAAAACTACTACAAATAGAGTAATGACGGTTACATACACAGGCGAGCCGTTCACTATCTCTGCAAGTGAGGGTAATATATTTAAATTTTCAAATCCCGCTCAACCAAGTTATCAAGTAACAGATGCAGGTGTTTATGCCTTTGTTTCTACAAGAGCATATAAAAACACAGCATTTACATTTATTGTCTTGCCAAAGCAGATTGATTTGGAATGGGAAACAAATTTGGTTTACAACGGTGTGTCGCAAAGCCCTAAAGCTAAAATAAAAGCAGGACAGTTGATTGGGGAAGATAGTTGCAATGTAAATGTTTTTGGGAGCGAAACAAATGTCGGTACAGGATATTATGCCGAAGCAAGAAGCTTGAACAATGGTAATTACAAAATTAATCCATTGACAAAAAGCACAACTTATAAAATAACACCTGCTAATCTTACTGTAAATGCAAGTACAAAAAGCAGTAATAGCGCTTATAACGGAAAAGAAGTTCAATTAATTGATTGGTATAGTTTGTCTGCAAATTTGTTAGGTCAAGATAATGGAAAACCATTAACTAATGTATTTAATATAGACTACAGCAAAATAGTGCCACAGTTTACAAAGGACGGAGTGACAACGGATAGTGCCGTAAATGTAGGAGAGTATGCAATAAGCATAAAACCATTTGACGTAAGCAAAGTGTTTAGCGGTAACAGTAACTACAATGTAACAGTCAATTATTTAAATGGAGGAAAACTTACAATAAGCGAGGCAAATGTAATAAGACCAGCAGCAGAGTCTAAATACGATTACTTAATCCTAGAGGGAGATAAGAGAGTAAGTTATAAAGACAAAGGCTTGATACACGGGGATAATGACAGCAATGTAAATGTAGTAGAAGGAAAAGCAAACTACTATATGGGAAATATAAGCCCAAATACAAGCGTAAACACGTTTATAAGCAACTTGGTATATGACAAAACACAAATACAAATCTACAACAGCAAAGGCGCAATAATCTACGACAAAGGAAATGCAAGCGTAAATGCGGAGTTGTTGAATAATGGAAAAGAGCTAGCAGTAGGAACAGGTTGGTATATAGAGTACAGCAAAGACGGAGAAACTGAAAGAATAACTTTATCCGTACTAGGCGACGTAAACGGAGATGGTAGGATAAGCGCAAGCGATGTATCGTATTTAAGACAAATAGCAAGTGATAGCGCGTTATATGAAAATTTAAGTGTGGAAAAGAAGCTGGCAAGTATGGTAATAAATAAAGGCAATGTGACAAGTGCAGATGCGGAAATAGTAAGAAATGTTGTGGATAAATTATTTGCAATGGACTTATTCTTTTAATAATATGTAAAAATAAAAAACACAAAAAGTCGGGCAGCCGACTTTTTGTGTTATAATCATAATAACATTTTTTAAATTTTAAAGGTAAATAAATCGTTAAATGCTTAATGCTATTTATATAATTAACTAATATTAAAAAAAATATTGCAGTTTTGTCAAAAAAGTGGTAAACTATTAATAGTTATATTAAATATATAATTATTTTGGAGGGTGGATGAAAAAGTTTGATTATTATTACGCTTGTGCGGTAGGCAAAATGTTGACTGCTTCCGAGTTGTTGTTAAAAGCAGTTACACCTGTTAATGGCAAAGGTTTATCTAAGGAATATGGCGTAGCATACGGTAATAATAAAAGTCAAAAAATAGATATTTTTTATCCACTTACAACGGACTTCTCAAAACTCCCAATAATGTTTTATATTCACGGTGGAGGGTTTATATCGGGTACAACTGCGCTTCGCAGGACATATTGCAGTACAATGGCAAGGCAAGGTTTTTTCGTAGTAAATGTAGGATATCAGCTTGCGCCAAAAAGTCATTTTCCAAATCAATTACAAGATATTTTCAAAGCTATAGATTTTGTGCTTGATAGAGCGGAACAATATAATTTGGATACGGATAAAATAGTGATAGCAGGGGAATCTGCGGGAGCATATTTTGCAAGTTTTATTGCAGCAATCACATGTGATAAAAGCTTGTACAGACAAAATAGTATCGATTTTCAGCATATTAATGAGTTTAAAGTTGGGTGTACCGTACTTATTAACGGTGCTTATAGTATAAATGAAATACTAAAAGCAAAAGCACCTTTTTGCAAGACTTATGTAAAAGCATTTTTTGACCTTACAAACAAAGACCTTAAGGACAAACAAGTGATTTGCAAGCAAGATTTTAGCCCGCTAGGATTTATTAAAAATGATTATCCACCTACAGTAGTGATAAGGGGTAAGTATGACGCTTTTGACTTAGGTACAAAAACTCTTTTAAATGTTTTGGATAGTGCGGAAGCGAATTATTCCTTATATAGGACAAAAGGCATTGCAGGATTGCACGCGGTTTGCATAATTCCGATATCAAAAGACGCCGTAAGGTCACAAAAGTTTACTGCGGAAAAAATTAAGGAATTTTTGAACATTGATGACGAGTAATGTTTATTATTAGTAGATTACAAAATAAAACAAACTATAAAATCAGTCATTTTTAGGACAAGGAGATAGATATGAAAAGCATGATGGATACTTTGGGGAATACTCCCTTGGTTTTGGTTGACGAAATCAATGGCAACAAGCTTTTTGCAAAGCTAGAATATTATAATCCTACGGGAAGTATTAAGGACAGACCTGCTTACTATATGATTAAAAAGGCATTGGAGCGGGGTGATATAAAAGAGGGCGCGACAATTATCGAGCCAACTTCGGGAAACACAGGTATTGGTCTTGCGTTTATGTGCGCACGAATGGGTATGAAAGCGATTTTAACCTTACCAGATAATATGAGTTTGGAGCGCAGACAAATTTTGCAGGCTTTAGGTGCACAATTAGTTTTAACTCCAAAAGCTTTGGGTATGCAAGGTGCTATTGATAAAGCACAGGAGTTGCATAAGTCTATTGACAATAGCTTTGTGCCAAATCAATTTGAAAATCCTGACAATGCTTTGGCTCATTACGAAACAACTGCACCGGAAATTTTTACTCAAGTACAAGCGGATTTTATAGTTGACGGAATAGGCTCGGGCGGCACTTTGGTAGGTATAGGAAAGTATGTAAAAGACAATAAATACCCTGCGAAAATCGTGGGTATTGAGCCGTATGAAAGCCCACTTATAACCAAAGGAGTAGCAGGAAGTCACGGTATACAAGGCATTGGGGCAAACTTTATCCCCAAACTTTTAAATTTGGATTTGCTAGATAAAATGATGCTTGTAAAGTCGGAAGATGCCGTAAAAGGCGCTAAGGACTTGGCCTTAAAATATGGTATTATGGGTGGCATAAGCGCGGGGGCAAATTATGCGGCGGCAGTAAATTTGTGTAAGGAGAATACTGACAAAAACATTGTAATTATCGTGCCGGATAATGCAAATAAGTATTTGTCAACAAATATATATGGCTAAAATTGTTGTAGGTATGAGCGGTGGAGTGGATAGCTCGTTGACCGCCGCGCTTTTAAAGGAACAGGGACACGAAGTTATCGGACTTTTTATGCGTAATTGGAAAGAGACCGACGAAATGGGTTGCTGCACTGCGGATGAAGATTTTCAGGACGTAAAAGATGTTTGCAATAAAATAGGTATTCCTTATTATTCTGTTGATTTCAGCGAGGAGTATTATGACAGAGTGTTCAAACATTTTGTAGAGGAGTATAAAAAGGGCAGAACGCCTAATCCCGATGTGCTTTGCAATAAGGAGATTAAGTTTGATACCTTTTTAAAATATGCACTAAAAACAGGTGCTGATTATGTCGCAACGGGGCATTATTGCAATGTTGAACATAAAGACGGCAAAAGCTATTTGGTGCGTGCGGAAGACGATAATAAAGACCAAACATATTTTTTAAATCAATTAACTTCCGAGCAGCTTGACAAAGTGCTTTTCCCTATCGGGGATATTGATAAACCTACAGTTAGGGAACTTGCGAAAAAATATAATTTATCCACTGCCGAAAAAAAGGACAGTACAGGCATTTGTTTTATAGGGGAAAGAAATTTTCGTAAATTTTTGTCCGAATACATACCTATGAAACCTGGTAAAATGATGACTGTCGACGGTGAGGTTGTCGGCGAACACCAAGGGGTATTTTACTATACTATAGGTCAAAGGCGAGGACTTGGCATAGGTGGAAAACAGGATGGTAACGGCTCTAGGTGGTTTGTATTGGATAAAGATGTTGAAAAAAACATTTTATATGTTTCTCAAGGCGAAATGGATATTTTGTTTCATAATTGCTTGGAGACGGATGATTTCAATTTTATACCTGAAAAACCGCTTGAGGCAGAGTTTAATTGTCTAGTGCGTATTCGTCACAGACAAGCCCTTCAAAAGGCAAAATGTTTTGTCAAACCAAGTGGCGGGATAAAACTTATATTCGAGCAAAAACAGCGTGCTATCGCAGAGGGACAATATGCAGTAATTTATTGTGACAAATATTGCCTTGGCGGCGGCGTAATTGAAAGAAAATATAATGTTGAATAAAATATATTATATTTAATATTAAATTAATATTACTTTATAATATATAGAAAAGCTATAAAAAAAGCAAAAAACGACATACAAAATAGGTAGAAAAACCCTTAAATACAGCTATTTTTATGTCTTTTTTTATGTTTAAAAAATTTTTTAAAAAAATGGCGATTTTTTGTTGACATATCTTTAGGGATGTGGTATTATATACAAGCTGCGATAAATGAGCAGCTAAAGAAATGTACCTTGACAAAAGAATAGATAGGATAAGGCGAAATTTTTGTGTAAGAAC
>CANSGN010000005.1 GCA_947646415.1 uncultured Clostridia bacterium | reverse complement strand
AGATTGAGAAACCGAGTTTTCGGTTTCTTTTTCTTTTGCGCTGTTTTCGTCCTCGCCGCCGTTTCCGTCGGGGTAATCGGGGAAAATCAAATTCAAAAGCAGTTCGTTTTTCTGCCCGCTTTTGAGATTGAAAAGCACTTTTAATTTATCGTCGTACAGCACAACGCGATAAATGTATGTGTCAATCAATACCTTGCGGTTTTTCATTTTATTGCTGCGATTTACGATTTTAATAATTTGCAAATTGATTGGAATGGTAAAATACCACGGTGCAACAACAAGCCTTGTGGAAGATTTAGGAATATTTGATACCCTTGACAAATTTTATGCAAAATACAAACAAACTTACAGAGGAATTAAAAAGTTTATGTATGAGTATATTGGCAGAAAAATAATGACAAATAAAGTTTCAAAAGTCCGCCGTTATGGTAAAAACAATAAAAATTAATAAAATTTTAAATATATCTATTACGGCTTAAATTAAACTTGACAAACTTGATTAAAAATGTTACTATTAGTAATATAAAGGTAGTGGAATGGAAAATATAATTTTAGGGTTGTTGCTATTGCAATCGAGAACAATTTATCAGCTTCGAAAACGTATAAATGACGGGTTGAATTTAATGTATAGTTGCAGTATGGGCAGCATACAAGCCGCAATAAAAAAATTATTGAAAAACGGGTATATTACAAGTAACGAAATAAGCGAAAACGGTAAACTGAAAAAGGTTTACAGTATAACTGCCAGCGGTAAAAATTACTTTAATAGTTGGTTAATCAGTCCTATTGATAACGATGCCGCAAAAAATCCTAAACTTTCCAAAATTTATTTTTTGGGTTTTGCGGAAAAAGATACACGTATAAAACTTATCAAAAATCATATAGCAGATTTAAAAACTATGCTTTATGATTTAGAAAAAATATGTAATGACGGAATAATGCTATCAAATGAAAATCATACTAACGATATATTTTATTTTCAACTACAAACGGCAACATACGGACGAGATTTAATAAAATTCAATATCAAATGGTATAGTCGATTATTAAAAAATATCAAGGAGTGAATAAAATGGAAAATTTATATTTGGAAAATTCGCCTATTGCGTATTATATAGATGAATCAGCAAATAAGGAGTGGTTGGTTTTTATTCATGCTGCATTTGTTGATAGTAGAATGTTTGAAAAACAATTTGAATACTTTGCGGGCAAATATAATTTGCTTGCTATTGATATTTTAGGACACGGCAATTCTATTCACGCACAAAAGGGCGATAGCGTGGAAAAAATGTCCGAGTGGATAGACCAAATTTTTCAAAAACACAATATACAAGCAGCGCATTTTGTAGGGGTATCGTTAGGCTCGGTATTTATACAAGACTTTGCTAATAAATACGGAAATAAAGTGCTATCGCTTGCTTGTTTTGGCGGATATGATATTAATAATTTTGACATAGCTAAACAAAAAGATAATTCAAAAACTCAAATGAAAATGATGATAAAAGCCATTTTTTCTATCAAGTGGTTTGCAAAGGCAAATAAAAAAATATCCGCTTATACAAATGATGCGCAAACAGCTTTTTATAATCTTAATTTAAATTTTAGGAAAAAATCATTTATGCATTTGGCAGGGTTGCAAAAACTCGTAAATAAATATCCAACAAAGCAACGTCAATACAAACTATTGGTTGGCTGTGGAGAGTATGATATCCCTGCCGAGATTGAAATAGTAAATGAATGGGCAGAATATGAAAATTGCAAAAAAGTAATATTTAAAGATGCAGGACACTGTGTAAATATGGATACTCCGCAAGAGTTTAATGCTTGTTTGGAAAATTTTTTTAAAAAATAATAATGAAAGTTGATTAATAAAAAAGAAACCGAGCCTCGGTTTCTTTTTTGCTTTGTTATAGTTATTGTAAAAAATTTTACAGATATAAGGATATTTTTAGCTACTATATAAATCTAATATATTTTTTAATTTCTCTTTTATTTTAGTACGGATATCCAATGGCTCCAAACATTCGCATTTATCGCCAAAACTTAAAAGAATGTCAAAATAGTATTCGTTTTCGATAAAAGGGAATTGTGCAATATAATAGTCATTGCCACATGGGAAAATATCCTCGTAAGAGCAATAATCTAACACTCTATCCAAAATAGATTGGTGCACACGAATTTTGATTTTTGTCTGCATTTGCTCCCACATATTGCTAAAATCCAACTGTGGTTTTGGATAATCTCGCGGAGTAAAATTTTCCTCTCTCATTTTTAGGTTGGATATACGACCTAATCGGAATAAACGGAAGTCGTTCCTTACTCGGCAATACCCTTGGAAATACCAATGATTGCTTTTTAATATAAGTTGGTATGGCTCGACTATACGAGCAGTTTTATTGCTATGACGGTCGGAATATTCAAAGGAGAGCAACTTTTTTTCCTGCAATGCAGCTTTTATAATGGTCAACTGTTTTTCTGCATTTTTGTTTCCCATCCAAGGGCTCAAGTCAATATAAATTTGATTGGCTTTTAGTTCTATATCTTGTGCTTTTGTTGCAGGAATAAAGCTTTTGACTTTTGCAAGTGCATTTATCAATTCATCGCCCCGTACCGTATCTGTCAAACTGTAAAGTCCCATTAAAATAGCGGAAAGTTCGGCAGTTGTAAATACATTTTTTTCGATTTTGTACTCCTGCATAATTTCAAATCCGCCGCCTACTCCCGAAGTTGAACAAATAGGAATACCTGCCATATTAATGGCATCTATATCACGGTAAATAGTGCGTGGCGACACTTCGAACATATCAGCCAACTCCTGTGCGCCTATGCGTTTTTTATCAAGTAAAATCGTTATAATACTAATAAGCCTTTGGATTTTCATTTTCAGCACCTCTAAATTTGTTTAATTTATTATATAATTGTTGCCATAATGATGTCAATAATTATATGTTAAAATATAACAAAAAACTAGGAGAGAGCAATATGGATAAAAAAGCTTTGGTCATTATCGATATTCAAAATGACATTACAAAAAATTATAAGGAGGTTATCGATAACATAAATAATGCTATTGAGTGGGCAACGGACAATAATTTGACTGTAATTTACATTAGACACGAAAATCTATCTGCCGGCACGAGAACTTTTAAGCACAATACTTATGGTGCGGAATTGGCTTTTGATTTAAAAGTGGTTTCCGATAATATTTTTACAAAATACAAGAGCAATGCACTAAGCTGCAATGAGTTTTCGGATTTTCTTGAAAAAAATGGCATTTGTAATTTGATTATCGCAGGCGGGGATGCAGCTGTTTGCGTAAAATCGTCTTGTTATAACTTGCGTAAAGCGAATTATAATGTGGATGTTTTAACTGATTGTATAACAAGTTACGATAAAACAAAAATCCCAGAATTGTTGCAATATTATGAAAAACAAGGCTGTAAACTTATCATGTTAAAAGATTTGGTTAATATGTAATTTAGAATAAATTTATTTTTTGCTTTAAAAATATATGAAATATAAGAAATATATTGACATTATATAAATAATGTTATATAATGTGTATTATATAACATGTATTATTTATGAGGAAATGTAATGCCTAAGCAAAGAATAACAAAACAAATGATTTTGGATGTCGCATTTAATTTAGCGCGAGAAAAAGGGTACGAACAAGTTGTCGTAAAAAATATCGCCGATGAGATTGGTTGCTCCGTTCAGCCAATATATAGTTATTTTGAAAATATGGAAAGTTTGAAGGAAACTGTAATCGGTGCCGCTATGCAATTTTATAACAGCTTTATTTATACTAGAGTGCAAAAAGATAGTATATTGGAAAGTATGGCAAAAGCAAATGTCGCATTTGCAAAGTATGAAACAAATTTGTTTAAGCTTTTATTTTTGCAAAAGTTAAACGGACTTAATAGCTTTAACGATATTTACGAATGGATGGGAGATAAACAGGCGACTGCGCAACTTTCCAAAAAACTTGAATTGCCTGAGGATAAGGTAAAAGAAATTTATATAATGCTTATAATATTCACCCACGGCGTAGCGACAATGATTGCAACGGGCGGTGCAACTATTGCAGACGAGGAAAGTGCCGAAATACTAGAAAAAGCATATAACGCATTTATCAAATTACAAAAATAATATTTTAATTTGTATAAAATATATTTAAAGGAATAAATAAAATGGATACTCAAATTATACTTAATTACCTTTCACAATTATCCAAAAACAATAACCGTGAATGGTATCATGAACACAAGAAAGAGAATAAAGCTGCAAACGAACAGTTTGAACAACTTGTTCAAGAGCTTATTTACGGCATTGGAACATTTGACAAAAGTGTTTTGAACAACATACCAAAAGAGCTTACATTTAAACTAGTTCGTGACACAAGATTCAGCCACGATAAATCGCCTTATAATGCGTCATTTAGGGCTCATATATCTTCAATGGGTAAACTACCTATTCCTGTCGGATATTATATAATGATAAAGCCAAACGGCGGAACATTTTTAGGTGGCGGATTATTTGCCGACATGTTTAAAAATGCTACTACCATGGTGCGTGATTATATAGCGGCACATCCTAATGAGTGGAATGATATTATAACCGATAATCAATTTAAAAAGTATTTTACGGTAAAAGGTACGGCTTTGAAAAATGTACCTGCAGAGTATGACAAGGAACATCCACAAGCCGAATACTTAAAGTATAAATCATGGTATTTGGAATATTTTATGTCAGACGAAGAAGTACTTGATAGTGAAGCATTTTTGCAAAAAACTGTTGAGATTTTTAAGGCTATGAAACCGTTTAACGATTTTTTAAATAAGGCATTAAACGGGTTTGAAATGCCTACAAGATAATTGCTTTTACAAGTATACAATAATAAAAAGAAGATAAAAATGGATATTAAAAAAATAACAAAAAACAATATAGATATCGCAAATATAATTGCCGATGACATTGTTATCAAAGACGTGCAAAGCGCTATCGATACATTTATGACGGTATATTACGATTTGGGAACAAAAAATATTGCAATATCCAAAGACCTATTTGTAAAAGAATTTTTTGTACTAAGTAGTGGTATTGCAGGGGAGATTTTGCAAAAGGTTGCAAATTATCAATTTAGAATTGCAATTTACGGCGATTTTTCCGTATACACAAGCAAACCATTGAAAGACTTTATTTTTGAGAGTAACAAAGGTAATACTGTCTTTTTTAGCGATAGTTTGGAAAAAGCGGTTGAACAATTATCAAAATAAATTTTAAGTGGGATTTTTTATGCATATAGTACAATCTAAAAATATTTTATCTGCTAAAAACGGTATGAATATATACCGTGGTTGTTCGCACGGTTGCATATATTGTGATTCGCGTAGCGATTGCTATCAAATGAACCATGATTTTGAAGATATCGAAATCAAAGGTAATGCGATTGAATTGCTTGAAAATGCGCTTAGAAAAAAGCGTAAAAAATGTATGATAGGTACAGGTTGTATGACCGACCCATATATTCCGTTGGAGAGTAAGCTTTGCAATATGCGAAAAGCGTTGGAACTAATTGACAGATATGGTTTTGGGGTTAGCATTATAACTAAGTCGGACTTGATTTTACGGGATTTGGATTTGCTAAAAAGCTTAAACAACAAAGCAAAATGTGTTGTTCAAATGACTTTGACAACTTTTGACGAAGATTTGTGCAAAAAAATTGAGCCTAATGTTTGCACGACAAAAAGACGTGCGGAAGTTTTAAATATATTGCGAGATAACGGTATTCCAACAGTTGTATGGTTGTCGCCAATTCTTCCGTTTGTCAACGATACCAAACAAAATATAGAGGGGATTTTAAATTATTGCATACAAGCAAAAGTTTATGGTATTATTTGTTTTGGTATGGGACTTACTTTGCGGAGCGGAAACAGGGAATATTTTTATAAGCAGTTAGACAAACATTTCCCTAATTTGTCGAAAAAATATAAAAAAATTTACGGCGACAGCTATGTAGTAGGCAGTAAAAATAATGATGAAATTATGAAATATTTTTATTCCGAGTGCAAAAAGTATGGTATAGAGACTAATATAGATAAGCTGTTTGAGTATTGCAGCACATTTGAGGAAAAAGTGATTTGCGAACAGCTTACAATGTTTTAAATATAAAAAACAGCCGTAAATTTACGGCTATTTTTTATAATACAAAGTTAATTTAAAATTTATATTTCTGGAGATTGTTCGTCTGTGTTGTCCTCAATGTTAGAGGCTGCCAAATCTTCGTTTTGTTCTTGTGAAATTGGGGCAGTGGAGACTATGTTTAAAGGCTCATTGCTTTCTTCTGTTGTTTCAACAAGCTCCGAATTTGAACTGTAATTATTTTTATTTTCCTTATGTTTTTTTATCAAATATTTTTCGATAACTGCCATTGTAATAATGGCTAAAACTATTAAAACAATGCCAACAATTATTGTGATTATGCCTGCTTTAATATGGCCGTACATACACAGTATCAAAAAGGCTATACAGCAAACTGTAAATGTAAAAATAAAAGCTATGCTTTTTGTCTTTTCGCCTATTGTGGAAAACTCCCAAGCATTTTTCGGATTTGAAAAATTTGCTGCCTTTTCGTCTTTATCATTGTCAGTGTTAGTATTGCCTTTGGCATCGCCATTTCTTTTAAGTTCAATAATTTTATAAATTGCAATACCTAAAATGCCTATAATCAACAAACAAATAGGTATTATAATAAGTGTGAAGATTTTTAATATTATACCCGCAATAATTAAACCGATTAATACAAGGATTGCGGCGGTTTCTATTGCAACAAGATTTTTTTTCATTATATACTCCTGCTATTGATAATTTATCAACATTATATTTACACATACTAATATATCACATTTTAGTTAAAAAAGCAATAGCGATAATTTAAAAATTAAAAAAATTTGTCGATTAAAATATAAAAAAGTAGTTTAAATATTGACGGAATAAAATCAAAGGGGTATAATAATTATATGAAAATACAAGTTTTAAAATATGATTTTGCCATTTGCAAAATCAAATCGGTTGATACAAATATATTAAACAATGAATTTTGCTTTATCGGAAAGACTGATGAGGAGATATCCTTAGTTTGTCCGATTGATGCTTTGCCTAATTACATTGAAACATTAAACAGTGGCTGGAAAGCTTTTAGGATTAGTGGGGAATTGGATTTTTCATTGATAGGAATTATTGCCGAAATATCTGCTTTGCTTGCTCAAAATGATATTAGTATTTTTGCAGTGTCTACTTTTAATACTGATTACATATTGGTTAAATGCGAAAAATTTAATTTGGCTTTAAGCGTACTTGAAAGTGCAGGGTATGAAATTGAAAATAAATATGCTTGACTATAAACGTGAATATTAAAAAAGTTTACCTTCTATTGAATTGAAAATTTAAAAGAATATACAAAAAACTAATCAAAAATCGGGGCTATTTGCCCCGATTTGCCTTTTTAAAGTTATTAAAATAATCCACAATACATTAGCATTCCAAGCCCGCCAGAGAAGATAATCAATATTATCGGAGAAAGAGATTTCTTCCTGATTAGCTTATATGCAACGGCAATAATTACAACAACTGTAAAAATCACTAAACCTTTCCAATCAAAAGAAAATACGCTTTCAATAGTTTTAATACCAAATACTGTGCTGATAAACATTGTAACAAAAGTTGCAAATATCATTCCAACTATAGTTGGGCGAATACCATTTAAAGTTGCTTTTACGCCTGCAAATTTCATTAAGTTTTTGGCAAGGGAAGCAATAATCAATATTATAACAAATGACGGAAGAACTATTCCAAGCGTTGCAATAAACGAGCCCGAAATACCACCTTGTGACGAGCCTATAAAGGTTGCCATGTTTATTGCGATTGGTCCCGGTGTAGATTCCGACACTGCAATAAAGTTCAATATTTGTTCCTGTGAAAGCCAGCCTTTGGTTACAACTGTTTCTTGAATTAGCGGAATCATTCCGTATCCGCCACCAAAAGATACAACACCTATTTTAAGGAAGTTTAAAAATAATTCTAAGTAAATCATTTTGCACCTCCTTCATTATCGTTATCCGAAAGGTCGGAACAATCGCTTTCATTTATAGTAACATTTTCAGGGGATACACTATTTTCATTTTTAATTTCGTTATTATCACAAACTTGCTCAGCATTTATTTCAGTTGTTTCAATATTTGCATTAGCATTTGCTTGTTCATCTGTATTTATGCAAGTCGAATTTGAGTTTTCATCTAAAGCAATATCACTGTTATTTGCAGTAGCTTTTTTCAATTTCATTTTATCTTTAAAGTATCCGACAGAGTAGATGAACAATCCGATAGCTCCGCTAATTAATATATAAAATATCGAGGAAAATTTAGCATTAAATATACTTACTAAAATCATTGCCGCGAAAGTAGCAATAAATAAAATTAAATTAAATATCGATTTTTTAAGCTTTTTTGCCATTTTTATGCCTGCACAAAGTATCAAAAATACTGCGCATACTTGTATACCTTTGAATGCTGCGGCTACATAAGTGTTTTCCAAAAAAGCATTAAAAAATAGTGAAATTACAAAAATAATTATAAAGGACGGCAAGCACATAGCAGTTGTTGCAACAAATGAGCCAAGAATTTTTTCCGTTTTATATCCAATATAAGTAGAGCAGTTTATCGCAACAGGACCGGGAGTAGATTCTGCAATGGTAACTAAGTCGAAAAATTCGTCATTGTCAAGCCATTTTTTCTTGGAAACAAATTCGTTCTCCAGCAAATGTATCATTGCATATCCTCCGCCAAATGTAAAAAGTCCTATTTTAAACATAGTCCAAAATAGAATGAGTAAAGATTTGCATTTTCTTTTAAATTTTGCTCCTAAATCTGAGTTGTTGGATTGAGTTTTTTTCACAAGCAAAACCTCTTTTAATTATTTTCAATTTATTATAACAAAAGTGAGTATTTATGTCAATTTTATTTATAACTATTTGAGATATAAATATAAATTTTTAGATTTTTGCAAAAATAAAAAAAGTGCTATTTTTAAATAGCACTTTAATTATATGTTAAATTATTGCTCGTTATTTTCGTTTATGAATTTCTCAAAAATATAACCATAAGTTTCTTTAGAATTATAATTTTCATAAACAGAGCGAATTACATCAATTTCTGCAGGTTTATTGTATTTTTCTGCATTTTTACCAAGTGCCATTGCACAGCAAGCGATTAGGTAATCGTTATGAGCATCGCTTTCTTCAATAGCAGATAATTCAATCAATTTGTTGTGAAGTAATTCAATATCTCCCTCTTCAGCAACAGATTGCATTTGTTCAAAAGCATAACCATTTGGCTCTATATTGATAAAGTAAATAGCAGCCTCTCTGTCGTAAGAAGAAACGATTTCTTCTTGAGTTAACATATCTGCCAAATTGAATTCATATCTAGCTTGGAAATCAGCTGGCTTTGCAATAAAGTTGATACTTTTTTCAAATCCGTGAGTAACAAAAATCAATTTGAAATTGTCTTCGCTCATAATTTCTTTAGTATCGTTGTTAATGCCTGTATTTAAGTCGATTGACATAAGTAATGTTGATTTTGTATTGTAATATACAGATACATTTACAGGGCTGAAAATTGTTAAATTAATTAATTTTTTTTCTGCAATATTTTGCTCTTGTGTATTCATATATAAAATCTCCTTTCCCCCATAGGGATAAATTAATACTATAATTATACATATTTTGCTTGTAAATGTCAATACTTTAAAGTAAATTAATATTATCTATTAATTATAATTTTGCTGTTTTTTGTATAGGTTAGTGGTAGTATATAATTATTTATTAATAAAAATATCATTAATTTATAATTAGTAATTTAACTTTGATTAATTTAATGTATTAAAATCCTAATGTTAATATAATATTACATAATGTTTTTATTAATAAAATATTTTATATTCTTCCAAATGGTATTTTATCAATAAAAAAGTTAATAAATAGTGTGTTAAAAAGCTTGATTTGCTTGTGTTTTTAGGAATTTTATAACTAAAAAAATAATTTTAAAAAAATTTTGAAAAAACTCTTGACAAATATAAAATTATATTGTATTATAAATAAGTCGTAAGGCAAAAAGCCAAATGACACAATGGCGACGGGGTGTAGCGCAGTTTGGTAGCGCACGTGGTTTGGGACCATGGGGCCGGGAGTTCGAGTCTCTTCACCCCGACCAAATATTGCTCGTGGGCCATTAGCTCAGTTGGTTAGAGCAATCGGCTCATAACCGATCGGTCCAAGGTTCGAGTCCTTGATGGCCCACCAATATATTTTAAACCATTTTATGTGGTCCGGTAGTTCAGTTGGTTAGAACGCTAGCCTGTCACGCTAGAGGTCGAGAGTTCGAGTCTCTTCCGGATCGCCATTTTTTTAAGCCTCGGTAGCTCAGTCGGTAGAGCAAGGGACTGAAAATCCCTGTGTCGATGGTTCGATTCCGTCCCGAGGCACCAATCTATTGATTGGAAATAAGTTGTTGGTTTTATTAATTAAAATCGGCAAAAACACATGCAAATGTGCTGGTGTAGCTCAATTGGCAGAGCAGCTGATTTGTAATCAGCAGGTTGTTGGTTCGATTCCGATCACCAGCTCCATTTATATGGGCAGGTTCCCGAGTGGCCAAAGGGAACGGACTGTAAATCCGTCAGCAGCGCTTTCGGTGGTTCGAATCCACCCCTGCCCACCATAGCCTTAGAAGTATCTCTAGGGCTATTTTTTTGCTAAAAATAACCTATTTTTTTGGTAAATTTTGGGTACGATAGTCTAAATATTCAGATATTATTTGCAAAATATTATTGTAATCTGCTTGCAATTTTTCTAATTTTTTACTATCACTTAAGCTACCATCAAAAAATAATTCTTCGTCTAATTGCTCCGGGTGCGTATAAATATTAAGCGTTGTTATGGGGGATGAGTGTCCCATATATAGTGATACGGTCATTGGGTCAATGTTTGCATAATAAAGTGATAAAAAGTAGTTTGGAGGATAGTTATGATAGTTTTAATTATGGGAGCAACACATACAGGAAAAACCGCTTTGGCACAGCGATTGTTGGAAAAGTATAAATTTCCATATCTTTCTATTGACCACTTAAAAATGGGATTGATAAGAAGTAACAAAACTACATTAAATGTTGATGATGACGAAAAACTGACATCGTATTTGTGGACAATAGTTAAAGAGATAATCAAAACGGCGATAGAAAATAGCCAAAATCTTATTGTAGAAGGCTGTTATATACCATTCGATTGGGAAAAAGATTTTAGTAAAGAGTATTTATCGCAAATCAAATATTACTGTTTGATAATGAGTAAAAAGTATATACAAAACAATTTCTCAGTAATTTTGGATTATGAAAATGTAATTGAAAAGAGAATAATCAGCGATTTAACGCAAAATGATTTGATTGAACAAAATCAAACGAATTTGAAAATGTGCAAAAAGTACGGCTTAAAATACATTTGGATAGATGTAGAATATAAAGTTGATATTACATTATAACTTTTAATTTATCGTATATTATTCGCTTAGTCACTATTTTTTCTAAAATATTTAATAAAAATTTATCTGGTTTTTAAGTATGAATATACAGTAACAATACATTTTTGCAAAAATACTTCGCGATATATATCCTAAATCAGAGAAAATAACTAATAAGACATAAAAACGGCAAGTCGCTGTCATCATCTATCGGTAAATTTAGGCAGTTTTTTTAATACAAGTATGTATTTTATTGCGTGCTTGTAATTGTCAAAAGTTAGTTTTACCTATCTAATCATTTATGTAGTTGAAAAAGTTATTTGTTTGTGGTATAATATATCTAAATAATTTTTAACATTATATATAAATATTTATTAACATTCGTAAATAGGTTAGGTGGTACATGAAAGACTTGACAACAATGCTGAATATTGGACAAGAAATGGCGAGTAAATTAAAAAGTGTAGAAATAAATACGGCTGAAGAATTAGTTAAAATCGGCTCAAAAGAAGCATTTTTTAGACTGAAAATGAAGTTTCCACAGGTATGCCTAGTACATCTTTATGCTTTAGAGGGTGCAATACAAAATATAGAGTTTAATTGTCTTCCTAAAACGACAAAAGCGGACTTGAAAGAGTTTAGCGATTCATTGAAATAATGCAATTTTAAAAAATAAAATTTAATCAAATGATACAATATGCAGAGTACAAATAAAATTCATATACGAATTATTGATAAACCTGAACGCAAAGTAATAATAAAATGTGGAGTTAAAGCCACGGAGTATTGGTCTTATTGTTACGAAATTTTTAATATATTTGATTTTTTTATGCAGCTGTGTTAAAATATTTATATGAATGAATTTGATACAGGATTACCATCACTTGAAGTAGCGGAAGAACTGTTAAAAGAGGCTGAAACACATAATATTGGATTGTGGGGAAACCATAGTCGCAATGTTGCTATTTGTGCTCAAAAAATTGCCGATGCATGTTGTATGGATAGCGAAAAAGCGTATGTATTGGGATTATTGCATGATATAGGTAGAAAATTCGGTACGCGCCATTTGGGTCATGTTTATGATGGGTATAAATATATGTTACAATTAGGATATTTTCAAGTTGCAAGAATATGTTTGACACATTCGTTTGGCGTTAAGGATATGCACTCGTATATAGGAAAATTTGATATTTCTTTAGATGAACAAAAAGAACTTGAAAATGAGCTTTTGGCGTTGAAGTATGACGATTATGATAAACTAATTCAGCTTTGTGACGCTTTGGGGGCGGCTGACGGCATAGTAGAGATAGAAGTACGTATGCAAGATGTGAAAAATCGATATGGTTATTATCCACAAAACAAATGGGATAAAAATATAGAATTAAAAGAGTATTTTGAAAAATTAGCTAATAAAAATATTTATAGTATAGTAATTGATTAGTAGTTGTTTTGTAATATCTTGGATACATAATTTTAAAAAGTATGGGCTAAAAGTTTGTACTTTTTATTTTTTGTCATTTACATTTTAAAGTGTGTATTATTTTAAAAAAATATGCTGAAAACTCTTGACACAATCTCAAAGATTTTTTATATTGCATTTAAAGTTTGTATATGGTATAATATAAAAAAACGGAGCAAAATTACATGAGTAAAAAATTATCGGAAATGTCGCTTGAAGAGCTATGGCAATTATTTCCCATTTTTTTAGAAAACCATAAAACATATTGGGCCGATTGGTACAATGAGGAAGTGAAATATTTAAAAAATATTTTGCCACAAGCTCTTGATTTTTACCATATCGGCAGTACTGCCATAAGCGGTATTATGGCTAAACCAATAGTCGATATTATAGTGACAGTTGACACTTGCAATCAAATGAGCCAGGTTGCAAATATTTTGAAAGAGAATGGGTATATAATTATGTCCGAAAAAGATAATCGGATATCATTGAACAAAGGATATACGGAAAGTGGCTTTGCTGAAAAAGTATACCATATTCATTTGCGATTAAAGGGTGATATTGACGAGTTTTATTTTAAAAATTATTTAATTGCGAATCCCGACATCGCAAAAGAGTATGAAGAATTGAAAATAAGGCTATGGAAAAAATATGAATTTGACAGAGACGCTTACACTAACGCCAAAACAGAGTTTGTGCAAAAGTATACTAAGTCAGCAAAATTAAAATAAATGTTGATATAAATTGGAGTTTATTATGATTGATATTAAACCTACTGCAGAAGAAATAATTGCCTTGATTGGGGAGAATTTATACGATATTTGGAATAAGTTATCTGCTTTAATCAATGAAAATTACGATATGGAATGTATATGGAATAAAGGCGGCAAGGCATGGAATTATGAGTATAAATATCGTCGAGGCGGCAAAACACTTTGTGCGCTTTATGCAAAAGAAAATTGCATAGGTTTTATGGTTATTTTAGGTAAAGACGAACGTGCAAAATTTGAAGAAAGTAGAGCTAATTATTCAAAAGAAGTACAGCAAATTTATGACGAAACGCATACATATCATGATGGTAAATGGCTTATGTTTAAACCTAACGACACCAATTTATTTAAAGATTTTATTGCATTACTAAGCATTAAAAGAAAACCTAATAAAAAGTAATTTTCCTTAATTAATAAAAGTAGAATATGGATAATAAAACAGTTCAAAAATAGCAAAATCTACAATGTGTTATTTGCAAAACAAAATAAAAGTAGGCACAATAAAAATAATGGAGTAAAATGGATAAAAGCATAATAGGTAAAACTGTGACGGTTATTGTGGATAGACCGCTTAAAACCTGTCATCCGAATTATCCTGAAATTGTTTACAAGGTTAATTATGGATACATTAAGGGGATATTCGCACCTGACGGAGAAGAACAGGATGCATATATTTTAGGAGTAAATATGCCTGTTAGGCGATTTACAGGTAAAGTTAATGCTATTGTACGAAGAATAAATGATATAGAAGATAAACTTATTGTTGTTCCCGATAACGTGACATTTTCAAAACAAGAAATTATGGAGCAAATAAGTTTTCAAGAAAAATATTTTGTTAGTGAAATCGAAATGTAGTTTTATAAGGTTTATTGAAAATAATTTGATATTATGTTATAAATTTTTTAATATTTAACATTCATAATATAATAAGAAAATATTTATTTAGGTGTTTATATGAGTAATATTGAGAGATGGGAAGAAGTTTTGCAAACTTTAAAAGATGGAAATGCTAAATATCTAACAGCAAAAACAAGTGGCGGAGATATATCGTAGGCAATAAGGAAAAAGACTTTTGATAATGGTCAAAAACCGTATGCAGTTATTGTTTCATGTTCGGATTCTCGCGTAATACCGGAAAGCATATTTAATGCAGGGATTGGAGAGTTATTTGTAATTCGCGTTGTGGGGAATGTTGTAGACGAAACAGTGCTTTCAAGTGTTGATTATGCAGTTTCTCATTTAAAGGCCCCACTCGTTGTGGTTTTGGGACACACAGGTTGCGGTGCTGTAAACAGTGCAATCAATGGTAACGCAAGTGGAATGATAAAAAAGACAATAGATAAAATCTCTAAAATAATTGGCGAAACCAAAGATGATTATCTTGCAACTTGTAAAAATGTTAATTTTGGTGTTAATGAAATAAAAACAGCATTATGTACCCATAATCCGCATTTAAAAGTTATCGGTGCCGTTTATCACAGCGATATTGGCACAGTAGATTTTGATATAGTTTGAAATATTTGAAACAAATTTTATTATATAAAACTTAAAAAAATTATTGTTAAGGAGAATGAAAATGGAAAAATTAATAATAGTGGCAGGTTCACCTAATAGAGGAAAAACAATTTCAACAAATAAAGCAATAATAAAATTGCTCGAACAAAATGCGAAGT
This sequence comes from uncultured Clostridia bacterium, assembly GCA_947646415.1. Classification (GTDB taxonomy): domain Bacteria; phylum Bacillota; class Clostridia; order Christensenellales; family UBA3700; genus MGBC100798. The sequence continues at coordinate 97,897 of CANSGN010000005.1, read as the reverse complement.
TTATTGATAAATTACCTGACAGCGAAAGTGATTTTTGGGATAAAGAAAAGAATGGACAAAAATATGGCGTTGGAGGTGCTGCTATATTAGAGTATAATGATAAAAAAATTGCGCTTATATCTTATGGAGATTATAAGTTGGGACTAGAGAAAGTATTCGATGAACAAGAGATATTAAGTTGCGATATAGTAGTATGTTGTTCACATGCAACTAAAGGTAAACAAGTATTTGACTATATGTATCAATATATTGTAGATAATATAGACTTGTCTAAAACAAAAGTTATTCCAATTTATAAGAATTTTTTGTACAATTATGATAAACAGGAAGAAACAAATGAATATACTGCAAATTTAATTGTAGATTTAATTTCATTTTAATAAAATCTATAGAATATAATAATTTTATTGTAAATTTAATTTCTTGTTAAGATAAAAATCTATTACTCCAATATTTTTATTGGAGTTTTTCTAATTTCCTGGAATATTTGAAAGTCAAATGATTTATTAATTTATAGTTATTTTACACATTATTGAAAAATGTGAAAAAAGTGTCAGAAAAATTATACCTTTTCTGACACTTTATATTTTACGAATAATTATTATTTATAGTTATAATTTGGCAAAATTTACCATTTTTTGTGATTTTATTATACTAAATTTATCGATTTTTGTCAATTAAAAATGTGTCAGAAAAGGTATACTTTTTTTGACAACTTTTATACAATATGAGTTAAAAGTTTTATTAGTTTATATAGGAGCAGTTTTATCATAAAAATAGTTGTGGAGGAAATAATGAAAAAAAAGATACTTATAATTTTTGCTTTAATTTTAGTATTGGTATTTGTAGGTATGTTTGCAGTTGCTTGTACAAATGGAGCGTCAGGTAGGGATGGTATTGATGGAATTAATGGTGCGCCGGGTAAAGACGGAGCTCCAGGAGAAGATGGTATGCCTGGGCAAGATGGGCTTCCTGGTCAAGATGGTGCACCGGGAGAGGATGGAATGTCAGCTTATGAAATATATTGTAAATATCATCCTCAATATAAAGGCACTGAATTTGAGTGGATACAAGCTATGGGAGACGGCTCACTTCAAAAGTCATATAATACAAAATACAATATGATTTTTGCAAAAGCTACTATACCACCTGTGCTTTCTGCGCTTTATAGTATTGGTAGTGGATATAATACTTATGCGCTTATTGAAAGAGGTGTGACATATAGGGGAATTGCAGATACTAATTTGAATTTTGAGAATATTGGTTTTAATATAGGGGTTAACAAGACAGGTTTTTCAAACGAAGATTATCAAAATATGCTGGCAAAAATAAAAGAATTGAATATATTTGGTAACGAAAAATTTTTGATTTACCTTCGTGACGCTGATTTGTTTTATGGTTATTTATTTGTTAGAGATGCAGGGCTTACGGAAGACCAATATGAAATCATAATGTGTGAAGATGGTACAGCATTGTATAATGGTTTTAAGCAAACATTTGTAAATGGAAAAACTGCTTCTATAAATAATGATGAGCCATATAATAAGTTTTTGGAAATGATAAAATTTGCAGAAGACTACAGAGACAAAATTTTCAACAGTAATATGACAATGTCAAGCACAATCTCAGACAGATGGGATTTCATTTTGCCGGCTGCTTCTTTAAAAAATGTAAAATTATATCTTCAAGATAAATCGCAGCTTATCGATTTAGCAAGAATGACAAGTTGTGATGGAGTTGATACAGAACTTATAAATGTAATTGAAGGAGCTAACGATGCTGAAGTAAAATTACATATTGAAAGTGCTAACATATCAAATCTTGTTAATTCGCTTGATGGTGAACAAAAGACAAATTATGTAAGACTTATGTATGGGGATTATTACGAAGAAACATACAATACTTTGACAAGAACAACGATTGCGGACGGGGTAACAAAGGTGCCTGTTAAAAAACTTGTTTTTATTGGCTCAAGATTAAAGTCTTATCCTAAATGGGCGTCAGATAGTTCCTATGGTATTGGTGGGGTAATTGATGCAAGTGAAATACCTGATTCATATAATGATTTAGACGAAAGATTTAAACATCCTATGCTATTTGGTTTGGAAGATGACTATAACGCATTTTTGTCGATTATAAATAATTTAGATAATTGGGAAAGTGCTCCTACTGAAGCACAAAAAAATGCTGTAAAAGTTGATATATTTAATCACTATATTAATTATATGTTTGTGTTTAAATATACTTTTGCAATGTATGGAGAGAATTATGATATCATAATAAAAGGACACCCATCTGAAGCGATTGGCGGATATGAAAATTGGAATAGTCATTATTATGTAAGTAACTATAATTACGACAAGCTAATTAATCAATTAATGATTATGTTTCACAATGAGGATTCTGTTGGTAAATATATTTCAATGATACCTTATGGCACTTCTGCGGAAAATTTGGCATATTTAGGTCTAGACGATAATTTGTCGATAGGAGGACTTGATTCTTCTACCTATAGTGGTTATGATAGAAATGTGGATGTAATGTTTATATTGCAATTAACAGACAAAAATATTACAAGTAGTAGCAATTTAAATAGTAGATATGAAGATGGAACGTTAATTTATCATGACGGGAACGAGGAAAAAGTATCTAAATTTATTAATAATGGAAATTTGTTTAAATCATTAATTGAATATTTTAGTAAGCAATCGCAAATATCGCTTGCAGAAAAATATCAAACATTATATGAAAAATGGCTAAGAAAAGTATGCAATTTGACTGAAGATACTTTATTGACGGGGTATGATATCGACGACCAAGGATTTATTGTTACTCATTCTGTGTAAAATAAATTTACTGTTTTTTAATAAAATACATGTAAAAATAAACAGGCATAGTGGATATGTCTGTTTATTTTAATTTATTAACTTCATTTTTCTCAAATACTCCAAAAATGAGGTGCAGCCGTCTAGGATGTCGTTGTAGGTTGTTTCGAAGTCGCGGGTGTACCAAGGGTCTGCTACATCGCGTGGATTGGAGGTAAAATCACATAGTTTGAAAACTTTAATTTTATCTACACCATTTAATCGCATTATATCGTGATAGTTTTCACTATCCATAACAAAAATAAAATCGCTACTTGCAAGCTCTTGATTGCTTATTCTTTTTGCTGTATGTCTACCTTTAATATTGTGTTTTGATAGAGTTTGTTGCGCTAAATAGTAAATTGGGTTTCCTATCTCGTAATTAGAGGTAGCGGAAGAAGTTATGTCAAATTTATCCGACAAACCTTGTTTTTCAAGCATATTTTTAAAAATAAGTTCTGCCATTGGCGAACGGCAGATATTCCCAAGGCATACAAATGTGACTTTAAGCATACAAATTCCTAATTATATTATTTACAAAAATAGTATACCATTATAAAAAGAAAAAATCAATAATATCAAATCTAATTTTAAAGTGTATATAATTGAATTTTTAATCAATTTGTGATAAAATTTTAGTATAAATTAAGAGGTGCGATGTGATAGATATAAAAAATTGGATAGAAATATTTGTAAATAGGTTGGAAGAAACATTCAAAAAACGTATTTGGTTTGTGGGGTTGCAAAGGCAGTTATGCAAGAAATGAAGCAAATGGAAATAGCGATATAGATATTGTTGTGATTTTTGATAAAGTTGATATACAAGATTTGATAAAATATAGGGAAATGTTGAATAATTTACCCAACAGAGATTTAATATGCGGTTTTATATCGGGCAAAGAAGAGCTTTTGGATTGGGCTGCTGGAGACTTGTTCCAATTTTATTACGATACTTTGCCTATTATCGGCTCACTTGATGTACTATTGAATAAAATTACTAAAATTGATATAAAAAATACAATTAAAAGCGGGGCATGCAATATTTATCATACTGTAGTTCACAATTTTGTTCACGAAAAAAGCGAGGAAATATTAAAAAATATTTATAAATCTGCCAAGTTTGTTATTCAAGCGATATATTTTTATCAAACAGGTAAATATTTGAAAAATAATACCAAACTGATTGAAGTGTTGGAAGTCCCGCATAAAATCATTTTGCAAAATTATAATAAAATAAAAATAAATGGTCAAGTAGATTTTGAAATAATGTCTAAAGACATATTTGCTTGGGTAAAGCAGATTATAAAAAATTATTAATGGCTTGATGAATATTCTTTAAATATTGATTTTTAGTAAATTTATAAAACAAATTGTATATATCAAATCTTTAATAAAATATTACTTGCTTTTACTTAAAATATCTTTTAAATTTTGTAAAGCTCGTCCGCGATGGCTAACTGCATTTTTTTCTTCCGAAGTAGCTAGTCCGAAACTTTTATTCAAATCGTTTGAATAGAACAGCGGGTCATAGCCAAAACCATTTTCGCCTTGTAATTCAGTTAAAATTTTACCATAAGTCTTACCATTTGCAGTTATAATTTTTCCATTTGGATAGCAGATAGCAATTACGCTTGTAAAATTAGCATTTCGATTTGTTTTACCTTGCATTTCCTTAAGTAATTTTGTATTGTTATTGTCGCTGTTGCTGGGCTCTCCTGCATATCTTGCTGAATAAACACCCGGAGCTCCATTTAAAGCCTCTACCTCAAGTCCGCTGTCGTCACTTAGGGCAGGTAAACCTGTAAGCTCTGCAATGTATTTTGCCTTTATTATTGCATTTTCTTCAAAAGTTTTGCCTGTTTCTTCAATTTCCACATTTATATCTTTTTCGCTAAGACTATAGATATTTTTAAAAAATTCTCCCAAAATGTCTTTAATTTCAATTATCTTGTGTTTATTATTGCTTGCAATTATAAGCTCATTAATTTTTTGCATTATCTTCCTCTTTGTTAAATATATCGTAAATAATCATATTGTTTTTATCTTTCAAATCTTGCACAAAGCTATCTAAATTTTTGCTGTCTAAGTTAAGATATACCATACTGACAAGCTGTTCGCCGCTTTTATTGTAAGTATAGTAGTACATAATTGTTTGATTGATATTGGCGTCATGTCGTATGTTAAGCAAATCACTGTAAGCTATTGTCTTTTTGATAAAACACATAGAAACAGTAAATTTGTCCTTACCTAAAGTGTAAGAACTGCCGAAAATAAAAATCGGTATAAATGCCAATAAAACAATTAAAAGTGCCAAGCTGATAATATATGCGGTAACAGATAGTTCGTCTTTTATAGCAAAAGTCATAAATACTGCATCGCAAATTATGCCTATTATGCAAATTAATGCTATTGCAATTAAAGTAATATTAATTTTTTTATTTAATTTGAATTTATATTTTTTGTCCATATATTTATTATAGCAAATTTAAAATAAAATTACTATCCTTTTTTATAAATTTATCAATAATCTGCAATAAAGAGATTTTTAAAAATTGTATATCTACGTAATGTGGAGTAAATTTTATAACAGAACATAACCAAATTGTTAAATTGTGCTACATTTTGTTCAATATATGTAGAAATATGTATTTTTTTTAAAATAACCCTTGCAAAAATCAAAAAAATATTGTATTATAAAATAGCCTATATATAAAATAAAATTATAGTGCGAATTGTGATTTTTGAAATATTTAAATGATAAAAAGTAACTTTTGTAAATAAGGAGACAATATGATTAATCTAATTAGCAGTAAAAAATATTTGTACAAGGGTAAGTTTGTGGACGGAGATTATCTTGCTAGTCAAGGTGTTGACGGCAAAATAATTGACAACGCTTATAAGGGTACAATCGCTTACGGAATACTTGAAAAACACAATATTAGCGGCACTACCGAAAAAGGTAAAGGTTTACAAATCAAATTTGATGCAATGGCATCACACGATATTACTTATGTTGGTATTATTCAAACTGCTAAAGCAAGCGGACTTGAAAAATTTCCTATTCCGTATGTTTTGACTAACTGCCATAATTCACTTTGTGCAGTTGGCGGTACAATCAACGAAGATGACCACGTTTTCGGTCTTTCTGCAGCTAAAAAATACGGTGGTATATTTGTACCTCCTCATCAAGCGGTTATTCATACTTTTATGCGTGAGAATATGTCCGGTTGTGGCAAAATGATTTTGGGTAGTGACTCTCACACAAGATATGGTGCACTTGGTACTATTGCTGTTGGCGAGGGCGGACCGGAGCTTGTTAAACAATTATTGTGCAGAACTTACGATATAAACTATCCCGATGTTATCGCAATTAATCTTACAGGAAAGCCAAGACGCGGCGTAGGACCTCAAGACGTTGCGCTTAGCATAATAGGTGCGGTATTCAAACAAGGTTTTGTAAAAAATAAAATTATGGAGTTTGTAGGCGATGGCATTGCTAATCTTCCTATCGAATATCGTAACGGAATAGATGTAATGACAACAGAGACTACTTGTTTGAGCTCTATTTGGAAGACTGACGAAATAGTTAAAAATTATTATATCGAGCACGGCAGACCTAATGACTATAAGGAGTTAAATCCAGCAGAAATCGCAATGTATGACGGAGTTGTAGAAGTTGATTTAAGCAAAATCGAGCCACAAATCGCTCTTCCATTCCACCCAAGCAATGTCTATAATCTGCAAGATGTTATCGCAAATCCAAAAGACATATTTGCAAAAGTTGAGGCTGAGGGCAACAAGCTTTTATCGGCAAATAAAGTTAAATTTAATCTTTTGGATAAGATTACTAAAGACGGCAAAGTACAAGTACAACAAGGTATTATCGCAGGTTGTGCAGGCGGTACTTATGACAATATTTTTGAGGCAAGTAGCATTATCGACGGCAAATACATAGGTAAAAACGAATTTACTTTAAGCGTTTATCCGTCAAGCCAACCTATTTATTACGACTTGATGAATAAAGGTGCGATTTCCAAGCTTGTAAAAGCTGGTGCAAATATTAAAACCTCTTTCTGCGGACCATGCTTTGGCGCGGGAGATGTTCCTGCAAACAACGCGTTAAGCATAAGACATACTACAAGAAACTTTGAAAGTCGTGAGGGTAGTAAACCTGCTAATGGTCAAATTTCTTCAGTTGCATTGATGGATGCAAGAAGTATTGCAGCAACTGCTATGAACGGCGGTATTCTTACAAGTGCAATGGATTTGGATTATGATAACACAATCCCTAAATTTAGCTATGACAGCAGCATTTACGAAAATAGATGCTATAACGGTATTAAAAAACCTATTAATCAAGAGTTGGTATATGGTCCAAACATTAAAGATTGGCCGGAAGTTATACATTTGACGGATAATATTTTGCTAAAAATGACAGCTGTAATCAATGACCCTGTTACTACAACGGACGAGCTTATTCCGTCGGGAGAGACTTCAAGCTATCGTTCAAATCCGTTAAAACTTGCCGAGTTCGCTTTGTCAAGGAAAGTGCCTGACTATGTTCCTAGAGCAAAAGCTGTTTACAGCGAAGAACTTGCAAGAAGAGAAAATGACATTTTGCCAAAAGAGTATGAAGACGCTTTAAAAGTTGCAGGTATTAAACCACAAGGTAGCGTAAGCATAGCAAGCGTTATATATGCAACAAAACCGGGAGACGGAAGTGCAAGAGAGCAAGCTGCTAGCTGTCAAAGAGTGCTTGGCGGCGCAGGTAATATTGCAAGAGAATATGCAACAAAAAGATATCGTTCAAATCTAATAAATTGGGGTATGATTCCGTTTATCAGTGAAAACGACAATTTCCAAGTAGATGATATTTTGTATGTACCTAATGTAAAAGCGGGTATTGAAAGCGGTGCTACAGAGTTTAAAGCAGTAGTTATTAACGGCAAAAATGTTAGAGAAATAACACTTAAGTTGGATAGTTTGACAGATACCGAGAAAGACATTATCGTATCGGGTTGCTTAATGAATTATTACAAGGATAGAAAATAAGGGGATTTGAAATGTTTTTTGATAGCAAAATAGAGCAAATGGGAAGAGAGGAAATGCGCGCTCTTCAATTAGAAAGGCTAAAAAAAATCGTAAAATATGCTTATGAAAGAGTGCCTTTTTATAAAAAGAAATTTGACGAAATCGGTTTGAAACCCGAAGATATTCAAACACTTGAAGACATCAGCAAAATACCTTATACCACAAAAACCGATTTGCGTGATAACTATCCGTATGGCTTGCTTGCAGTGCCTATGGATGACATTGTTAGGGTACATGCATCCAGCGGAACTTCGGGCAAACCAACAGTTGTGGCATATACAAAAAATGATTTGGATATGTGGTCGGATTGTGTGGCAAGGCTTATTGTCGCTGCAGGCGGCAAAAAGTCGGATGTTGTACAAATTTCTTTTGGTTATGGTTTGTTTACAGGCGCATTGGGCTTGCACCAAGGATGGGAAAAGGTCGGTGCATCTGTTATACCTGCATCTTCCGGCAATACCGAAAGACAAGTAATGCTTATGAAAGACTTGGGGGCTACAGCACTTGTTGCGACCCCGTCTTATGGCTTGTATATCAGCGAAGTTATGGAAAAAATGGGCATAAAAAAGGAAGACTTGAAACTTCGCATAGGCCTTTTTGGCAGCGAGGCATCAAGCCCGGAAATGCACAAAGAGTTGCAGGACAAACTTGGAGTTTTTCCTACAGATAACTATGGTTTAAGCGAAATAATCGGACCAGGCGTAAGTGGAGAATGTGAGTATAAATGCGGTATGCACATTAACGAAGACCATTTTTATCCCGAGATTATCGACAGGGAGACTTTGATGCCTGTTGCGGACGGAGAGTGGGGCGAGCTTGTAATAACAACCCTTACAAAAGAAGGATTGCCAATGCTAAGATATCGCACTAAAGACATTACAAGGCTTATAACCGACAAGTGTAAGTGTGGCAGAACAACTACCAGGATGGATAGGATACAAGGTCGTTCGGATGATATGCTTATTATTCGTGGGGTAAACGTATTCCCATCACAAATCGAAGGAGTGCTTATGAGTATACCTGAGATTGGCGGTAACTACGAAATAGTTGTGGAAAGAATAGGACATTTGGATAAACTTACAATCAATGTAGAAGTTAAGGAAGTTACGCTTTTGGATAATTACTCTAAATTGGAAGATTTGATAAGAAAAGTAAGACAAAAACTAAAAGTTGTTTTGCAAATTGATGCAGTTGTCAAACTTGTTGAGCCTCAATCTTTAAAAAGATTTGAGGGTAAAGCAAAAAGAGTAACCGACCTAAGAAAAATATAAAATTTATCTTTTGACGGGATAAAGTATATAGTGATTAATAGTTGCAGTTGATTTGTATATGGTTTATTTCAAGTGCAATTAATGTTCAAAACCCGTCAAAAATCGATATAAAATTAATAAACGAGGTAATTATGAAAAAAATTTTACTAGGTAATGAGGCTATCGCACGCGGTGCTTATGAGGCAGGCGTAAAGGTGAGTACTGCATATCCGGGTACACCAAGTACGGAAATAACTGAGGCAATAGCGAAGTATAACGAAATTTATGCAGAATGGTCGCCTAACGAAAAAGTCGCACTTGAAGTTGCAATAGGCGCAAGCGTAGCAGGTGCAAGAAGTATAGTATGTATGAAACACGTAGGCGTAAATGTGGCAGCAGACCCATTGTTTACACTTGCATATACAGGTGTTAACGGAGGTTTGGTGCTTGTAGTTGCTGATGACCCCGGTATGCACAGCTCGCAAAATGAGCAAGACAGTAGATATTATGCAATAGCAAACAGTATACCTATGCTTGAGCCAAGTGACTCTGGCGAGGCAAAGGAGTTTACAAAACTAGCTTTTGAAATGAGCGAAAAGTATGATACTCCTGTTATGTTAAGAAGTACTACAAGAGTTTCGCACTCTCAATCGTTTGTTGAGCTTGAGGAGCGAAACGAGGTTGGAGTTAAACCTTATATAAAAGATATTACCAAGTATGCAATGATGCCTGCAATGGCGGTTGGTAGACACAAAGTTGTGGAAGAGCGAATCAAAAAACTTGCTGTGGATGCAAACAGTATGTCTATCAATAAAATTACATATAAGTCTACGAAAATCGGTATTATTTGCAGTGGAGTTGTTGCAAAATACGCCGAAGAGGCTTTGCCTGATGCAAGTATTTTAAAGTTTGGTATGGTAAATCCTTTGCCAATGGAAATGATAAAAGAGTTTGCAGGTAAAGTAGAAAAATTGTATGTAATAGAGGAATTGGAGCCTATTTTTGAAACACAAATAAAAGCTCAAGGAATCGAGTGTATAGGAAAAGAAATTTTTTCTATCCAAGGGGAGTTTTCTGTTGCGTTAATCAAAAACAAAATGCTTGGCGAGCCTATCCCTGTTGCGGATACTACTTTGCCTGTAAGACCGCCCGTTATGTGTCCGGGTTGCCCTCACAGAAGTGTGTTTTACGTTTTGAAAAAATTAAAATTAATGGTTACTGCTGATATAGGTTGCTACACTTTGGGTGCAGGTCAACCACTAAATGCGGTAGATACGGTTGTATGTATGGGTGCAAGTATTGGTATGTGTCATGGTGTGGATAAGGCACTTGGCAGAGAGCAGTCCAAAAAAACAGTTGCAGTTATAGGCGACTCCACTTTTGTTCATAGCGGTATAACAGGTGTTGTGGATGCCGTTTACAACCAAGGTAGCAGTACGATAATCATATTAGATAACTCAACTACAGGCATGACGGGACATCAACCTAATCCTGCTACAGGCAGAACGATTCGCGACCAAGTAACACATCAACTTGATTTGGAAAAAGTTGTAAGGGCTTGTGGTGTAAACAGCGTTCAAACTGTAGATGCTTATGATATGGTTGCCGTTGAAAAAGCGATAAAGGAAGAACTTGAAAAAGACGAAGTAAGCGTAATTATTGCAAGAAAACCTTGTGTGCTTTTGACTAAGGAAATAAAAACACCTTATTACATAGACAATAACAAATGCAAAAAATGCGGTATGTGTATGAAAATAGGTTGTCCTGCTATAATGATGACCAAGGACAAAGTTTTCAGCATTAAAGCCGACCAATGTGTAGGGTGCGGAGTATGCTTGCAGATGTGCAAGTTTGATGCTATAAAGTTGGGAGGTAAAAACTAATGGCTAATATTTTGATAGTTGGAGTTGGTGGACAAGGTACACTTTTGGCATCAAGAGTTTTGGGTAATTATGCCGTACTTACAGGTCAAGACTGTAAATTGTCGGAAGTTCATGGTATGAGCCAAAGAGGAGGAAGCGTTGTTACCCATGTAAGAGTAGGAAACAATATACTTAGTCCTATAGTTGCCGTAGGCGATGCGGATATCATAATCGCTTTTGAAAAATTGGAAGCGCTAAGGTGGCGTCATTATCTTAAAAAGGACGGTATGATGGTTGTAAACGAGCAAGAAATTATGCCAATGCCTGTGATTACGGGAGCTATGGAATATCCTAATGATATAAAACAAAAGTTGCAAGAAGTTTGCAAAAACACATTGTTTATAAATGCTGCGGAGTTGGCGCACGAATGCGGTAATGTAAAAGTTGCCAATGTGATTATGCTTGGCGCACTTGCAAAAAATTTGGGCTTTAAATACGAAGATATTATCGAGGCAGTTAAAATGACTGTTCCCGCTAGATTTTTGGATATCAACTTAATGGCAATAGAAAAAGGCTTTAATGCCAAATAATAAAATTTAATCAATAGCTAAACAACTCGGAGGACAAGATTATGTATAGCGACAATATGCAATATTTGAGTAGAGAAGAACTTAAAAAAGTTCAAAGCGAAAGGCTTGTAAAAGTTGTAAAAAAAGTGTATGACAATGTGGAAATTTACCGTAAAAAGATGGATGCTACAGGTGTTAAGCCTGAGGATATAAAATCTATTGACGACATTACTAAATTGCCGTTTACCGTAAAGCACGATTTAAGGGAGAGCTATCCGTTTAATTTTTTCAGCGCTCCTCAAAGCGAAATCGTAAGGGTGCATGCCTCAAGCGGTACTACGGGGAAATTGACAGTTGTGGGATACACACAAAATGACTTGGATGTTTGGGCGGATATGGCTGCAAGATGTTTGAGTATGACAGGTGCAGATAATAATTCCGTTGTACAAGTGTCATTCGGATACGGGTTGTTTACAGGCGGTTTGGGATTACATGACGGTAGCCAAAGATTGGGTGCACTTACAGTGCCTACCTCAAGCGGTAATACTTTAAGGCAGTTACAGTTGATGAGAGATTTCGGTGCGGATACACTATGCTGTACACCATCTTATGCAATTTATTTAAGCGAGGCTATGGCTAAAGAGGGCTTTACGGATAGAAGTCAATTTAAGTTGAAACGCGGTATATTTGGTGCGGAGCCTTGGTCTGACGAAATGCGTCGCGATATTGAAAAAAGATTGCAAATCAAAGCTTACGATATTTATGGTTTAAGCGAAATTATGGGGCCAGGTGTTGCTATGGAGTGTGAGGAGCAAGACGGACTTCATATCAATGAGGACCATTTCTTCCCTGAAATTGTTGACCCTGATACATTGGAGCCTGTACCATTTGGCGAAAAGGGCGAGCTTGTTATTACTACGCTTACAAAAGAGGGTATTCCTCTTATAAGGTATAGAACAAGGGATATTACAAGCTTTAAATTGGGTGAATGTAAATGTGGCAGAACGCTTGTTCGTATGAACAGAGTGACAGGCAGAACTGACGATATGCTTATCATACGTGGCGTAAATGTGTTCCCGTCTCAAATAGAAAGCGTATTATTTAATATAGGAGATAGGATTTCTCCGCATTATCAAATTATTGTTGACAGAGTTGGTGCTTTGGACACTTTTGAAATTCAAATAGAAATTAGCGAATCATATTTTAGCGACGAAGTAGGTAAACTTCAAGCTTTGAAGAAAGAAATCGAGCATGAAATGACTTCCAACTTAGGAATAAGCGCAAAAATTACTTTGGTAAGTCCTAACAGTTTGAGTAGAAGCGAAGGTAAAGCAAAGCGTATAATTGATAATCGTAAAAAAGCTAATTAAGTATAAGGGGAGATAAATATGTTAGTTAATCAAATTGCAGTTTTTTTGGAAAACCGTAAAGGTAGAGTCGGCGATTTTGCAAAAGTTTTAGCAGATAACAAAATCGATTTGGTATCTATGAGCATTGCGGATACTAAGGAGTTTGGTATTTTACGTGCAATTACACGTGATAATTCCAAAGCAGTCAAAGTATTGCGTGAGGCAGGCTTTACAGTTACTAGTTCCGATTTGATTGGTATAGAGGTAGAAGATAGGGCAGGCGGATTATCCGAAGTGCTGGAACTTTTGTATATAGGCGGCGTTGAAATCGAATACTTATATTCCTATGCAAGAACAGAGGCGAAAAAGGCAATAATAATGCTTAAAGTATCCGACATACAAAAAGCTATGGCAGTGATAGAAAAAAATAAAATAAAAGTGCTTGAAAATTCGATAATTTAATTTATATAATAACAAAAATATCGCTTTGTGAATAAAATATGTATATCCGAAAGCTAATAATTTAGGGGTGTAATTATTTTAACAAAGTATATTGATATAAATCAAATAAAAAATAATATAGAACAAGCAAAATTACATTGTGGGGCAGAGGTTATGGCAGTTGTAAAAGCTAACTGCTATAACAACGGCATGCTTATTGCATCCTATATTCAAGACTATGTTTGCGGATTTGCCGTTGCAAATGTTTTGGAGGGAATAAAGCTAAGAAGTATGGGGATAAACAAACCTATTTTGTCCTTGTCATTCAATAAAAATGAATATTCTATTTGTAAAAAATACAATATAACAGCGTCAATAAGTATACCAGACAACTATGTTAAAGGTTTAAAATATCACATTGCAGTTGACAGTGGTATGAATAGGTGCGGTGTGAAAGGCAAAGATAATTTGTTAGAGCTTCTTAAAATAATGGATGCAAATGACATTGAAGGAGTATACTCGCATATCTATTCCGCAAACAAATTATTGACGGACAGTCAGTTGGAAAAATTCAGTCAAAGCATAGATATAGTAAAAAAGTTTAATAGGGAAATATTGACACATATTTTTGCGACGAACTACAAAAATTGCAGTCACATAATCGATAGCGATATGGTAAGGCTTGGTATTGGATTATATGACAATGCAATAGGCGTTACATCCGAAATATTGCAAATTAAGGAAATAAAACGCGGCGAATGTATTGGCTATGACGGGGAATTTGTTGCCGATAAACCACTTAAAATAGCTGTTTGCGAAGGCGGTTATTTTGACGGAATAATAAGGCGATTTTGCGGACAAAAAATGGCATTTAATGCCGATTTTTGTAAGGTTATCGGCAAAATTAGTATGGATTCGTTCATTATAGATATCTCGGATATTTCGGCAAAAGTAGGGGATAAAATAGTAGTTTACGATACTGAAAATTTGTCATTTGAGAACAGGTCGCAAAGTATGAATATTTCTAAATACGAGCTTATGACAGCATTAAAAGGAAGATTTGAATATGTGTACATTGACTAAAGCGGAACAACGGGCTATAGTACGAGAAAAATTGAATAATATGAGCTATTTTGACCGCAGTTTTAAAAGTCAAATGATAGTAAGCGATATTATTAACAGCAGGATAATTAACGAGCATAGCCATATTTTGTTGTATAAGGCTATGATAACGGAGGTAAATATAGATTGGCTGTTTGAATTTACCTCTTCGTTTGGCAAACAATGCTATTTGCCTAGAGTATGCGGGGATGAAATAGAGCTTGTTAAGTTCCCTTGTCCGTTGCAAAAAGGAGCTTTTGGTATTTTAGAGCCGATTGGAGAGAGTGTTCAAACCAACATTGACCTTTGTTTTGTTCCTGTGCTTGCAGTGGACAAGCAGGGGAACAGATTGGGCAAAGGTAAAGGATATTACGATAGATTTTTTGCTAAGTTTCCTAATTGCAAAAAAGTTGCCGTGGCGTTTAAAGAACAAGTTTTGGATGAGATAGTAACGGAAAGTCACGATATTAAAATGGATAAAATTTTTGTGAGGTAAAATGAGAGTAGTAGCGGGAAAACATAGGAGCAGACCTTTATATTCGCCTAAAAACAGCGATGTCAGACCTACAACCGATATGGTTAAGGAATCAATATTTAATATAATACAAAACGATGTTATCGGCTCTAAATTTCTTGATTTATTTGCAGGTAGCGGTGCTATAGGTATTGAGGCAATCAGTCGCGGTGCGGAAAAGGTTGTTTTTGTTGACAACAGTAAAGAAAGCATAAGTTTGATAAAGCAAAATTTGCAAATGTTAAAGGAAGAGGCTCAAGTAATCTTTGGAGACTTTGAGTACGCTTTGTCTAGGCTTAAAAACAGCGATTTCGATATAATATTTTTAGACCCACCGTACAATTTTAAAGATATAAAAAAAATACTAGATACAATAAAGGCAAACAATGTTTTAGCTCCTAGCGGTATAGTAATTTTTGAGAGTTTGTACGAAAAAGATTTTGATAAAACAGTAGATGGTTATAAAATAATAAAAAGCAAAAAATATGGCATTACGGCAATAGATATTTACGAGGCGGAATAATGAAAAGGTGTTTGATTAGCGGCTCGTTTGACCCGATTACAATAGGGCATATAGATATTATAAAAAAAGCATTGGATATGGGATACAGCATAATTGTCGGTGTTTTTAACAATGAGGAAAAAGAGCATCTTTTTGATTTGCAAACGCGTGTTAAGCTGTGTAAAATCGCAACTCAAGGACTTGAAAACGTGCAAGTAATAGGCAGTAACGGTATGGTTAGCGATTTTTGCATAAGTAATAATATCGACGTTATTATCCGCGGATTTCGAAATAATATCGATTATGCTTTTGAAACCGAAATGGCAGTATACAATTATAAGCACTGCGGTGTAAATACTCATTTTATTGCAAGCAGTAGTGAATATTTAAATATAAGCAGTACAAAAGTAAGAAATATAATAAAAAGTAACAAAAAAAATGAATCGGATAATGATTTAACTAATATAAAAAACTTTTTGACAGATGACGTGACAGAAGAGATAAGGAGGATAAAATATGAATGATTTTGTAAAAATTTTGAATGAACTTGAAAGTGAAATAAAAGATTCCAGACGTTCTATGCTCGGAGGTAACAGATATATCGACGAGGGAAAATGTATGGATTATATTTTGACATTAAAGTCTCTTTTGCCACAAGAGATAAAGGAAGCCCAAATAATATTGACCGAAAAGGAAAATATAATGAGGGAGGCAGAGGAGTATGCTAGTCATTTGATTAGCGATGCCAAAGCAAAAGCAAATAAAATTTTGGACGAATCGGAGCTTACAAAACAAGCTAAATACGAGGCTAATCAGATTATAGGCGATGCAAAAGAGCAAAGTGACAGAATGATTTACGAAACAATGGACTCGCTTATGGAACTTTTAAAAGAATCCGAAAATAAAATGATAGATATTATAAATTGCGTAAGAGATAGTAAAAATACTATTTTAGACGAATTTCAAAATATGTACAACAAAAAACAATAACAAATTTAAAATGACTTTTTATTTATAAAAGGTCATTTTTTTGTTTGCAATATATTACTAATTATATAAGCTATAAACTAAAAAACGCATAAAACCTTGCGAAAATCGGTATTATTTGTTATTTACGGAACATTTATTAAAAAAACAAACTTGTTTTAGTTAGTTTATTTAGCAAGAAAAATATGTTTGTCGCATTTAATCGTTTTTCCTTAATATTATTATATTTAAAAATAATACTTTACAAAATTTAAAAATAATGTTAAAATGTAGGAGTATAAAATGCAGTTTTGTTTGCAAAGTCAAAATTTTACATTAGGAGAAAGCGTTAGTGGAAAATCAAAAGAGATTGGGACTTGTTTTGGAGGGCGGCGGCGCAAGAGGTGCTTATCAAGCAGGAGTATTAAAAGCACTTTTTGAGGCTGGTTATAAATTTGACGGCGTTGCAGGGACTTCGGTTGGCGCACTTAACGGCGTTATGGTAGCACAAAACAGGTTTGAAGACAGTATGAAGATTTGGCGTGAAATCGACTTTGCTAATGTGCTTGACATAAACAATAACTACGGCGAAAATGTGGTAAACAAAAATTTCGACCAGGAGACCATAAGATATTTTTACAACTATGTCAAAAAGATTATCGGTCAAGGCGGTTTGGATACTACAAAAATTAAAAATTTGATTAAAGCTAATATTGATGAAGATTTGCTTAGGTCCTCGGGCATTGACTTTGGAATTATGACATATTCCGTAACGGAAAAACAACCATTGTCAATTTTTGTAGAGGATATGGCAAAAGATAAAGTGGCTGACTATGTTATGGCATCTGCATCTTTCCCCGGGTTTAAAAAGACTGTTGTGGATGGACAGGAATTTATTGACGGCGGTGTTTATGACAATATGCCTATCAATATGTTGCTCGATAAAGGTTATAAGGATATTGTTGCAATTGAAACAAAAAGCTCAATACCAAAAAAATATCCAAAAGATAAAAATAGCCAAGTTTTTTATATCAAACCTAGCGAAAAACCGGGCAGAGTTATGAATTTTACTTCGCAATCAACCGAGCGAGCAATACAAATCGGTTATCTTGACGGTTTAAAGCTACTAAGGGGATATGTGGGACAAAATTATTTTATCGATGTGTCAAACAAATCGCCTTTTGGATACGGATTTTGCGATTTAAACGATGATTTGTATGTAGAGCTTGCACATGTTTTTGGAGAAATTTATGCAGGATTACCTCAACTGACCGAGGTTATAAACAAAGAACTAAAGTTAAAAGGCAAAAATTTTGCGGAAAGTATTTTGAGTTTGTACGAAAAAATTGCCAATTTGGAAGGTATTGAAAGACTTAAAATTTACTATTTCGACGAGTTTATCGGATTGGTTAAAGATAACATTTACAAATTATCCGTTGATACGGGCAGTAAAATGTTTAAGGAAATCAAAATAATTATGACTATTGACAATTATTTTAGGCATAATTAATTGTGAATATATTTTTTCGGGAGAGAGATATGCTAAGAAATGAAATTGACGACAAATACAAATGGAATCTTTCCGATATTGTAGCGGACGGAGAAGAATGGGATAAACTATATAACGAAATACAAATCGGGGTAAAGGAAATTGCTAATTTTGCGGGCAAACTTGATAACAAAGCTGATATTTTGCAATGTTTGCAATTAAATTCGTCAGTGTCTCAAAAATTGGAGAAAATTTACGTTTACTCCAAAATGAAAATGGACGAGGACTCTGCTGTTGCCAAGTATCAAGCTCTTACCGACAAGGCGGAGAGGATTTTGGTTGACTATTCGGTAAGTTCAAGTTTTATAACACCTGAAATTACAAAATTGAGTGACGAGCAACTTAATAGCTTTATAGCGGATAAAGATTTTGCAAATCATTCTTGTTATTTTGAAAGCGTAATTCGCGAGAAAAAACATATTTTAAGCGAAACGGAGGAAAAATTGCTTAGCAATATGTCCTCGTTTACCGATAACTTTAAGGCGGCATTCAATATGTTTGACAACGTGGATGTCGATTTTGGACAAGTAAAGTTTGAGGGAGAAAAAATCAAGTTAACACACGGCACATATAGTATGCTTTTACAGTCAAATGACAGAAAGGTTAGAAGAACTGCTTACAACAATATGTTTGGTGCTTATAAAAAAATGATAAATACAATCGCAAGTATTTATGCGGGAAATGTAAAAAAGAATTGTTTTTTTGCTAAAGTACGCGGATATAAAAGTAGCATAGATAAAGCAATGTTTAACGAAAACGTGCCTGCGATAATCTATAAAAATTTGACCGATAGCGTTGATAAAAATATAAAATTGTTGCATAATTATTTAGCGTTGCGTAAAAGAGAGTTGGGCTATACAAAACTTGCTATGTGGGATATGCATACTCCTATTGTGGACGAAGTGGAGCATTTGTATAAATATGAAGATGCAGTGGAAATTGTTAAAAAAGCACTTGAGCCACTTGGTAAAGATTATGCGAAGTTACTAGACAGTGCTTTTGCCGATAAATGGATAGATGTTTACGAAAATACAGGTAAACGTAGCGGAGCTTATTCATGGGGATGCTATGGTGTACACCCTTATGTGTTACTTAATTTTAGTGGCGTGACACACGATGTGTTTACTATCGCGCATGAGTTGGGACATGCTATGCACAGCTATTATTCAAATTCAAGCCTGCCTTATGAAAAGGCCGGATATGAAATTTTCGTAGCCGAAGTTGCAAGTACGGTAAATGAAATTTTGCTATTAAAATATATGATTGCAAATGCTGAAGGCAATGAAAAAAAATATTTGCTATCCTACTATTTGGATATGTTCAGAACAACTTTGTTCAGGCAAACTCAATTTGCCGAGTTTGAAATGATTTGCCACAATGCTTACGAGCAAGGCGAAGCTTTGACGGCGGAATTTTTGTGTAACGAATATAAAAAGTTGAACGACAAGTATTACAAATCTTCCACATTGGATGACGGCTTGATTGCTTACGAGTGGGCAAGAATACCGCATTTTTATAACAGCTTTTATGTTTATAAATATGCTACGGGAATTACTTCCGCTGTAGTTATTGCAAACGGTATATTAAAAGACGGTAAAAATGTGGAAAGCTATAAAAAGTTTTTGAGTTTGGGCGGCAGTATGCCTCCGTCCGAAATATTAAAAGTTGCGGGTGTAAATTTGGAGGACAAAAAAACTTTTGATATAGCAATGAAAGAGTTTAAAGATACTTTGGAACAATTAAAAGAGTGTACAAGGGGAGAAAAATGAGCGAAATAAAAAATCCTAAAATAATGCCTAACAATTTGGAAGCAGAGCAATCGCTTTTGGGCAGTATGATGATTGATGACGAAGTCACAACCGAAATTTTAAGTGAACTTAACGAAAAAGATTTTTATATGAATTCTCATAGGCTGATTTTCAACGCTATGTATGATTTGCAACGCGAGGGTAAGCCTGTAGATATTATAACTTTATCGGACAAACTTTCAAAATCAACCGAAAAAGATAAATATGGCAATGTCAGCACTACCGACAATTTGCAAAAAGTCGGCGGTATGTCATACCTTACCGAGCTTACTGATGCAATTCCGTCCTCGGCTAACTATAGGTATTATTTTAATATTGTAAAGAAAAACGGAATGTTGAGGACGATTATAAATGCGTCCAATAGAATTTCCGAAAATACATACAAGAGCGACGATGCGGAGATGGCACTTGCCTTTGCGGAAAAAACCATTTTCGATATTTCGGATAATCAAGAAAACAAAGATTTGATGCACGTAAACAGTACTATCAATCAAGTTTTGAAAGGATATGAAGATGTGCTTATAAATCCCGATTGCAACAAAGGTCAGTTGTCGCATTTTAAAAATTTGGATAAGATTACAAACGGGTACAAAGGCGGTCAAATGATTGTTTTGGCAGCACGTCCCGGTTGCGGTAAAACATCTTTTGCAATGAACATTGTTTGTAATATTGCAAAGAACGAGCCTGAGAAAGTCGTTGCTGTATTCAACTTGGAAATGAGTATGAGCGAACTTACTCAAAGAATTTTGCTAACAATGGCAAGTGTACCTCACGAAAGCGTAGTGTCGGGTGCGTCTGCGGATGAGTTTAAAAGATTGTGGCAAGCAAAGAAAATTCTTGAACAATCCAACGTTTACATTGACGATACGGCAAGCACAACTCCCGAGCAAATTATGAGTAAATGCCGCAGACTTAAACAAATGAAAAAAAGGCTCGATTTTGTTGTAATCGACTATTTGCAACTGCTTAAGGCACATACTTCAAGACAAAGTATACAACAGGAAGTTACCGAAATTTCACGTAGTTTGAAAATTATGGCAAAAGAGCTTGACGTGCCTGTATTTGCACTATCTCAAACCTCGCGTGATTTGGAAAAACGTGATGACGGCGACCCTAAAATGTCCGACCTTAGAGAGTCTGGTGCTATCGAGCAAGATGCCGACCAAGTATACTTTCTTGTTAAGCAAAAGCTTGGCGAAGGTAGCGTGGAAGATATTATAAATTTGCATATTGTTAAACACCGTAGCGGTGCGTGCGGTACTATAAGCTTTAAATGGCAAGGTAATATGGTTAAATTTACGCCGCTTTCCATTGAGGAAACTCGCAATTTAAAACAGCAAAAGGCGACAGTGAACGAAGCTATAGAAGCAGGAAAAGCAAATGCTGAGCAATCGGATACGGATAAAAATGCTCCTGTTAGTACAGAGGACGAAACTCAAGACTATAAGGTGCAAGTGGAAGATTTAGTGCCACCTCCGCCACTTGGGGAAACCACTGTAACTTTTAACGACGACGGCATGACAGAGCCGGATTGGGCTGCCGAATATTCAGATGCAGTGTCTGCAACAAATATCAAAATTCCGCCAACTGACGAAGAGTAATAATTTTAATTAATATAATATATAATCGCACTGTAAAACGTATAATCGAATATACCAAAACATAGAATATAAAAAGCGAGGTGTTTATGGCGTATTTTGATGATATATGTAAAACAGTAAAAGAAAAGTTAAGCTACAAAATTACTATTGTCAACAGTGGATTTATTGTTGAAGATTTTAAAAATATAATTTATCAGAGCAAAGAGCATATAGAGGTGCGTGCAGGCAAGACCAAACTTGAATTTGACGGTAGCGATTTTGTGATAAAAGAGTTGCAAAACGGATTGCTAATTGTGACAGGCAAATTGGATAATTTTAAGGCGGTGGGGCTATGATTTTATCCAAAATAAAAGTTGTTGCAGCAGGTAGCAATCGCACAAGATTTATCAATAAGCTAAAAGACGAAAACATTGCCATTTATGACTTAGAGTCAGAGGATAAGAGCGTCTTTTGGATAAAACACAATGATTTTAAAGTCTTGGAAAAGTTTGCGGAAGTATACAGCATTCAACTTGAAATCAAAGACAATAGCGGATTGTTGAAAATTTTGCATAGCACTTATAAGCATTTGCCGTATATGATTGCAGCGACGATTTGTCTTATATTTTTATTTGCATCGACGGCTTTTGTTTACAATATACAAGTTGATGCTCAAAATGATATTTACGCCAATAAAGTACATACATTTTTAAAAGAAAACAATTTTGGCGGTATAGTTGCAAAAAATAAAATAGATTTAAAAGCAATCGAAAATTTGATTTTGACTAATGTAGAAGAAGTCAGTTTTGCAACATGTTATATAGAGGGATTTTCCTTAATGGTAAAAATCGTTGCCAGCGAGCCGCCTAAAGTTACCGAAAACAAAAAGGACTTGATTTCCGACTACGATGGTGTTGTTACAAGAGTTATAGTTCGCTCGGGTACAAGTGAAGTTAAAGTGGGCGAAAGGGTAAAAGCGGGAGACATTTTGATTGGCGGATATCATATTGCGGATAACACTCCGTCCGACGGAGAGGAAAACGGCGATAGGATAGAAGTTGCCGCAGACGGCGAAGTGTACGGGAAAGTTTATACTCATAAACGCTTTTTAGTACCTAAACAAAATTATACCTTTATAAAGACGGGTAAGTCTGTGGTAAAAAGATGTTTGGGATTTAATACTCTTGATATATTAAAAGCAGGTAAGCCGCCTTACGAATTTTACGATTTGCGTACTACTGAAATTAAATTGTTCGGGGTGTTGCCTATAAGGGTTGTTACTTATGAATATTTTGAAATGCAAAGGGTGGAAATCGAGCAGAACGCATACATAGAAAGTTTAAAAAGCAAATTTGACAGCGAGTTTATGGCTGCAATGCAAAATGATTGCAGATTGCTTTCCAAAAACTATGAAATAAAAGAAGTAGAGGGTGTTAAATATTTGGATATCTTTTACGAGACAGAACAAAGATTGGATAACGGAGGACATTATTATTAATTTTAACGATTATACAACAGAACAGCTAAGGGAAGTGTTCGGAGAATACGACAGCAATATAAAATATCTTTCCAAAAGACTTGGAATAAGTGTTGTTCGTGATGCGAACGGCTTGAAAGTTTTAGGCGAGGAAACAAACAGAAATAAATTGGAGGAGATTATTTCCGCTTTGTTAGATAAGGTGGAAAGAGGAGAAAGTATAAACAAAACCACTTTGCGTTTGGTAACCGATTTGGTGTTAGGCGGCGAATTTGAAAATATAGAGAGTATGACAGATGCCGTTGCATATACCAATAAAGGCAAGCCAATAAAACCTAAAAGCATTAACCAAGCAAAATATTTGCAGGCTATAAAGGCAAATTCGTTGACTTTTGGAATTGGTCCTGCCGGTACGGGAAAAACCTATCTAGCAGTTGCTATGGCAGTAAGTTTTTATAAAGCAAAGCAGGTGGAAAAAATCGTTTTGACAAGACCAGCCGTCGAAGCGGGCGAAAAGCTTGGGTTTTTACCCGGCGATTTAGGACAAAAAGTTGACCCGTATTTGAAACCTTTATTTGACGCTTTAAGTGAAATGTTGGGGCTTGAAGTTTATAACAGGCTAATGGAAAAGGGAGTGATAGAAGTTGCACCGCTTGCTTATATGAGAGGTAGGACTATTTCCAATTCCTTTATCATTTTGGACGAAGCTCAAAACACCACACGTGAGCAAATGAAAATGTTTTTGACTCGAATCGGCGAGGGTAGCAAGGTTGTGGTAACAGGCGACATAACGCAAATCGATTTACCTTATGGTAAAAAGAGCGGACTTATAGAAGTAAGTCACATATTAAATGGTATAGAAGATATTTCAATCAATTATTTTAATGAAAAAGACGTTGTAAGACACGAACTTGTGATGAAAATTGTTAAGGCTTATGACGATTTTTACAAAAAAGAAATTGAGACCGAAAAAGAATAAACAACAATTTCCGATATAAAATTAGGAGAAAACGATGGAAAGAACAAGGGCGGGATATCCGATAAAAAAGAAAAAAACTAAAAACGAGAACACTATGGAGATTTTGCATAAGGAATGGGTGCAACAACTTATTGTAATAGGTAGTATTATTATAATAAGCTGTTTGCTTGCTATTTCTGCAGCTACGACATATACGTGGAGTATTAGCGTGCTCTATACAAAATGGGTTGACGTACTTATTATTGTTGCGGTGTATTTCATTGCAATGATTATGTTTTATGAGTATTATACTTATATGTCCAAAGACAAATCTTATAAAAAGCTTATAATGATTGGCGTAACGCTTGTAATTACCGTGGTTGGTTGTCAGTTGTTCAGCCATTTGATTAGTCCTTATTGTTCGCCGCTTGCGGTTTTACCTATTATACTTAGTATTATGATAGGCGGTAGGACAGGATTTATGGGGCTTGTAGTTACTATTTCTACATTGCTTTTGTCATATTCTGTAATGGATTACGGTATGGTAGGCGAGCTATCAAACACTTTCTATGAGATAACTGTTTCGCTTATTGTATCTATGATAAGAGTATTGTTGATTATGTTTTTGATTCGTAGGAATTATTCTCGTTTCAAACTAATGTGGGGCGCCGCTGCGATTAACTTAGTTGCATCGCTACCAATAGTATTGCTTGCTATGATAGTTTCAACGGATTTACAGTACTTGTTATTATCTTACACCTATTCGATTTTAGGCGGATTTATTGCGATAATTATATTTACTTCCTTAATTCCATTATACGAGCAAATTTTCAATATATGGACAAACTTCAAACTTGCGGAAATATGCAGTTTATCAAGACCTTTGTTGCAAAGATTGTCAAATGAAGCGCCTGGCACATTTAATCATTGCATTATTGTTTCTAACTTGGCGGAGGCATGTGCTATAGCAGTAGGAGAAAATCCTTATCTAGCAAAAGCGTGCGGTATTTATCACGATATAGGCAAATTGAGTGCCCCAGAGTTTTTTACCGAAAATCAACAAGGCTACAACCCGCATGACGATTTGATACCTATGCACAGTGCTAAAATGATTAGGTCGCATACAAAAATAGGATATGATATGCTTAAAAAAGCACATTTGCCTGACGAAATTGCAAATGTTGCATTAGAGCATCATGGTACGACAACTGTTAAGTACTTTCATAATAAAGCTAAATTGCTTACAGAGGGTACTGTAAATGATAAGCTGTATATGTATGAGGGGCCTAGACCGACATCCAAGATTGCGGCAATAGTTATGATTTCCGACGTTGTAGAGGCTATAACTCGTTCAAGAAATACGGCAAATATGGATGAACTTAAATCGATTGTGGATAATGTAATAAAAGAAAAAATTGCTGACCATCAATTTGAAAATTCGGAAATTACTTTTTCCGATTTGAAAAAGATTGCAGCTGCTATTTGCAAAGTTGTACCGGGAGTATACCACAAACGTATTGACTACAATAAAAAGAAATAGGCATTTTTCGATACACTTAAGAGAGGTTATATGTTAGAACTTTACGAATTTACCAAAGAAGAACAAAAAGTTGCAAAAAAAGTGTTTAGGACTGTTTGCAAACTGCACGGAATAAAAACCAATGCTGTCAGTGTGGAAATTTCAATGGTTGATATGAGGGAAATACATCAACTTAATTTGACCACAAGACAAGTGGACAAGCCTACAGATGTGCTTAGTTATCCCGCATTAGATAATATTATTTTTCCGTTTGATAAAAAAAATTATATCGATATGCTATCTCCAGAAAATAATACCTTGTACATAGGCGAAATTATTGTTTGTCGTGAGATTATGGCTGAACAAGCGGTAGAATACGGACATTCGGAGCAAAGAGAACTTGCATTTTTGATTACACATGGCTTGCTACATTTGTTAGGGTATGACCATATAGAAGAAGATATGCGAAAAGTTATGAGAGCTAAAGAAGATGAAATTTTGCAAATCGCAAAGTTTTTCAGAGACTAAATTAATAAAAAGATAAAAGGAATAAAATATGTTTAAATCGGGTTTTGTTACGATTATAGGTAAGGCAAATGTAGGTAAATCTACATTGTTAAATGCTTTGGTTGGGGAGCAGGTTGCTATAGTTTCTTGGCGTCCTCAAACTACGCGAGATAAAATTATAGGCATTATGAACGGGGATAACTATCAAGCGGTATTTATCGATACACCTGGTATACATAAAGCCAAAAATGAGCTTTCCAAGTTTATGATGAAAAATGTAGAGTCCGCTTTGGATGGCGTGGATATCGTTATTTATGTTATAAACGGCGAAAAAAATATTGATGAAAATGACCTAAAGTTAATTAATCAATATGCTGCGGCTACAACACCTTTTATTGTAGTAATAAATAAAATGGATGTTGCTGACAAAGAAAAAGTGCTTGGAATGATAGATACTTTAAAAGATATCGAGGGTATTGATAGTATTATCCCTATTTCCGCAATGAAAGGCAAAAAACTTGATATTTTAAAGGAAAGAATAGAAGAAAATTTGAAAGAAGGCGTACAATTTTATCCCGAAGATATGATAACCGATAAATCGGTTAGGTTTATGGTTGCGGAAATTATTCGCGAAAAGGCTATGAAATTTTTGGGCGAAGAAGTACCTTACGGTGTTGCCGTAAACATCAATTTGTTTAAGGAACGCGATGATAATTTGATTGATATCGATGCAGATATCGTGTGTGAGAAAAAAGCACACAAACCTATTATTATCGGCAAGGGTGGTGCTATGCTCAAAAAAATAGGAACTACCGCAAGACAAGATATCGAAAAGTTGCTTGACAGCAAAGTGTTTTTAAATCTTTGGGTAAGGGTTAAGGATGATTGGAGAGATAGCGAACAACTGCTTAATGAATTGGGATACAATATTAAAGATATTTAATAATATATATAATATTTTAGATATGAGTATTAAAACCTTGCGAAAATCGGCATTATTTTATTAAATTTGTTAATAACGATTAGATTATAAATGTAATTTTTTATGTATGAAAATTGCATTTTAAAAGCTGGATTTTTTTGTATTAATTTATCCATATCCGTCAATACTTTTATCGGAGGGACTTATGGATATCAAAGAAAGAATCTGGCAACAGTTTACAAAAACAGGCGACCCGGGACTTTATATGTTGTACAAGGCTTTGGGTGAGGAGAATGACAAAGACCATGGAAAAGGAGAAAACCCTTGATTGCCTTTGTATAAAAAGCATTGACTATAAAGATAACGATAAGTTGGTTACCCTTTATGCCTTTGGCGAGGGTAAAATTACCTGTTCGTTAAAAGGTGTAAAAAAATCTAAAGCAAAGCTCAAGTATGCCGGGGCTTTGCTTTGTTTTGGTAAATACTACTTAACGGGTAAAAATGGTTTTTACAGTGTTATCGGTTGCGATTTGACAGATAGTTTTTATGGTATATGGACGGATATTGATAAGTACTATCCTGCACTGTGCAGTTTGGAAATTTTGGATAAAGTTGCAGATGATAGAGAAATTGGAGATAAATTGGCTGTTTTGACCCTTGAATTTTTAAATGAAATATGTTATAAGTCGAAAGATAATTTTATAAGTATTGCAAAATATTTGAATAATGTAGTAAATTTATTGGGATATAAATTGCCATTAAAATGCCTTAATTGCGGAGAAATCAATAATGATAATTTTTACTACAGTTATTTAAAAGGCGGGCTTTTGTGCGGTAATTGCTACGATAGTACTGCTAAAAAGCTATCTATGGGTAGTTTTACTCTGCTTAAATGCTTTGAAGAAAACAAAAATATTCAGGCAACATTTGATACGGACGATATAATTGCCGTTATACAAATTTATTTTGATATAATAGGTAAAAATTTGGCTAAAAAGTTCAAAACTTTTGAAGAATATATTTTATTTTATAATAAAGTTAATATTTATTAGAAAAACACTTGAAATAAATGGTAAAATAGTGTAGGATAGTATATATAAGTGATTTATTTGTTTGGAGGACATAATGGCTAATAAGAAGTTTGTTTATTTATTTATGGAAGCAGACGGCAACAACCGTGCTTTGTTTGGTGGTAAAGGTGCAAATTTGGCAGAAATGACTAGACTTGGTATGCCTGTACCGCAAGGTTTTACTATTACAACTGAAGCATGTACACAATATTATAATGACGGCGAGCGAATCAATGACGATATAATTGCCGAAATTTTCCAAAAATTGGCTGAAGTAGAAAAAATGGCCGGTAAAAAGTTTGGAGATAAAAAGAATCCGTTCCTTGTATCTGTTCGTTCGGGCTCAAGAGCAAGTATGCCTGGTATGATGGATACAATCCTTAACCTAGGTTTGAACGATGTCAGCGTTGAGGGGTTGGCAGAGCTTACACAAGACCCACGTTTTGCGTATGACTGCTACAGAAGATTTATTCAAATGTACAGTGACGTTGTTATCGGTGTAGGTAAGGAAGCATTCGGTAAAATGATTGACGAGTTGAAAGCAGAAAAAGGCGTAATCCTTGATACAGAGCTTACTGCAGACGATTTGAAAGAGTTGATTGCTAAATTCAAAGCTTATTTCAAGGCTGACCAAGGTATAGATTTCCCACAAGACCCTAAAGACCAATTAATCGGTGCTGTAAAGGCAGTTTTCAGGTCTTGGAATAACCCACGTGCTATTGTTTACAGAAGAATGAATGATATCCCTAGTGATTGGGGTACAGCAGTAAATGTACAATCAATGGTATTTGGTAATATGGGTAACACATCTGGTACAGGTGTTGCATTTACACGTAACCCTTCTACCGGCGAAAAGAAACTTTATGGCGAATATCTTATGAATGCTCAAGGCGAGGACGTTGTTGCAGGTATCCGTACTCCAATGTCAATCGACCAATTAGCCGAGACAAACAAAGAAGTATATGAGCAATTTGTTGAAATTGCAAGAAGACTTGAAGACCATTATAAAGATATGCAAGATATGGAGTTTACTATCGAAAGAGGAAAATTGTATATGTTGCAAACTCGTAACGGAAAGAGAACAGCTCGTGCTGCACTAAAGATTGCTTGTGATTTGGTTGAAGAGGGTATGATTTCAACAGACGAGGCACTTTTGAAGATTGAGCCAAAACAATTAGATGCTTTGTTACATCCTACTTTTGACGAAAAAGTTATCAAAAAAGCAAAACCTGTAGCAAAAGGTTTGCCTGCATCTCCGGGTGCTGCTTGCGGTAAAATCGCTTTCTCTGCAGAAGAAGCAGTGGAAAGAGCAAATAAAGGCGAAAAAGTTGTATTGGTAAGACTTGAGACTTCTCCTGAAGATATCGAGGGTATGTACGCAGCAGAAGGTATTTTGACCGCACGCGGAGGTATGACTTCTCACGCAGCTGTTGTAGCTCGTGGTATGGGTGCTTGCTGTGTAGCAGGTTGTCAAGAGTTGGTAGTAAACGAGGCTGAAAAGAAATTAATTATCGGTGGAAAAACTTATACTCAAAACGATTTTATTTCTATCGATGGTAGCACAGGTAACATTTACGGCGAAAAGATTGCGACTGTAAACGCAACTGTAAGCGGAGAGTTCGCTACAATTATGAAATGGGCTGACCACCGCAGAGCTTTGAAAATCAGAACAAATGCAGATACTCCAAACGATGCAAAACAAGCTGTTGAGTTTGGTGCAGAGGGTATTGGTCTTTGCCGTACAGAGCACATGTTCTTTGCTGAAGATAGAATCCCTGCAATGCGTGAAATGATTGTTTCTAAAAACGAGGACGAAAGACGCAGAGCATTAAACAAATTGTTGCCAATGCAAAGAGCTGACTTTATCGGTTTGTATGAGGCAATGGGCGACAGACCTGTTACTATCAGATTCTTAGACCCACCTCTACACGAGTTCGTACCTCATAAGGATAGTGAAATCCAAGCTCTTGCAACCGAAATGGGATTGAAATTCGAAGAATTGAAAAAGACAATCGACGAGTTGCATGAGATGAATCCAATGTTAGGTCACCGCGGTTGCCGTTTGAGCATTACTTACCCTGAAATTGCTGAAATGCAAACTCAAGCTGTTATCGAGGCTGCTATTGAAATTAACACAAAGAAAGGCGGAAATATTGTACCAGAAATTATGATTCCACTTATCGGCGATGTTAAAGAGCTTAAGTATGTTAAAAATGTTGTAACAAAAACTGCCGAAAAAGTTATGGCATCTCATGGTGTTAAAATTGACTTTATGGTAGGTACTATGATAGAAATTCCAAGAGCAGCAATCACT
The DNA here is from genome assembly GCA_947646415.1 of uncultured Clostridia bacterium. Lineage (GTDB taxonomy): Bacteria > Bacillota > Clostridia > Christensenellales > UBA3700 > MGBC100798. The sequence continues at coordinate 67,684 of CANSGN010000005.1, read as the reverse complement.
GCAGACGAAATTGCTCAAGAGGCTGAATTCTTCTCATTCGGTACAAACGATTTAACTCAAATGACTTTCGGTTTCTCTCGTGACGATGCAGGTAAATTTTTGGAAGAGTACTACAGCAGAAAGATTTTCGAATCTGACCCATTTGCAAAACTTGACCAAACAGGTGTAGGTAAACTTGTTGAACTTGCTATTCAAAATGGTAAAAAAACAAGACCAAATATCAAGTTGGGTATTTGCGGCGAGCATGGTGGAGACCCATCTACTATTGAATTCTGCCACAATGTAGGTTTGAATTATGTTTCTTGCTCTCCATTCAGAGTTCCTATCGCACGCTTAGCAGCAGCTCAAGCTAATATCAAAAATCCAAGAAAGTAATAACTTATTAAGAGATTGCAAATTGGCAATCTCTTAATTAATATTAGCGAAAAATTGCTTGTCAAAAATTTTTGTAGTTGTAGTTAAATAATACACTTAAAATAAAAAAGTAAAATTTAAGGTAATTGCAGGTATGAATAAATTCGATGAAGAAATATTAAAGGTTAATAAAGTAATTTGCAGCAACATTGCCAAACAAGAAGCTTTGGGAGTGGGACTTTTGTCGCAAAATATTATTTCTCAACTTCGAAATTTTGTAGAGGCTATTGCTATAAAAATTTACAGCGAGACAAACGAAACATCTTTTGAACAGGAAGAGAGAACAAAGGCATTGAAGTTTATAAGACGTGAGTATAAATTCGATTTTTTACGTCGTTTTCACAAATGTCTTCAAGTTTCAGCATCCCATTCAACTGCCGATATTGATGCATCGGTAAGATTGATGTGGAAGTATCTCGATTATTTGTATACTTGCAAAGAGTTTTTGAAAAAGGAGTATTTGCTTGACGTTTTAGGAAATTTAGATGAAATCGAGTTAGGGCAAGACGAAACATTAAAGCAATACTATAAAGCTATTTACGATATTGTCAGCAATATTGAAATAGTGAAAATGCCAACTGAACTGACGGATAGGTATTATATACATAAAAAGAAACCTATTTTTGTAAAAGGCAAAAAATATTACGAATTGACGCTTGCTCTTGCAGATGATAATGTTTCCAAAAGCGATAGGATTATTGCGTTTACAAGTTTAGATATTCCTGATTACTATTCAGTTCGTCTTCAAGTTAAAGAGGCAAATATCCAAGTTATTAACAAAATAATGAATATTACCATAATTACAGGATATATGGTGTCTGTCAGACCTTGCGAATTTGACAATTATTTTAAACTTATCGGTTTTACTACTAACATTCAAACTGCCAATGTAGAGTACAAAAATTTAATGAGATACTTGACCCAAACAGGCATGAATTTGACGGAATTGCTTGATTGTGAACAAGAGTTTTTTGATTATGTGGAAAATTTTGCAATTAAGGATGCAAGGTCAAAAAATATTTTCGAGGGCTTAAAAAAGTGCCGTAGCTATTATGGTAAAAGCGGTTTTAATATTTTAAAGTTTTTGCTTTATAGATTGAATAACCAAATTGTAAAAGACCAATATAATACAAATATTAATGAAGAGTTGTCAAACTTGCATTTAAAATATGGCTGTATACCTTTTGAAAAAATGCCTTTTGCTTTTAATCTGATTAAACATCCGTCCTTGCTAAGTGATTTGTTTGATTGCTTTGATAGTGTAGGGAGAGAATACGAACTTTTAGCACGAAGAATTAAAACCAATACCGAGCAAAACGCAAAATTATATACTCCTATTTCCGAATTGGAGAGGTTTAAGGATATTGAAAATTTAATTAAAACTTTTAATTCCAAGTTATATAAAAAACATATCCCCGATAGTTGTTTGCAATTAGAGGACGGACATGCATATATAAAAGGATATGAAAACAACACTATTGAAATAGTTAAAAAATTGATTGATTTTGCGGGTGGCGGAATTAATAACTATAAAGAGTCCGTGGAAGATTGGTTAATCAAAAAATCTTATATTATAGATTCTCCTGAAAAATCGGAAGTACTTAAAAATTTGTTTACAACTTCACGCGTTGCATTAATTTATGGCTCAGCAGGAACAGGTAAGTCCACTATGATAAACCATATCTCAACTTTTTTCAATGGTTTTACGATGTTGTATTTGGCAAATACTCATGCTGCGGTGGAAAATTTAAGAAGAATAATAGGCGGTAATCAAGATAATTACAAAACTGTAAAAAGTTGCTCAAAATCGAAAAATATTTATACAGATATATTGTTTATTGACGAGTGCAGTACAATAAGCAATCAAGATATGGTAGATATTTTAAAAAACATTAAATTTAAATTGTTGATTTTGGTAGGGGATATTTATCAGATAGAATCCATTAAATTTGGTAATTGGTTTTCTATAGCTAGATATTATATTCCTAAAAATGCAATATTTGAATTATCTTATGTACATAGGAGTACGGATGGTATATTGAAAAAATTATGGCAAGATGTTAGGAATTTAGACGAAAACATTTATGAAAGGTTGGAAAGTAATAATTTTTCGAGTGCTATGTCGGAGACGATATTTGATAAACAGCATAGCGACGAAATTATTTTGTGTTTGAACTATGACGGATTATATGGTATAAACAATGTCAATCGATTTTTACAGGACAATAACAACGGAAAAACAGTTAAAATCGGAATAGAAAAATTCAAAGTCGGTGACCCGATAATATTTAAAGAAAGTAAAAGATTCGATGGCTTGTTGTATAATAATTTGAAAGGAAAAATTTTGGATATTTCCGAAACTGATACTGCTGTTATATTTACAACTGAAGTTGATAAGGTATTAAACCAATTTGACACAGAAAATTATTCGGTAGAGTTGCTGCCATCAAATACAAAAGGCAAATCGGTTATTCGTTTTAGTGTTGGTAAACAAAATAATATTGACGACGAAAACAGGGATATAAAGAATGTTATACCGTTTCGCGTTGCTTATGCAATATCTATTCATAAAGCGCAAGGCTTGGAATTTGATTCGGTAAAAATCGTTATTTCCGACGAAATTAACGAGTTGATTTCGCACAATATTTTTTATACTGCAATTACTCGCGCAAAAAAGCATTTAAAAATTTATTGGTCGAACGTAACCGAAAAGAATATACTTAACAATATGCATTTGATGTATAACAGTAACGATGCTAAAATTTTAGCAAAGAAATTTAATTTAAAATTAACTGATAAAAACAGTTAATAAAAAGGAAAAAATGACAGATTTTAATAATTTTAAAATTGCGGAAGAGCTGAAAAAGGCTGTTTTTGATATGGGATTTAGTGAGCCCACACAAATTCAGTCACAAGTTATTCCCGCAATGTTGGACGGACGTGATATAGTGGCACAAGCACCTACAGGAACAGGCAAGACCTGTGCTTTTGCTTTGCCAATTATAACAAATACGCCAAAAGATAGTAAAGATGTAAAAACATTGATACTTTGCCCTACAAGAGAACTTGTTATTCAAATAGCAAATGAATTTAAAAAGTTTTTAAAGTATACCGAAAATGTTCGTGTTTGTGCAGTATATGGCGGACAAAATATAGAAAGACAGCTTGCAAATTTAAGGAAAAAACCTCAAATTATAATTGCAACTCCGGGAAGAGCACTTGACCATATAGAGAGGCGCACTATAAAATTGCACAATATTGAATGTGTGACCTTAGATGAGGCAGACGAAATGTTGGATATGGGCTTTAAGCCAGATATCGATAAGATTTTGAATGCTTGTCCAAAATATAAGCAACTTGCTATGTTTAGTGCTACAATGCCTAAACCGATTTTGGAAATGATTGATACATATTCGGTTGACCCTGTGCGTATACAAGCAACTTCAAACGCGGAGAAACCGAAAATCGAACAGATAGCAATAAAATGTAAAGAGGCAGATAAAATACCGTTTATAACCGATATTTTGGATATAGATGACTATAAATTGTGTATTTGTTTTTGCAATACAAAAAAACGTGTGGACGAGCTTACCGAAATTCTTTGCGGATTTGGTTATGTAGCAGCAGGTTTGCACGGAGATTTAAAACAAAGCCAGCGCGATAGAATTATGAAACGTTACAGAGCGGGAGAAATCAATATTTTGGTTGCAACCGATGTTGTTGCAAGAGGTATTGATGTTAGCGATATAGATGCAATTTTTAACTTTGACCCTCCGATTGACGAAGAATTTTACGTGCACAGGATAGGCAGAACGGCAAGAGCCAAAAAAACAGGTGTGGCTTATACTTTTTATACAAAAGGACAAAAACACCTAATAGAAAATTTTGAAAGGATAACAAAAACAAATATGACAAAAATGGATAATATGCAGGCAAGTAGGGATTTTGGTAGTAAAAAACTATCAAATATATTTAAAACCGTTGATAAAAACAGAGAAAATACAAAAGATTTTTTATTGCGAGAATTAGATAAATTTAATAAAGAAAATGATACAAACTATACTCCTCTTGATTTACTTGCAGTTGTAATTGACGGCAACAGCTATATGCAAATGACCGAAAGCAAAGGTCAAAAGAAAAAAGAAGTAAAAGAAGAGCAAAAAGTCGATTCCACCAGATTTTTTATTACATTTGGCGAAATGGACGGTGCAAACGAAAAAGATGTACTTAACTTTGTAACTTCAAAGGCAAATATTTCAGCTGTTGACATTGTTGACGTTAAGATTTTGGAAAAGTTTAGCTTTGTGGAAGTAAAAAAAGGGTTGGAAGAAAACATGCTTGCAATGAAAGATTTGCGTTTTAATGGCAGAAAAATCAATGTAGAAGTTGCAGGGGATAAAACTAAAAGTTCAAAAAATTCTTCAAAATCCGGCAAAAGTTTTTCAAAAGGTACTTCACGTAATAAAAACACAAATAGTAAAAAAAACATTAATTCAAATAAAAACTTTGGTAAAAGCAACAAGCCGACTACAAAAAAGAAAAAATAATTTTATACGACAAATATGTATTGTATAAGTATATAGATTGTAAATATAATGTAATTTTTTTATATTAAATGTATTTATAATCGCTAAATGCTTGTAAATGCTAATAATTTTGCATAAATTGTTCATTAAAAAAAATTATTAAATAAAAAATAATCCCCTAAAAATCGGTACTAAATTTTAATTTTTATATAAAATTATTGACATTATCTAAAGTTTAGGCAAAATATATGTCAAAAATATGTATAAAATTTCATAAACTATTGATTACTTGTCCATAATATGGTATAATTTAAACAAGATTAAAAGTTCATAAAAAATATTATCATTTATGAATGTACAATTAGGAGGAATAAAATGACTAATAAAGAACTTATCGCAAGTATTGCAAGCGAGTCCGGTATGACTCAAGTTGATGTAGCAAAAGTTATGGATGCTTTTACAAAAGCTATTGCTGAAAATGTAGCAAAGAATGACAAAGTTGTTGTTCAAGGTTTAGGTAGCTTTGAGCTAAAAGCAAAGCCTGCTAGAACAGGTCGCAACCCACACACCGGCGAGACAATCAATATTGCAGCTAGCAATGCTGTTGCTTTCAAAGCAACTAAGTCTCTAAAAGATTTCTTAAATGCTTAATTTTGATTACTAACGAAAACAGCACTCTTTAAAGGGTGCTGTTTTTTCTATTAGCGCAGCGAAATAAAAGGCGAACTTTTGTTTGCCTTTTGTTAATCGCATATTAATGCCGATATTATAATTAACAAAGAAAAATAAATGTTATTCAATACATGATTTGTTATTAAATTAAAATTAAATTCATCTCATTTTATACAAAATCGCAATCAAGTGTAAAAAAGAAACAAGCAGTAAGCTTGGTTTATGTAATTATATTTTTTTTGCGAAATAAAGTAAATATGAGGTGAATTTATGATTTCAGGAGTATTTGATTTTTTATCCAATGTTATTTTTCAAACATGTTATGTTGGGTCGGACGGAAATTTTCCTAAGCCACTTGACAAACAAACGGAGTCGGAACTGCTTGATAAAATAGCGGAGGGAGACATTGATGCAAGGGATAAACTTATTAAGCACAATATGAGACTTGTTATACATGTAGTAAAAAAATACAATAATTATTATGATACCGACGAGTTAATATCCGTTGGCTCACTTGGACTTATAAAGGCGGTAAAAACCTATTCAAAAGGTAAAGGAACAGGACTTGCAACTTATGCTGCAAGATGTATTGAAAACGAGATATTAATGACTTTGAGGGCATCTAAAAAAAGGATACAAGACCGTTCGCTATATGAGCCGCTAAGTTTTGATAAAGATGGCAACGAAATATCGTTTATAGATATTATTGCGACAGATGAGGAGAGCGTTTACGGGCAAGTAGAAAATGAAATAATGGCGGAAAAACTGTTAGACATAATGAAAAAAATACTTACAGACAGGGAATACGAGATAATACAACTCAGATATGGACTGCAAAATTCCGCTGTTTATACTCAAATAGAAATTGCAACGAAAATGCAAATTTCCCGCTCTTATGTAAGCAGGATAGAAAAAAAAGCATTGCAAAAAATGAAAGACTATTTGATTGAAAATAATCTTATAATAAAGTAATTTTATTCGTTTTTTTAAATATAGCAAATTTTACATATTAATTATTTTAAGGGTTGTATGAAAGTTGTTGACAATATAAAAAAGTTGTGATAAAATAAATCCTAGTAAAATAGTAGGAATTAAAATTATGAAGTTATCATCCAAATCAAGATATGGCTTAAAAGCAATGTGTGAACTTGCCGTAAAATATGACGAAGTGGTAAGCACTTTGCAAATTGCGGAAAGTACGAGTACATCCGAAGCTTATCTCGAACAACTTATGGCAATACTCAAACGTGCGGGACTTATTGTTTCCATTCGTGGTGCGGGCGGAGGATACAAACTTGCAAGAAGTCCTTATGATATCAGTGTGGGCGAAATTTTGCGAGCATTGGAAGACGATTTGAAGTTTGTTGAATGTATAAGCGGAGAGTGCGAAAAAAAATGCAAATGTTACACTGTTTGGCAAAAGCTTTATGATACGATAAATAATTCCTTAGATAATATGAAACTAATAGAGATTTGCGAAGGAGAAAAAAATGAATAGAATTTATTTTGACCATTCGGCAACAACACCTACAAGTGAGGAAGTTGTTAAAGAAATGTTACCGTTTTTTACGGATATATATGGCAATGGCAGTTCTCAACATTCCCACGGCAGAGAAGCGGGAAAATATATAGATATAGCAAGACGTCAGGTTGCGGATGCAATAGGTGCAAAGCCCGGTGAAATTTATTTTACAAGCGGCGGTACCGAGTCGGATAATTGGGCGATACGTGGAGTTTTGTCAGGTTATAAGGCAAAGGGGAAACATATTATAACCACTTGTATTGAGCACCCTGCAATGATTAAAACCTTGGAAAGTTTGCAAAAAAATGGCTTGGCTGAAGTAACATTTTTGGGTGTTGACAGCGAGGGCTTTATTTGCTTGGAGGAATTAAAAAATGCTATCAGACCGGATACCATTTTGATATCCGTAATGACTGCAAATAACGAAATAGGAACAATTCAGGACATAAAGGAAATAGGCGCTATTGCAAAAGCAAACAACATTATTTTTCATACCGATGCAGTGCAAGCAATAGGTAATGTAAAAATAGATGTAAAGGAAATGAATATCGATTTGCTTTCAATGTCTGCTCACAAATTTTACGGCCCAAAAGGCATAGGTGTTTTGTATAGACGTAACGGCATTAAACTTAGCAGTTACATGACGGGCGGCGAGCAAGAGCGAAATATGAGAGCAGGTACATTAAATACTCCCGCTATTGTTGGAATGGGCAAGGCTATTGAAATTGCAACCCGTGACATAGACAAAAACAACAAATATGTATCCGAATTAAGGGATTATTTTGTAGCACAGGTAGAAAGTAAGATTGATAATGTTTATTATAACGGAACAAAATCTAATAAAAGGTTGGCATCAAATGCTAATTTCAGTTTTGAATTTATAGAGGGCGAATCGCTTTTGTTAAGGCTTGATTTGGCAGGAATATCCGTTTCAAGCGGGTCAGCTTGCTCATCAGGCAGCTTAGAGCCATCTTATGTATTGCTTGCAACAGGCAGAGCTATCGAACTTGCACACGGCTCGTTGAGATTTAGCTTTGGCAAAAACAATACAAAGCAAGAAATTGACTATTGCGTACAAAATTTGGTTAAGATTGTACAAGATTTAAGGGAGTTATCGCCATTATTTTTGATTAAAAAAGGAGAAAACAAGTATGTATAACGAAAGAGTAATGAAAGAATTTGCAGAGCCTAAAAATGTAGGTTTTATTGAAAATGCAGACGGCGTAGGAAAAGTAGGTAATGCATCTTGCGGCGATATTATGGAAATCAGTTTGAAGATAGACAATGATATCATTACAGATGCTAAGTTTAGGACATTCGGTTGTGCAGCAGCTATTGCCAGCAGTTCGGTTGCTACTCAAATGGTTATAGGTAAAACTTTGGACGAGGCACTTAACATAAAAAATAAAGATGTTGTGGAAACATTGCAAGGACTTCCACCGCAAAAAATCCACTGTTCGGTTTTGGCAGAGGAAGCAATAAAAAAAGCTGTAGAAGATTACCGTGACAAAAAGAATAACTAATATAATAATTAAAATGCTACCGATATAAGGTGGCATTTTAATTTTTGGGGTAGTGATAAAAAAATAATATTTGTTTTTTTGCTGTTTTATACTAATTAATTTATGTGTAATATTCTTCGGATAAATAGATACTTAATTATATTGTGAAATATAATATATTATTTAATAATTTGCCTTTAATTATACAAACTATATTGGGGAGGTGAATTATGAAAGTTGGAATTCTGCTTGGTATCACGGCAGGCGCAGTTGCAACTTATGCGTGTATGTCAGAAAATAAAATAGAAAAAACAATGAAAAAAATTGCTAGAAAAATGAAAAGCAAATATAAAGAAATGATGGACTAAATAAAAAATTGTGTGATGATATCACACAATTTTTTTTATCGTTAAAATATTTAATCGTCGGATTTGTCATCGTCTGAATTGTTATTATTTGAATCGTCATCCAAAATTTTTTCGTTAATAAAAGTATAATTAATAAATTGATTTATACTATCGTTAATATTGTTAAAATCCATTTTTCTTTTTCCTTGTGGTTTATATTGATAACAAAATTATATCATATTGAATGTACAATGTCAAATTGATATTTTATTGCAAATATTGCGATATATATAAAATAAAAATGTTAAACGTAATAAAATATAAAATAAATAAAAATAGTGTCGATTTTTGAATGTTTTTTTGTTGGAATTGATTTTTAAACTCCAAAAATTAAAAAATAAAATTGCTTTGAGCGAAAGATTAAATTCTTTGAAAATAAATTTTTAGTATTACACATTCAATGCTTGATTTGAGACCTTTATAATTAAAATAAGATTAAAAACTATTTACTTTTATTAAAATATATGGTATAATTTACTAGAATTTATTTAATGGAGGTGCTTTATGGACAAAAAAATCATTTACAGCGGTATTCAACCAACGGGCTTAGTTACTTTGGGTAATTATATAGGAGCACTTTCAAATTGGCTAAAATTGCAAGATAACGACGAGTATCAATGTATTTTCAGTATTGCGGATTTGCACTCTTTAACGGTAAGGCAAGTGCCAAGCGAATTCAGAAATCGTGCGTTGTCATTTTTTGCACAGTATTTGGCTTGCGGCTTGGATCCGCAAAAAAACATTATGTATTTTCAATCACATGTGCACGAACATGCAGAGCTTACATGGATTTTAAATTGTATAACTTATATCGGCGAGGCAAGCCGTATGACTCAATTTAAGGAAAAATCACAAAAACATCCTGACAACATTAACATGGGACTGATGGATTATCCTGTTTTAATGGCAGCAGATATTTTGCTTTACAATACATCACTTGTACCTGTGGGAGTTGACCAAAAACAACATTTGGAGATTGCTCGCGATTTGGCTGCAAGGTTTAACAATGCTTACAGCCCAACATTTACTGTACCTGAACCTTATATTTCAAAGGTAGGAGCAAAAATAATGAGTTTGCAAAATCCGCTTGCCAAAATGAGCAAAAGCGATAGCAATTTAAATGCAACTATTTCTATTTTAGATAGCCAAGACGATATAATGCGTAAATTTAAAAGAGCGGTTACGGATAGTGACAACGAGATAAGAATCGGAGAGGACAAACCGGGTATTACAAACTTAATTACCATTTACGCTTGTAGCAAAGGCATTAGCGTTGAGGATGCAGTTAAAGAGTTGCAAGGTTTGAGCTACGCTGCATTAAAGGAAGCAGTTGGTGTAAGTGTTGTAGATTTGCTTGCCCCTATAAAATCAAGATATGACGAATTGATAAAGGATAAGGATGGTCTTTTGGCTATAGCAAAAGCAGGACAAGAGCAAGCGTCAAGTATAGCCCGTAAGACATTGCGCAAAGTTTATAAAAAAGTCGGATTGGTACAGCTATAATGTTTGGTTATGTTATTCCCGATAAAATGAATATGTTTATGAAAGATTACTATAATTACAAAGCGTATTATTGTGGTCTTTGTAAGCGTATCGGCAAAGATTGCGGGCAGTTTATGAGATTTACAACCAATTACGATATGGTCTTTTTTGATATGTTTTGCCATGCAGTTATGGAAATAAAGCCAAATTATAAGAGCGAGCCGTGTATTTTATCTCCTAAAAAGAAATCGGTAGTAAAAGGCGATGAGCTTACCGATAAAGTGGTAGATATCAATACACTCTTAATCTATTATAAATTGATTGACGATAAGCTTGATAGCAAAAAATCAGATTTAGCAAAAAGCTTGGCTAAAAGTATGCTTAAAAGCTTGGTAGTCAGCGGTAAATATAAAAAAGCAAAAAAGCATTTCCCTGAGCTAGACAAGTTGTTTTGCGATGAATATGCAAGATTGAGAGAGCTTGAAAAGCAAGGAACGGCTAGTATAGATATGCTTGCAGACCCGTTTGCAAATATGTTGAAATTTGCCGTAAAAACAGTGCTTGACAGTAAGTGTACTGAGAATATCGAAAATTTATTTTACTTTTTGGGTAAATGGGTTTATATAATTGACGGAATTGACGATGTGGAGAAAGACCATAAGAACGGCGAGTTTAATCCGTTTTTTGTGGGGTATACTTATCAAGATAAAGACAAGTTTTATGAAGATAAGGGTGCAGAAATAGAATTTTTGCTTATGACATGTTATAATGCAATAAAAAGTGCATATAAAAATATAGAGTTAAAATTTAATGAGGGTGCTATTACAAACATTTTATGGTATGGCATTTTAATGAGAACGCAAGATATTTTGGGGAGGAAAGAAAATTGCAAAAAAATCCGTATTTAATATTAGGTGTCAGTGAGGATGCGACTTTTGCAGAATTGCAGGATGCTTATACAAATTTGCAAAACAAATATAAGGCAGATAGATTTCTTGAAGGAGAGGCAGGTGCGGAAGCAATAAGAAAGCTTGAAGAGTTAGAATGGGCATACAATGAATGTCAAAATATTTTACACGATAAAGCTACTGTTGCAGATTCTAGCAAAGTTTACGAGGATGTCAGTCGCCTTATCAAGGAAGATAAATTGGTAGAGGCACAGTCTAAGCTTGATGGTATTGATAGCAGAGATGCGGAGTGGCACTATTATCAATCTATCGTTTATTACAAGAAAAAATGGTTTAGCGATAGCAAAACACAGCTTGAAATTTGCGTAAGTATGGACCCTAAAAATTACAAGTATGCCGAGGCTCTTCGCAAATTAAATGCTGATATGGCACAATCTGATCCGTTTGCAAATCAAAATCAACAAGGTCAGCAATATAGCGGTGCGCAACAACAAAACAGAGGTGGGTATACAGAGCCGCAAATGAGCAATTCTCAAAGAAATGCCGATGCATGTTGCAACACTTGTTGTACTTTGTACTGCTGTGACACCTGTTGTGAGTGCTGCGGAGCCGATTTGATTAGTTGTTGCTAAGGTGAGTAAATGAAAAGAAGTCATATAATTGCTTTGTCGGGTATATCCTGTGCATTAGCACTTATTTGTGTTGTCGGCTCTATTTATGTAGAATTTATGACTTTGTCATTAGCTGTATTATCGGCAATATGTATTCAAATGCCACTTACTCAAAAATATTTGCTTGGTGGTATTTTGTCCTATGTTTCGACTAGTATTTTTGCATTTTTGATAGGTAATATCAATGCATTGCCGTTTATATTGTTTTTCGGTGCGTATGTGCTTGTTCAATGGTTAACAGAAGAAAAATTGTCTCCGCTTATCAAAAACAAAATACTTAAATATTCGGTTGTTTATGTAATAAAGATAGGATATTTCGAAGCAGTTGTAGCAATTTTTTGGTTTTTGTTTAATAAGCTTATACCTGCATTTATAATTTTTGGCAACACGATAGAAATGACGTATTTAATCGTAAGTTTAGCAGGCATTCCATTGTTTTTGCTGTACGATTTGATGATGCATCTTGTGTTTAAAAATTTCACTATGGTAATAAATAAAATAATAAAAAAGACCTCAAAAACTACCACTCCCGATGACATAATGTACAATGGAGAAGAGAATCCGAAAGAGGATGTTTTTAGCGATTTTGATAAAATAGATAGTGATGATGCTAAGTTAGACAACGAGCAGGAAACTAGTAATAAAAAAGATAACGACATAGATAATGAATAATTTAAAAATGACTTTAAATTTAGTTTAAAGTCATTTTTTGTTTAACGTTTTTTGTTGCTAACACCAAAATTTAATAAAATTTGTAACAACCTAACAAAAATCGGGACTAAAATAGTCCCGAGATTTTGTTTTATGTCATTTTTTAATGCTTAGATTAAATTTGAAAATTTAGCAGCTGTTTAATATTTGTTTCTTATCAATACATTCCGTCCATTCCGCCGCCTGCCATAGGAGGTGTTGGCTCAGGAATATCTGTAACAAGAACTTCGGTAGTAAGAAGTGTTGTTGCAACACTCACAGCATTTTGAAGAGCAGAACGAGTAACCTTTGTTGGGTCGATTATACCTTCTTCAATCATATCGCAATATTTGTTTGTCAATGCGTTGTAACCATAAGTTGCACCTTTTCTTGCATTTTTGATATTATTTATAATTACACTGCCTTCAATACCTGCATTTGCCGCGATTTGTTTGATAGGCTCTTCCAAAGCTTTCAATACGCTCATTGCACCTGTCAATTCGTCTCCGCTAAGTTTTGAAATTGCTTTTTTAACATTTGCGATTGTGCTAAGAAGTGCAATACCGCCACCCGGAATGATACCTTCCTCAACAGCAGCACGAGTTGCAGCCAAAGCATCTTCAATACGCAATTTCTTTTCTTTCATTTCGATTTCGGTTGCAGCACCAACATTGATAACAGCAACACCGCCGGCAAGTTTTGCAAGTCTTTCTTGAAGTTTTTCTTTGTCGTAGTCGGAAGTAGTTTCTGCAATTTGAGCCTTGATACTTGTCATTCTTGCCTTGATTTGTTCGCTATCTCCAAATCCGCCTACGATAGTTGTATTGTCTTTGTCAACTTTGATTTGTTTAGCTCTGCCTAGCTCGTTTAAAGTTGCATCTTTAAGTTCCAAGCCGATTTCGCTACTTATAACAGTACCACCCGTCAAAATAGCAATATCTTCAAGCATAGCTTTTCTTCTATCTCCAAATCCCGGAGCTTTAACTGCTACACAGTTAAATACGCCTTTCAATTTATTTACGATTATGGTAGATAATGCCTCGCCCTCAATATCTTCTGCAATAATAAGTAATTTTAAGCCGTTTTTAACAACTTGCTCAAGTAAAGGAAGTAATTCTTGAATGTTGCTTATTTTTTTGTCTGTAATCAAAATAACAGCATCGTCGATAATCGCTTCCATTTTATCGGTATTAGTAACCATATAAGGAGAAGCATAGCCTCTGTCAAATTGCATACCTTCCACAACAGTAAGGTTTGTTTGCATTGTTTTTGATTCGTCAACTGTTATTACACCATCTTTGCCTACTTTTTCCATTGCATCGCTGATTAGTGTACCGATTGACTCGTCGCCTGCAGAAACACTTGCAACTTGAGCAATAGCGTTTTTGCTTTCGATTGGTTTTGAAATATCTTTTAGGCAATCGACAACTTGTGCGCAAGCAAATTTAATACCTTTATTTAATATTACGGGATTTGCACCTGCTGCAACGTTTTTCATACCCTCACGGATAATAGCTTGAGCAAGTACGCAAGCGGTAGTTGTACCGTCGCCTGCAACGTCATTTGTTTTTACGCTTACTTCTTTGATAAGTTGAGCACCCATATTTTCAAAGGCATCTTCAAGCTCAATTTCTTTTGCAATGCTTACACCGTCATTGGTAATAAGCGGAGCACCGTATTTTTTATCTAAAACGACATTTCTGCCTTTTGGACCCAAAGTGATTTTTACAGCATTTGCAAGTGTGTTTACACCACATTCCAAAGCTTTTCTGGCATCTTCGCCATATTTGAATTTTTTAGCCATATATTTATTCCTCCAAAAAATTATTTTTCAACTATAGCAAGAACATCTGCTTGTCTTAAAATTGTAACTTCTTTATTTTCAAGTTTAAAATCTGAACCTGCATACTTATTGTACAAAATTATATCGCCCACTTTAATTTGCATATTTATTTCCTTACCGTCAATAATTCCGCCGGGACCTACGGCAATAACTTTTGCCATTTGCGGTTTTTCTTGTGCAGTACCGGGCAATACGATACCGCTTTGAGTTTTGTCCATACTTTCAACTGCTTCAATAACGATTTTGTCGAATAACGGTTTAATTTTCATATATATACCTCCAAAATATTACTATGTAAATTAGCAATCTAACACTTCGACTGCTAACATTGTTTATTATAGCACAACAATATCGATTTGTTAAGTAGAAAATGACAATTTTTCAAAGAAATTACAAATTTTGGTAATTTGAGGGGGAGGGTGTGTAAAAATCAAAATTATTTTTACATATTTTACTTATTATCGACAAATTTATTTGGAAATATGTATTTATTAAAATGAAAAATAAAAATTGTTATTATATATTTATATATTTGTTCAAAATAAAATTAATAACAAAAAAATTGAAAATGATTGATATTTTTAGGGTTTTGGTGTAAAATGTAAGGGTAATTAATATTAAAACTTTTGGGGGGTTGTTATGAACAAATGGGATGAAAGAATGATGGGGATGGCTAAACTTGTATCAACTTGGTCAAGTTGCTATAAAGTTAACAGGAAAGTCGGAGCCGTTATCGTAAAAGACAAAAGAATTTTAACTACAGGATATAATGGTGCAGGCAGCGGAATTTCAAGCTGTGTGGACAGAGGTTTTTGCTTGAGGGAGCAAATGAATATTCCAAGCGGTACAAGACACGAAATTTGCTATGCTGTACATGCGGAGCAAAACGCTATTATTCAAGCTGCAAAACTTGGAGTAAGTGTACAAGGCGCAACTTTGTATTGCACTCATCAACCTTGCTCGATATGTGCTAAAATGATTATCAATTCAGGCATAACTCGAGTTGTATTTGATGAGGGATATCCTGACGAGTTTAGTATAAAAATGTTTAACGAGGCAGGAGTTAAGGTAGAAAAATTTGCCGATTTAAAGTAAAAAATCTTAATTGCTTGTCCTAAAATTTGCAGTGGTTGTCCTAAAAATATCATAATAAGTATTATTTAAAAATTCATTACATAATCTTTAATAAAGCAAATATGATTGTTTTTTAGGAGAATTATGGCGGATTTTGATATGACTGAAACTCATTATGAGGATTTTTACTTAAGCAATTTCTTTAATAAGAAAAAACCGAAAAACAATAATGTAGAGGTTGAAGTTGTCGGTGTAGACGATACTGACGCCGTACAATCTCATTATAATGATGTAGATATCGAGAGGGACGGAAACAGCAGCTATAAGGGCAAAGACAACCTTGCCGTTACAAGCGATTACATAAGTTTTAATCGTAGTAGTAATGCGGATATGACATTACCAACAGTTAAAACCGAAGTTGTAAGACATAAAAATATGTCGTGTGACAGATGTGAGCCGTTTACTTTGCAGGTTGCACTTAAAGGTATCGAAAAAAATAAAAATATTCAAAAAGCGGTTATTGCCGCAGAAAAACAAAGAATCGCTGAAAGTGAATGTGATAAATGCACACCTAAAAAAAGAGGAAAAAACAAACCTAAACGCTCCAAAGGCAGGAAGTTTGCTATTGTATTGTTTGTTATTATTTTTGCATTTGTATCATGCTTTTTGATTGCAGATGTTCTGTCTAACGGATATTTGATTGACAGCGTTGTCACTAAATTGTTCAAAGGGGATGTAACTGCTTATTATTATGCGGTGGAAATTGCGACTTTTAACGATGTTGATTCCGCTAGGATAACATCCGAAGAAATAAGAGCAAGCGGTGGCAGCGGATATGTAGTACATGACGATTTGTACAGAGTTATAGCCGAAGTATACAGCACTGAAAAAGATGCAGAAAGTGTTTCAACCAATTTGAATTTGGCAGGTTATGTAACCAATATTTATCTTTTTAAAATTGAAGATATAGACTATCATTTGTTGCCGACTTCAGTAAGAAATGCTACGAAAAATGTTTTGAAATATCAAGATATTATGTATAAATCACTATATAATACGGCGGTTAGTTTGGAAAAACAGGAAATTGACTATACCTCTGCACGTGAAGATATAGCAATGCTAAAAAGTCAAATATCAAATATGTTGATAGACTACGAGTCAAGCGTAAATAATAAAATAAACGATAAATATGTTCAAAAAGTAAGAATGCAAATTTCTTCAATGATTGGAGCATTGGATAATTTGACTGCCGAGGGCAGTAAAAATGACAGGTTACTTAGTGATATAAGGTATATAAATACAATGATTTTAAATACTCACAGAGCGCTTATTAAATCTTTGCAATCGGAGAGTAATTGATATAAGGAGTATAAAAATGGATAAAATTAAAGTAGGTATTTTGGGATACGGCAACCTTGGCAGAGGCGTAGAACTTGCTGTCGGACAACAAAACGATATGGAACTTGTAGCTGTGTTTACAAGACGTGACAATGTAGTTACAGATAAAGGTTTAAAATGTATCAACGTAAATAAAATTGAAGAATATAAAGATAAAATCGATGTTTTAATTTTATGCGGAGGCTCTGCAACAGATTTGCCTGTGCAAGGTGTTCAAATGGTTAAGCATTTTAACACAGTGGATTCCTTTGACACACATGCAAGAATACCGGAATATTTTGCCGAAATGGATAAAGCTGCAAAAGAAAGCGGCAAATTGGGTATAATTTCCGTAGGTTGGGACCCGGGCTTGTTTTCTATAGCAAGAATGTTGTTTGGTGCAATACTTCCTCAAGGTAACGACTATACTTTTTGGGGTAAAGGTGTTTCGCAAGGTCACAGCGATGCAATAAGAAGAGTTAAGGGAGTAAAAGCAGGTATACAATATACAATACCTAAAGAACAAGCTTTACAAATGGTTAGAAATGCAGAAAATCCAAATTTGACAGCTCGTGAAAAGCATTTAAGAGAATGTTATGTAGTTGCTCAAGATGGTGCGGATAAGGCTCAAATCGAAAGCGAAATAAAAAATATGCCTAATTATTTTGCAGATTACGATACCGTTGTTCACTTTATAAGTGAAGAAGAACTAAAAAGAGACCATGGTAAAATGCCTCACGGAGGATTTGTTATTCGCTCGGGCGAGACTACAGATTGTCATAAACATGTTTTGGAACTTTCTATTAAATTGGATAGCAATCCGGAATTTACGTCAAGTGTACTTACTGCTTATGCAAGGGCAATCGCAAAACTTGCAAAAGAGGGAAAAGCAGGTGCGGTAACTGTTTTCGATGTACCTATTTCATATTTATCTTCAAAAAGTGGTGCGGAATTAAGGAAAAATTTATTGTAATATGAATAACTGTCTTGCAATAAAAAATCTTTCCAAAACATATATAGGCGGATATAACGCAATAAACGATATTTCTTTTGAAGTAAGTAAAGGCGGTAAGTTTGCCATCTTAGGCGGTTATGCAAGTGGAAAAACTACACTTTTAAGTATAATTGCCGGATTAGAGAGTGCAACAAGCGGCGAAATAATTTTAAACGGAAAATGTATTAATAATTGTAAAATACAGGGTAGAAATACCGGTTTTTTGGATAAATCGTTGCAGCTTGCTAAATTTAAAAAGGTAAAAGATATTATAACATATCCGTTAAAATTGCGAAAAGTTGACAATAATGATATTGCCGAAAAACTTGTTGCGATTTGTAATTTACTTGAGATTTCCGATTTGCTATCAAAAAAAGTAAAAAGCCTTTCGCAATATCAAAAAACTTTGGTTGCTGTTGCAAGGCTATTTATTTGCGATAGAGATTTGTATTTGATTGATGATATTTTTGATAATTTATCTTTAATCGAACAGCAAATGGTTAGTGATAAAATAAAAAAATTAATCGCAGATAAGACAGTTGTTTTTGCTTTTTCAAATTATGATATAGCATTAAATTTCAGCTTTGAAAATGTATTATTGCTTGCTTATAGCACAGCGGTTATGTTGGGAGATATCCACAACAAAGAGATTTTTGTAAATACTTTAGCAGGATATAAATTTGTTAACAACAAAAGAATTTCCTCTATTCCTATATCGTTTGACAGTGAAAAAATATATGTTAAAGATAATGAATTTGCAAATAACCTTAAACTAAAAAGTGAAATTTTTGACAAAGGATTACTTGCCTTAACAACAGATAAAATATCTTTTGATAACTGTAAACAAGTAGTAATAAGTGCTGAAATTTATTATATTAACAAGTATAATATTGCGTATTTGGATATAAACTCTGATATTGCGACAATTTACTTAGACCGTCCTTACAAGGAGGGGGATAAATTGATTTTTAGCTTTAATATTAGTGACGGAATTTTATATGATTTTGAGTCGGAAAGAAGGATATCCACTTAAGGAGGTAAAATGTTTAACAATTCAAATAGTACTAATCCACATAATGTAGATAATAATTCGCCATATAGGATGAAAAAAGATACTGTAAAAATTGTTACTGTTGTAATAGTTGCGATATTATCTTTATTAATAGTAATCGGAGGCTGTCTCGGTTGTTATTTTGCAGGAAGAAATGCAGAAAGACTCTCTAACTTCAAAGACGATTTGGCCATTGCGAATGAAGTATATTCACTAATTAAAGAATATTACTATCAAGATATATCCAAAGAAGATTTTAACAAATGGGCGGCAATAGGACTATCAAGTACAATGGACAAATACAGCGGTTTGTCTTATACAAGTGTTATTCCTGCATTGCAATTTGGTATTTCAATAAAAAGCGATTCTTACAATAACCATATTATTAGTGCAATAAGTCATTCTGCAGATACTTCAAAACCAACGCCCGCAGAAAGTGCAAAAGGATTGATTTCCGGTCAGAGTTCTCCTGTTAGTTTGGAGAGAGGTGATATTTTGGTATCTGTTGGCGGTAAATCTGTGGAGGGGCTTACCACCGATGCTTTGAATGGCGAGGAATTTTTCGGAAAAGCTACTCTAACAGATGCTATTGACTTAGTTGTCCGAAAATCAAACGGAAAAGAGGCTCATTTTACATTAAGAAAATCATTGTTTTTAACTAAAGAAGCAAGCTATAAGGATATGGGCAATGGTATTGGATATATTAAGCTTAATTCTTTTACGGGTAGTGCTGACGAGGATTTTGTAGAGTGTGCAGAGTTATTTAAAAGAAACGGAAATAGTAGGTTGATACTTGATTTGCGTGATAATGGCGGTGGCTCAACAAATATTTTATCCGTGATTGCTAGCTATTTAATACACAATGACGAGGGCAATTCAAACGGCTTGGGTGTAATTAAACTTAAGTCTAACAAAACACAAAAAGTTACGACATATACTGCAACAGGTAATAATTGGTTAGGATTAGATAGTGCAGGTAAAAAAATACCTAATTACAAATTGGCTGTTTTGATAAATGAAAATTCTGCAAGTGCAAGCGAGGCTTTGCTTGGTGCAATTAAATATTATTGTCCTGAGGCTACGATAATAGGTTCTCCGACTTACGGCAAAGGAATTGCTCAACAGACATTTGACCTTACAACTACTAAAGAGTATGTGTTAAGTATGACAGTTGGATATTTTTATGTTCCTGTCGGCGCAAATAATTGGGAAACTTTCCACGGCAGGTCTATGATGCCAAGTAGCGATAAATATACAATAGGCAAATTTGCCGATTTAATTGATTTTACGGCTGAAGATGAAAATAATATAAAATTGTATACAAAATATTACAATAACGATTTGACAAAAGAGGCTGCTGTAGAAATGGCAATGTCCGTTTTAGCTTAAATAATTAAATACCTATCACTTAATGTGGTAGGTATTTTTTTATCTTTGAATATCTGTGTTTGACAAATTTAATATATTTAACATAGTTTCTTAATAATAAAACGATATTTTTTTAGATTAAATATGAATATATGTTGATAGATTAAAATAAAAAAATTTTAATTGAAATATTAAATAAAATACTTGAAAAAAAAATTTTTTTATATTATAATATAAGCATTAATGTGCAATTTTTTAATAAGGAGTAATTTATGGATAAAAAAATTAAAGATATTGCGGCAAGAATAAAAGATTTAAGAGAATTTTCCGACTATACATTGGAAGAGTTTGCCTCTAAAGTAAATGTGACTGTCGAAGACTATAAAAACATTGAGGATGGTGTAGTTGATATTCCTATAGGAACTATGTACAATATTGCTGCGGCATTGGAAATAGACCCTACAGTATTGCTTACCGGACAAAATAGCGACAGCAAAGAAGTTGCAATATGCTATGCGGGACAAGGTTTGGAAATCGAAAGATATGACGGCTATAGCTTTAGCAGTCTTGCACATAAATTTTTTAATCGTGAGATGGAACCAATGCTTGTAACAATAAGCGAGGGCATAGCTCCCGAACTTGTAAAACATACAGGACAAGAATTTAACTATGTACTAAGCGGAAAACTAAGAGTACTTATCGGTAATAAAGAGTATTATCTACGTGCAGGAGATTGCATTTATTTTGACCCTAACATTCCTCATGCTCAAGTTTCAATGCAAGGGGAAAGTACATTTTTGACAGTAATTTTAGAAAAATAAAAATATAATAAAATAAGATAGAGGAGAAGTTATGAAAAAGAAAGACAAGCAAAAGCCTAACGGCGAAAATTCAAGCAAATTCAGTGAAAAAGAATTTGCGAAACGTGTAGTTGCCTTAGGCGGAAACCTAAAGCGATTTTGGAAAGAACCTCCAAAAGGTAGGTTTTTGAATTTAAGAGAAATACTTAGTCTAGGTGTTTCCAGCTTTGGCGTAAGTATGATTTACAATGCCCTAAGCATTTATCTTACAATTACCAAAATACCGGTAATTTACGATATGGGTACATCCGGTACATTGCATGCCACACTTATGTACTTGTTATCAAGTGTTTTGGCTTTAATTTTAACGCCGTTTTACGGCAGAATGATTCAACGTACCAATACTAAGTTTGGTAGATATAAGCCTTACATAATGTTCTTGGCACCTATTGTATCAGCATTGGGTATTATGGCACTATGGTCACCACAGTCTTTGGATGTTACATCACGTACGATTTATATGTACATGACTTGTACACCTGCGTTATTGCTTTGGAATTTGTGGTATAACTCATTTAACATGTTCCCAGGCGTATTCTCTCCAAATCAACAAGAAAGAGCAGATATTTGGTCTCCTATAGGTTTGGTTATGGGCTTTGCACCAACAGTTATGAATGCGCTAAACGGCGTAATTGCAAGGTATGTTGGCGATATTTGGGCAGGTAGAATTTACGCTATTTGTTGCGGTGTGCTTGGAACAATGTTAGTAATTGCCTTAATCGGAGTTAAAGAAAGAGTATTTATTACCGAAGAGGAAAATAAAAAAGAAAAGATAACTACATGGCAAGGCTTGAAGATGATTGTCAAAAACAAGCCGCTTATGATTTTTACTATTGCTTTATGTTTAGGTTGTCTAAGAAATACAATAGATTTAAGTTGGGAATTTGTAGCAAGGGTTAAATATGCTGCAAATATGGCAGATGCTGCAGCTATTATCGGTGGATTGTCATTGTTTGTAGGTTTTGCTGCTACACCTAATATGATTTTGTTGCCATGGCTTACAAGAAAATTCAACAATAGAACAATTTTGATTTTTTGGCAAGTATGCAACCTTTCGGCAAACTTGATTTGTGCTTTAATAGGCTTGCAAAACTTCCCGCAAGGTAGTTGGTCGCCTTATGTTATTACAGCAATAAGATTTTTATCACTATTTAACTGCTTAGGTAGTTTACAACCTCTTATGCTTTCGGAAATGGGAGACTATCAACAATCAATTTGCGGCTATAGGTTGGAGGGCTTTATTCAAGCTTTCGCTTATTCCTTGACATCGGTTGTTGCTCAAGCAGCTGCACTTATTCCTGCAGTTATTCAAAAAGCTATGGGCTTTAACCCTGCTAATTATATTGTAAGTCAAGTTTACGAAAATAATTTTGTTACTCCTGAATTGGTAAAATTAGCGGAAAATTACGGAAATGTCGCACTATGGATATCAGTTGGTTCAAGTGCATTGATGTTGATTTGTTTACTGTTCTATAATCTAGACAAAAAGAAACACGCTGAAATTGTACAAAAATTAAAAGAAAGTGCAGTAAATGCAGATGAGATTGAAAGTGAGCAAGGTAAACTTAATATGTTGGAAAATGTTATCGGCTCAAATCCTAATGAGGGAGCAAGTGAAGATGCAAATTTTGACGAAATTAACAGCAATATCGATGTAACATCTGAAAATAACGAAGTTGTAGATAATACAAACGAAACAGTAGAGGAAAATGGAGTAAATGAGATTCCAAATGCCGATACTGAAACTTCCGAAGAAATTATCGAAAACGAGAATAATCAAAACTAAATAAAAAAGGCAGTCGATTGTAAATTAGCTTGAACTTTTTATAAAAAGTCAAGCTAATACGACTGACTATTTATATCCTTATAAAAAGTCGGAATGGAATACAGCGTAGCGAAATTCCACGTTTGGTCCGAATAGGGAGGGAAATCGATTGAAAATGACAAGACATTTTTCAATAGAAAAAAGTCGGTCAAATGAAATCGCATTGACCGACTTTGGCAGGGGAGACGCGATTCGAACACGCAACCAATGGTTTTGGAGACCACTACTCTACCGTTGAGCCACTCCCCTAAGTCTAGTCCATTATATGATAAAATTTTGCCGTTGTCAAATGTTTTATGATTATTTTACAAAAATTTTAGATTTTACAATATAGTATAACATTAAATAAAGGATTTTAAACCTTGTGGCAATTATTTTTAAATATCAAATATAGTACTTATCACTCGTAAGTAAAGGAGATAATATGAATTATAACTATAAATTAGGTATAATCGGTGCAGGAAATATGGCAAAAGCGATTGCAAACGGCATAGTCGACAGCAAATTGATTGATAAAGGTAAGATTATTGCTACAGACCCTTTTGCAGATTTAGGCATTGACGGTGTGGTTACTTATAAAGACAATACTAAGGTACTTAATGATTGTGAGTATATATTGCTTGCAGTTAAGCCTCAAATTTACAATGAAATTGCAAAAGAGATTGGCAGCTACTGCAAAGCTAAACATATTATTTCCATTATGGCGGGGATTACTTATGACGGAATAAAAAAATATTTCCCAAATGCAAATGTTACACGAGTAATGCCAAATACACCTTGTAAATTAAAAAAAGGTATGACCGCAATACGTAAAAACGACAACATACCGCAAGAGGAAAAAGACTTTGTAAAAAGTATATTTGATAGTATTGGAAAGACAATATACTTGGAAGAGGAATTGTTCCATGCTGTCACTGCTGTAAGCGGAAGCGGACCTGCTTATGTATATATGTTTATCGAGGGTATGATTGAAAGTGGCATAAAAATGGGGATGAGTGCAGAAGATGCAAAAACTTGTGTTCTTCAAACTTTTGCAGGCAGTATAGGTATGGTGGAAAGTGAAAATACACCTATTTGCGATTTAATTAATGCAGTTTGCTCAAAAGGCGGGACAACCATTCAAGCTGTTGAAAGTTTTAGACAAGACAATTTGTATGAGATAATAGACAGCGCTATGGTAAAGTGCAGAAATCGTTCCGAGGAGTTAGGTAAGTGAAACATATTCAAATATATACCGACGGGGCTTGTAGTTATAACCCAGGACCCGGTGGATGGGGTGCGATTTTGATATATAATGGAGTTGAAAAACGCATTTCCGGCGGGGAGCCTAATACAACAAATAACAGAATGGAATTACTTGCCGTAATAAACGGATTAAGTTGTTTGAAAGAAAAATGCGAAGTGGAGATTTTTTCGGATTCTGCTTACGTTGTCAATGCCTATCTTCAAAATTGGGTGGATAATTGGAAAGCAAATGGTTGGAAAAAGCAAAAAAGCAGTATTAAAAATCTTGAATTATGGAAACAGTTGGACAGCCTTGTTAACTTTCATAATGTAAAATTTATAAAAGTAAAAGGGCATAGTGATAATGTATATAACAATGAGTGTGACAAAATGGCAAGAGAACAAGTAGATAAAATATTAGGAGGCAAAAATGAGTGATAAATCAAAATTGACTTTTTCGTTATTAGCAGTCTTTTTAGGACTTGCTACAATGATTGAGGCTATATTTTTGTTTGGCGAAACAGCACTTTATATGCCCATTTTATTGATTGTCGGTGCGTTTTTAGTCTCTATAATTTGCGTTGCGTGTATTTATAAACGAAAGGAATCAATGTTTAAATTGACATTGATAGTTTTGTTTTTTGCGGCAATAGGATTTGCTATTTATATAGGACTACTAAAAAGCGGTGCGCTTGACCTTTTGAAAGATGCGGATAATATTTCCGACCTAATGAAAAAAA
Source organism: uncultured Clostridia bacterium (assembly GCA_947646415.1). Lineage (GTDB taxonomy): Bacteria > Bacillota > Clostridia > Christensenellales > UBA3700 > MGBC100798. The sequence goes on along the minus strand of CANSGN010000005.1, from coordinate 42,534 downwards.
CAGGTATTTGGGGACCGCTAATTTATATTTTAATTCAATTTTTGCAAGTTACTTTTATTCCTATTCCGTCGGCAATTACAACCGCCGCAGGTATGGCTGCTTTCCAAAATTTGTGGTTAGTATTTGTTTGTAGCTTGGTAGGAATGATGCTTGGGTCAATGCTGGCATTTGTTTTGGGTAGAGTATTTGGCGTTAAACTTTTGATTTGGATGGTAGGTCCTAAATCATACAACAAATATCAAAAAATGTTAAAGGGCAGAGACAAAATGATGCTATTTATGATGTTTTTGCTGCCTGTTTTCCCTGACGATTTGTTGTGCATTTTTGCAGGCGTTACCACAATGTCATATACAACTTTCTTTATCATGCAAATTGTAACAAGACCGATAACTATAATCGGACAGACTTTGACATTTGACATAATGGGTAAAATACCTCTTAATACTTGGTGGGGAATTTTGCTTTGGATAATTATAGGAATAGCCGTGGTCGCAATGTTTGTCGGCTTGTGGAAGTACAGTGATAAGCTTGAAAATTTGTTGGTAAAAGTTATTCAAAAACATTTTGGTGCAAACGAATTGTCGCTTACAATCAATAAAGAAAAATTAAATAGTGACGTTCAAAATCTTATTAGTGACACGATAATTGATGCGGATAGAGAAATGACTGTTTCCACCGCAACGAGTAAGCCGAAATACAAAACCAAAAAATATCAAATAAATTATAAGGAATAAAATTTGATTAATATCGATTTTCGCAAGGTTTTTGAGTGAATTATAATTTTAATGAGTTATTTGTTAAAATTTTATTATAAATGCTTGACAATATAGAAATACTAATATATAATAGCTGTAAAGGTAAAGTCCTTTACACATTATGCTAAGGAGCGGACAATGTCAAAATCGGAAAAACTTTTTATAAGTAGATACAATGATTTTTACGGTTGCCTGCTTACTGAACACCAATGCGAAATGATTAAATTATACTATGATTGCGATATTTCTTTATTTGAGATAGCAGAGCAATTTAGTGTAAGCAGACAAGCAGTCAGAGATACAATTAAAAGAGCGGAATCATTGCTTATCGGATTTGAAGAAAAACTTGGCTTATGCAAAAAATTTGCAAGTATGACCGAGCTAATCAAACAAATGGAAAGAGCAATAGATAATAATGATAAAGAATTGTCTAAAACAAATCTCTCATTGCTAAAAGAAATATTGGAGGATAATGATGGGGACATTTAATAGTTTAAGTGACAGACTTGGGCATATTTTTTCCAAACTGAAAAATAAAGGCAAACTTACCGAGCTAGAAGTTAAAGGTGCTATGAGAGAGGTGCGTATTGCACTTTTGGAGGCAGACGTAAACTTTGGCGTTGTAAAGCAATTTATCAACAAGGTAAGTGAAAAAGCTATCGGCGAGGATATATTGCGTAGTTTATCGCCTGCTCAACAAGTTATTAAAATTGTTAATGACGAATTGATTGAATTGATGGGTGCTACTCACTCAAAACTTGCTGTAAGCGATAATCCGCCAACAATAATTATGATGTGCGGATTGCAAGGTGCAGGTAAGACGACTATGTGCGGTAAACTTGCATTAATGCTTAAAAAACAAGGCAAAAAACCGCTGTTGGTTGCATGTGATATTTATAGACCTGCTGCAATAAAGCAGTTGCAGGTTGTAGGTGGCAGTGTAGGCGTTCCCGTATATGAACAAGGTCAAATCGCACCGCTTAAAATATTGAAAGGTGCTTTTGAAACAGCTTATAAAAATGGTAATGACGTTGTTATTATAGATACTGCGGGAAGACTGCATATAGATGAACAACTTATGGAAGAGTTGCAGTCAATAAAGCAAGCTTACAAACCGCACGAAATACTTTTAACCGTAGACAGTATGACAGGTCAAGATGCGGTAAATGTTGCAGATACTTTTAATAAACAATTAGATATTACAGGTGTTGTGCTTACTAAGCTTGACGGCGATACAAGAGGCGGTGCGGCACTATCTATAAAGGCTGTTACAGGAAAACCCGTTAAATTTTGCGGTATAGGCGAAAAAATGACGGATATTGAAGCTTTTCATCCTGACAGAATGGCATCGAGAATTTTAGGTATGGGCGATGTTTTGACTCTTATTGAAAAAGCTCAAAATGCCATAACAGAAGAAGATGCAAAAAAATTGCAAAAGAAAATTAAAGACAAATCATTTGACCTAAATGACTATTTGAAACAATTTGAACGTGTAAATCAAATGGGTAGTATGAAAGATATGCTTAATATGATACCCGGTTTGAGTGGTAAATTGAAAGGTCAAAATTTGGATATAGACGAAAAGCAGATTGACAGAATGAAAGCAATTATACGTTCGATGACGCCTGCAGAAAGGGAAAATCCTCAAATAATAAAAGGCTCAAGACGTAAGAGAATTGCAAACGGTAGCGGAACTTCGTTACAAGACGTAAACTCATTGTTAAAGCAGTTTGAGCAGACAAAAGAAATGATGCGCAGAATGACAAGCGGCGGTTTAAAAGGCAGAATGAGAATGCCGTTTTAATAAAAAAGTTTTGCTTGATTTTAAAGCAAAACAGCACTTAAACTAGGATAATTAATTTTAATTATATATAAATATTTATAATATTGGAGGAAGTACATTTATGGCAGTTAAATTAAGATTAACAAGAATGGGTAAAAAAGGTAAGCCATTTTATCGTATTGTAGCAATGGACAGCAGAAAGGCAAGAGATGGTCAATATATCGAGTCAATCGGTTACTATGACCCAACTAAAGAGCCTGCAGTGGTAAAAATCGACACTGAAGTTGCTAGCAAATGGCTTAACAACGGTGCTCAATGCACAGATACTGTTAAAGATTTGCTAAAGAAAGAAGGACTAATCAAGTAATTATGCAAGAGTTAGTAAGAACAATTATCAATGGACTTGTAGACGACCCTAACTTGGTTGATATCGTGATTGACGAAGAGAATTTTGTTATCAATATCAACTCCGATAAAAGCGAAATAGGCAGAATTATCGGCAAGCAAGGCAGAGTTGCAAAGGCTATAAGAGCAATTATCAAGTCTTCAGGTATGAAGCAAAACAAACGTTACACTGTAGAAATTAATGAAAAATAATACACTATTGACCCCACAAATTTCCGTGGGGTCTATTGGTAATTTATACAGGTAGTAACATTAGATAGTAAATAAGTTTATAAGATATAATAAATTTAGGGTCGATTTTCGATATGTTTTAAATAATTATGGATAAGATTGTGATTGGTAAAGTCATTAAACCGCAAGGTATAAAAGGCGAGATAAAAGTTGACATTTTGCCGCAAGATAAAGCTTTGGCAAGCAAGCTAAAAGAAATTTACTTGGATAATAAATGTTATAAAGTGGTTTCCGTAAAAAATTTGGTTAACGGGATGTTTTTTAAACTCGACGGTGTTGATGACAGAAATCAAGCTGAACTTTTGCGAGGCATGCAAGTAGCTTTTGAGCGGGATAAAATGCCTAAACTAGAACAAGGCAGATATTTGGTCAGCGATATAATTGGAATGGAGGTTATTGTTTGCGACAGTGTTGTCGGAACAGTTGCCGATATTTTGCAATATGGTGCTGCAGATGTTTACGTTGTCAAAGGAGATAAAAATTTTATGTTCCCTTGTTTAAAAACAGTGCTTGCAAAAGTTGATGTCGAAAATAAAAAGCTATATTTAAATAAAGAAATTTTGGAGCAAATTGCAGTTTATGAAGATTGAAGTGTTGACATTGTTTCCTAATATGTTTGCATGCTTAAATGAAAGCGTTATAGGCAGAGCGTTGGAAAATGAAAAATTTACTTTAAACGTTACGGATATACGAGAGTATAGCACAGACAAACATAAAAAATGCGACGATTATCCATTTGGCGGAGGTAGCGGAATGGTTATGACACCTCAACCGATTTTTGATGCTATTGCCGCTGTAGACCCAAACAGAGTTTGCAAACGCATTTTTTTATCTCCAAAGGGTAAAACACTTTCTCAACCTCTTGTCGAACAACTAAGCAGTGAAGAAAACTTGTTGTTTTTGTGCGGACATTATGAGGGAGTTGACCAAAGAGTTATTGACAGCGAAATAGATATGGAATTGTCTATCGGCGACTATGTACTTACAGGCGGGGAACTTGCCTGTATGGTGGCTATTGATGCGATAGCAAGGTATATTGATGGAGTTTTGGGAAGTAGCGAGTCTACAAACGAGGAGAGCTTTTCAAACGGTTTGCTTGAGTATCCGCAGTATACAAGACCACAAAATTTTAGAGGTATGACTGTTCCGGAAGTACTTTTAAGCGGTAATCACGGCGAAATTGATAAATGGCGATATAACGAGCAAATAAGGATAACTAAAGAAAAAAGACCTGATTTGTTGGAGGATAAATAATGCACATACAATGGTTCCCGGGGCACATGACCAAAGCTTTGAGGATGATGGAAGAAAATGTAAAACTTGTTGATTGTTTGATATATGTACTTGATTGCAGGTGCATAGCGGCTTCCTTTAATCCTAAATTGAACGAGCTTGCGGGCGGTAAACCTATTTTGTATGTCCTTAACAAAGCTGATTTGGTTGAAAGGGAAGATTTAAATGCTTGGATAAAATATTTTAAGGATAACAATATGCAAGTAGTTGTTTGTAATAGTGCAAACGGAAACACGCAGAAAGTTATTGACGGACTTAAAATATTAAATAAAAATTTGATAGAAAAATATCAAAACAAAGGTGTAAATCGTAGCATACGTGCAATGGTTGTAGGTATTCCAAACAGCGGAAAATCTACATTGATTAACAGTTTGTGTGGTGCTAAAAGAACAATAACGGGCGATAGACCGGGTGTTACACGTGGTAAGCAATGGGTAGTGCTTGCAAAAGGCGTGGAACTTTTGGACACTCCTGGAACATTATGGCCGTCGTTTGAAAATCAAGAACACGCAAAACATTTGGCATTTGTAGGCAGTATTAATGAAGATATATTAAATATAATAGAGCTTGCGGAAGAAATGCTTGATTTTTGCAGAAAATACTATTTACAAAATCTTTTGGGAAGATATAAAATAACAGAGCTACCGCAGGAAAACAATTTGGCTTTAGAATATATTGCAAAAAAACGCGGATTTTTGTTAAAAGGCGGAATACTTGACACCGAAAGACTTGCCAAAACCATAATTGATGATTTTAGAAAAGGTAAGCTCGGTTTGATTATGCTTGAAAAATGTGAAGATTTAAAATAAAAAATTTTAGATATTAAAAATAACTTGCGAAAAAAATTCGATTGTTAAACACTTAATAATCGGTTAAAATACGTAAAAAATAATGGGTATAAATATGGAAAAACTTACTGTTCAAGATAAATTAAAATACGAATTGGAGTGCCTTGCAAAGGGATACAAATACATAGCAGGAGTTGACGAAGTAGGAAGAGGACCGCTTGCTGGACCTGTTGTTTGTGCCGCAGTTATAATGCCGCTTGATAAGCTTATCGAGGGGATTGACGACAGTAAAAAAGTCAGCGAGAAAAAAAGAAATAAACTTAGCGATTTAATAAAAGAAAATGCGATATGTTATAACATTGCGGAGGTTTCGCCTGCAGTTATTGACGAAATCAACATTTTGGAGGCAACAAAGCTATGTATGAAAAACGCCTTAGAGGGGCTTAAAATAAAGCCTGATGTTGCTTTGATTGATGCCCTTACTTTGGACACGGATATACCTATTGTAAACATTATAAAAGGCGACTACTTGAGCTATAATATAGGCGCTGCAAGTATTATAGCAAAAGTATATAGGGATAATCTTATGGTTGAACTTGCAAATAAGTACCCGCAATATGCTTTTGAAAAACACAAAGGGTACGGTACCGCTGTACACATACAGGCAATAAAAGAGCATGGTCCGTGCGAGATACATAGAAAAAGCTTTATAAAAAAGTTTGTGTGAGGATAAAATGCACGGACTAAATACTAAAAATATAGGTAATAAAGGCGAAAATATTGCTTGCGAATACTTAAAGAAACAAGGTTATAAAATCATTGCGAGGAATTTGTATATAGGTAAAAGCGAGCTTGATATCATTGCAAAGGACGGAAAAACTTTGGTGTTTGTGGAAGTAAAAACAAGATATACTTCCTCCTATGGAAGTCCCTTGGAGTCAATTACCAAGACTAAAATAAAAAACATAATTTTTTCCGCAAAAATGTATATTGCATCCTACAAAATGTACAATGTAGCAGTTCGATTTGATGTGATTGGCATTGACGAGGATAAGATAGAACATATAAAAGACGCATTTTGGCTAAATTAAATTAAAAAATGTAAAAAATAATTAAAATTTAATGTTAAAATGCTTGCAAATAAAAATATTTTATGATAATATATTAAAGACTTCGGGTGTTCCGCTAATATTTTATGAACACTGCGTAATAGGAGGTAGGTCAAATGAGTAATATTATTGATGTAATTGAGCAAGAGAATCTTCGTACAGATTTGCCTAATATCAAAATTGGTCAAACTGTTAAAGTATGGTTCAAAATCAAAGAGGGTAACAAAGAAAGACTTCAAGCTTTTGAGGGCGTTGTTATTGCTCGTAAAAACGGTAGCGTTCGTGAGACATTCACTGTTCGTCGTCTTTCATTCGGTGTAGGTGTGGAAAGAACATTCCCATTCCATTCTCCAAAGATTGACCATATCGATATTGTACGTAACGGTAAAGTTAGAAGAGCTAAACTTTATTACTTGCGTGGAAGAACAGGTAAGGCTGCTAAACTTAAAGAGATTATCAATAAGTAATTTTAAAAGACAAGGTAAAATACCTTGTCTTTTTTCTTTTTTTTACAATAAAAATCTTATAACAATAAAATTAATAACAAGCAATTTTTTTGCTTGTTATTTTTTATATTTAAATAAACAAATTTTATTGATTTTGGCAAGTTGTAAGCTTTGTGAGCATATATTTTACGGTAGTGACAATAATGGCAAACTATTCGACAAATAGGAAATTAATATAAATTTTAAAATACTTATAATGTTTGTATGATAATTTATGTTGAATGTGTATTGTTTAACAATTTTGCGATTGATTGTCTAATGCTGTATTTAAGCCTTTTGACATTTAAAAGAAAAATAACTATTTGGCGAATATGTATATCTTCATTGATTGGTGCTGTCTATGCGCTTTTTTCGCCTCTTATTGATTTTACGGGCGATATTGTTATCAAAATAATGGTAGCATTTATAATGTGTGTGCTTACCGCAAAAATACTATCCTTTAAAAAGTTGATTTTGCTATTTGCGGCATTTTTGGGATATTCCTTTGCGTTTGGCGGAATAATAATCGGAATAATGAATATGTGGCAACCATTCCGTGAGACAATGTCTAATCCGTCAAATGTCAATATAGGTTTAATGTGCAGTATCTTTGTAATTGTTTTGGCATTCAGTCGTAAAGTTTTTCAATTAATACAAAAAAAACATATTTCGGAGGGTAATGTGAAAAAAGTAATCATCAATCAAGAGAAAAAGATAATAAGAGAACAGGCATACTACGATAGCGGCAATACGTTATACTACAAAGGTATTTATCCGGTAATTGTAATGGACGAATCTTTAAAATGTGAAGATAAAGCGGTAGGACATATTAACATCGACACTATTTGCGGAAACAAAAATACCGAAGTGTTTAAATTGGAAAAAGTGACTGTAGATAACCGTATTTACGACAGCGTTTACTGCGTATTTAATAAATTGAACAGCGGATATAAAATATTATTACATAATGATATATATTGAGGTGAGTATGTTTGAGAAAATATTACTGTTTTTAAAAAAGTTATTCGGATTTGAGTGTGGCGGACAAGTTCATTACATAGGTAGCGGAGAGGCTTTGCCTGCACCGCTTGAAGCAGACGAAGAGGCCGAAGTAATTGCAAAAATGATGGATGGCGATATAGATGCACGAAATAAACTTATCGAACACAATTTGAGACTTGTGGTTTATATTGCCAAAAGGTTTGAAAATACAAATTTGGATATAGAAGATTTAATTTCGGTTGGTACTATCGGTTTGATTAAGGCCATTAATTCGTACGATAACTCTAAAAAAATCAAACTTGCAACGTATTCTGCTAGGTGTATTGAAAATGAAATTTTAATGTATCTAAGAAAAAATAACAAAGTTAAAAATAATATTTCGTTGGACGAGCCTTTAAATGTAGATTGGGAGGGTAATATGCTATTGCTTTCAGATATACTTGGAACAGACCCCGACGAAGTGTTTTACGATGCGGAAAAATCTGTTGAAACGGAGGCACTTGCAAAATGTGCAAATAAATTGCCTGAGCGTGAGCGTCAAATAATAAAAATGCGATTTGGTATATTGGGAATAGAAAAGAAAACTCAAAAAGAAATCGCGGATATTATGGGGATTTCACAGTCGTATATTTCAAGACTTGAGAAAAAAGTGCTTTCTAAACTAAAAAAAGAAATTGCAAAAATGGTATAAAATCTAATCATAATTTAATTATAAAGTTGTTGAAGTTTTATTAAAAAACATTACAAAAATGGTATGTAATCGTGTATTATATACCATTTTAAGTTTTTATTTGGATGATATGAATAAAAAAGGTAAAATTTGACATAATAAAATATGGCAAAATATTTGCTGTACAAAGGAGGTTATATGCATAAAGTTATAGTATGCGGATTGGATACATCCAAGTTACCCAAGATAACAAATAAGGAAGCTGACGAATTGTTGCTAAAGATAAAAAGAGACAATGACGAGACCGCCAAAAATAAATTTATTATGGCAAACTTAAGGCTTGTATTATCTTTATTGCAAAGATTTGATAGCAAACACAACAGTGACGACTTGTTTCAAGTTGGTGTAATAGGTCTTTTAAAAGCAATAAATAATTTCGATTTGAAATACAATGTCAAATTTTCAACTTACGCAGTACCAATGATAATTGGAGAAATCAAAAGATATTTGAAAGACAGCTCTAGTATAAAAGTGCCTAGAAGTGCAAGGGACATTGCTTATAAAGCTTTACAAGCAAGGGAGAGTATTGAAACTAATTTTGGAAGATGTGCAACATTATCTGAAATTGCGGAAATAACAGGCTATCCCGAAAAGGAAGTGGCTTGTGCTTTAAACGCTGTAAGTGAGCCTGTAAGCATTTACGAAAATGTGTTTTCGGACGAAGAAGACTCGCTATCCTTAATCGAACAATTATATGACAAAGGAGAAGGCGAGGATATGTGGAATGAAAAAATGCTTTTAAAGCAAAGTTTTATGACTCTTACCGAAAAGGAAAGAGCGATTTTAAAAGCAAGATACTACCTTGAAAAAACGCAAATGCAGATTGCTGAAAAATTGGGGGTATCGCAAGCACAAGTTTCACGATTGGAAAAATTGGCGCTTAAAAAAATGAAAGCTCTAATGTAAAATATTATCGAAAATCGTATTTATTTTGTTTTTAATAAACAAAAAATATCCCTTTTAAGAATTGTCATAAAAAATTTTTCAAATTTATCATAATTCAAGTGTTTTGCTCATTTAATATAGTATGATGAATGATATAACCTTTTGTGAATTAAGAGAGAAAGAAGTAGTCAATACTATCGACGGCAGAAAATTAGGCAGAATTATCGATATGGTAATCACTTGTACGGGCGAAGTTGTAGGACTTGTTGTCCCGGGGGAAAGAAAGGCTATTCGTGCGATTGCATCGGGCGAAAGCCTTTTTATTCCTTGGAAATGTATAACCAAGATAGGCGAGGACACCATACTTGCGCAGCTTACAAACAGTAAAGTGCCAGAGGCAGATTAAATATTATAGTAAACTATTATAATAAAATTGCCATAATTATTGCGTTTAAAATGAAAATATCTTTAAAAAATCGTATGTAAAATCATTTTTATAAGTAATTGCATAGCATTATACTGTAAAATTTACAAAAAAATCTTTACAACTAAATTTATTTTTGATATAATATGTTAAAGAAAATTTTTGGAGACTTTAGTATGAAATGTCCAAATTGCGGTTGCCTTGAAGATAAAGTAATTGACAGCAGACTTAGTGAAGATGGTGTAAATATCAGACGTAGGAGAGAATGTGTTTCTTGCGGAAAAAGATTTACCACTTACGAAACTATTGAAACATTGCCTATTTATATCGTAAAAAAAACAGGGGTAAGAGAGCCGTTTGACATTAACAAAATCAAAACGGGTATTTTAAAAGCTTGTGAAAAAAGACCTGTTCCCATTACCGAAATAGACAAACTTGTTGCAGAGATTGAAAAGAAAGTGACTAACTCATTGCAACAGGAAGTTTCTAGTCATGAAATAGGAAATATGGTTATGGCAGGATTGAAAAAAATCGACGATGTTGCTTATGTTAGATTTTCGGTTGTTTATAAGGAATTTAAAGATTTGGAATCTTGGTTTTCGGAAATGGAAAGTTATTTAAATGAAAGAAAATAAATTGGTTGTTACAAGTGAACTTTTTGATAGTTCACTTGTTTTCTTATGTGTTTGAAATTGCAATTCAAGCAGTTTAAGACCGATATTGGCTAAAATGTAGAAAAATGTAAAAATTTTTAAAAAGTTGTGTTATTTGCTTTATTTTTTTATTAAAATATTTTATAATATATTTGTTTAAATATATATTTGATTTTAGGAGATAGATTTATGGAGGTTTTAAAGAATTATCTTAATAACATTGATTATTTTGCGATAATCGATTTAGTTGTTATTATTCTTGCTGCTGCGGCTATTCTTTGGTTTTTCAAACGCCGTAACAATTTGAAAATGGCTATATTTGTAGCATTTTATATTTGCGCATATATTGGTGTATGCGTAGCTTGTGCTTTAACTTCTAAAAATCTATTGTTTATAACTGCTCAAATTTTAAAATGGGGCGGAATAATATTGATACTTTGTATTGTCGTTGCTTATCAACAGGATATTAAATCGGGTATAACAAGATTTGCAAGATGGCATGACAGCAAAGACAGTTATGATTACGGCAACAGTGAAGACGATTTGCGTCAAGCAGTTGATGAAATTGTAAAAGGCTGTCAAGCTTTAAGTAAAAACGATACAGGTGCTTTGATTGTTATTACACCAAGCGTTGTACCATCACATTTGTTGGAAACAGGTACTATGCTTAATGCTAAAATTTCCGACGGCTTATTGCAATGTATATTTAACACAAAAGCTCCTTTACATGACGGTGCAATAATCGTAAAAGAAAATGTGATTTTGGCAGCAGGTTGTTTCCTACCATTGACACAACGTGAAGATATTTCCAAAGAGTTAGGAACAAGACATAGAGCTGCAATAGGTATTACCGAAGAAAGTGACGTTTTAGCTATTGTTGTAAGTGAAGAAACAGGAATAATCAGTACAGTTAGACACGGCGAAATTAAACGTTATATGACCCCTGAAAAGCTATCTGATGAAATCGAGAAGGCATTTGGCATTAAGTATTCTAAACAAAGAGCTAAAAAGAGGTAATAATGAATCTCGTAAAAATTCCTAAAATTTTACTACCTAAAAAAAATATCGACTATAGTAAATGGTCTTGCATTGCTTGCGACCAATTTTCTAGTCAACCAAAATATTGGGCTGTGCTTGCTGATATAGTGGGCGACAGCCCTTCTGCGTTAAATTTGATATTACCCGAGGCGCACCTTAATTGCGATACAACTAAAAAGGTAACTCAAATTAACAAAAATATGCAAACTTACTTGGATAGCAATTTATTTGAAGAAATACAAGCCGTTATATTAGTGGAGCGTACGTTGAATAACGGTAAGGTAAGACTTGGTTTGATGATTGAAATAGATTTGGAACAATACGACTATTCCGATAAAAATAATGCGCACATTAAAGCAACCGAAAAAACAGTCACCGAAAGATTGCCTGCAAGAATTGATATAAGGAAAAATGCTTGTTTGGAAATGCCTCATATTATGATGTTACTAGACGATAAAAACGGCGAAATAATAGAAAATTTATATAATAGCCGCCAAGACATGCAAACATTGTATGATTTTGACTTAAATATGAACGGCGGACACTTAAAAGGCTATAAAGTTGGCGACAGCAAAATTTTAGTAGACCAATTAAATAATATAGCTAAAAATAACAACAACAGCGAGGGGAATATTGCTTTTATAGTAGGGGATGGCAATCATTCGCTTGCTACAGCAAAAGAATGTTGGAATTTGATAAAACAAAATTTAACTGAGCAAGAAAAAGAGACTCATCCTGCAAGATATTCTTTGGTTGAACTTGTAAATATATATGACCAATCACTTGAATTTGAGCCAATACATAGACTATTAATAGGTGCGGATAAGAGTTTTATTGATAGTATGGTTGAAAGTATGCCAAAGTACGGAAATATGTCGGATATAACAATCATATATAACGAAAAAAAATATTCGATTGCAGTGTCGCAAAATCCTAGTGATGCGATAAAGGATATTCAAGACTTTATCGATAACTATAAAAACACTCACAGTGGCATTGAGGAAGATTATATTCACGGCGATAACGCTTTGATTGAGCTTGCGGCGAAACACAATGCAGTTGGCATTTTAATGCCTACTATAAGCAAAAACGGATTGTTTGATTATTGCCTAAGGCGAGGTGCACTTCCAAGAAAATCTTTTTCTATGGGAAATGCTGAGGACAAAAGATATTATTTGGAAAGTAAAAAAATTAAATGATTTTGTCAAAATGGTTTTTATTTTCTTGACAATAGGTTATTTAATTGATAAAATTAATTTCATAAAAGAGAGTAAATTGCATAATTTTATTGCAATATTTTAATTTAATTATAATTTTGGAGATATATTATGAATACTAAAGTATGTAAATTTGGTGGAACTTCCATGGCTAACAGCGATAATATAAATGCTATTGCAAATATTATCGAAAGCGATAAAGAAAGACGTTTTGTCATTGTTTCCGCTCCGGGAAAAAGAAACAGCAATGACAGAAAAATTACCGATATGTTATACGCTTGCTATCATCAAGTTGAATTGAACGGCGAATGTATGGAAACTTTCGGTCAAATTCGTGAAAGATATGTGGAAATCGTAAATGATTTGAAACTTGATATAGATATCGACAAATACTTAGATGAAGTATATGAGGGTATTATCAAATATCGTTCAAGTGATTTTGCTGCATCTCGCGGAGAATATCTTGGCGGCATTATAATGGCAAAAAGACTTGGCGTAGAGTTTATTGACCCTAAGGACTTAATTAAATTTAATGCAAACGGCGATTTTGATGCGGAGACAACAAACGAATTAACTCGTCAAAGATTAAAAGATGTAACAAGAGCAGTTATACCCGGCTTTTATGGTGCAGATACAAGTGGAAATATCAAAACTTTTTCACGTGGTGGCTCAGATATTACAGGTGCTATTATTGCAAGAGCTACCGAGGCATCTGTATATGAAAATTGGACAGACGTAAACGGCTTTATGATTTGTGACCCACGAATTGTTAAAAATCCTGCTCACATTGCGGAATTATCTTATCGTGAACTTCGTGAGCTTGCTTACATGGGTGCAAATGTTTTACATCCGGAGTCCATTTTCCCTGTAAGATATAACAATATTCCTATTAACATTCGCAATACATTTGAGCCTGAACATCCCGGTACAATGATAGTTGCAAATCGTAAAAGCACTAATAACAATATTATTACAGGTATTGCAGGCAAAAAAGGCTATAGCATAGTATTTATTGAAAAATCTATGATGAACAGCGAACTAGGTTTTGCAAGACGTGTGCTTAGCGTGTTTGAATACTATGGTGTTTCTTTTGAGCATATGCCAAGCGGTATCGATACATTGAGCATTGTTGTAAGCGATAGCGAAATTGCGGGTAAAGAAGATGTAATAATTGATAGATTGAAAAAGACAATAAGTCCTGACCATATAGAACTATTAAAAGGTTTTTCTTTGATTGCTACAGTTGGACACGATATGTCTTTCAAACCCGGTACAGCTTGCAGAATTTTCAATGCGCTAGCTAAACAAAATATCAATATAAGAATGATTGACCAAGGTAGCTCGGAAATGAACATAATCGTTGGTGTAAATACACAAGATTATGAAAAGACTATCGAGAGCATTTATAATGAATTTATAAAATAATACCGATTTTTGATTGGTTTTAACTAAAAAATTACATGACCGATACGTAAATTTTTGCGTGTCGGTTATTATTTTTGCAATTATTTAATAAATTTACTTGTTGCAATACAAGACTATTTTGCATATCGCGCTTTTTATATAAATATATTAAATTGAGGTGTTATATGAAAAAATACGATTTAATTATTGCAAGTGGGGCAACAATATGTTATAATAAATTGGCAAAGGATTTTACTTATATAAAAACAGGTGGCAGAGTAAGCACATTAATCATGCCTACAAACGTTGATAATTTGATTACTAGCTTACAAGTTACGGATAGTCCGTTTATTTTTGGAGGAACTACAAATAGTTTGATTTCTGACAAAGGTCTTGACGGCGAGGTAATTTTGACTAGCGGCATTAAGGGAATAACCGTAAATAACAATACAATAACCGCTAATTGCGGAGAAATGCTGTCAAAAGTGTGCAATGTCGCAAAAGAAAACGGATTAAGCGGAATGGAAGGCTTAAGCGGAATCCCCGGTACTGTAGGCGGTGCAGTAAATATGAACGCAGGTGCTTATGGTTGTTTTATAAGTGATATATTGGATAGTGTTACCGCGTATGTGGATGGTAAGGTAGTAAAACTTTCCAACAAAGAATGTGAATTTGAATATCGTACAAGCGGAATATCAAAAAAGAATATCACAGTATTGTCCGCAACTTTTAAATTGATTGAAAAAAATCAAATATTAATTTCAAACGATATGAAAATGTATAAAATAAAACGGAGGCAAAGCCAACCGAACGATATTTCTTTAGGCTCTGTGTTTAAAAAATACGAAAACGTAGGTGCAGGATATTATATTGAAAACTGCGGATTGAAAGGGTATACCATTGGAGGCTGTAAAGTTTCCGAAAAACACGCAAACTTTATTATCAATACAGGCAACGCTACTTCAAACGATTATGCGGAACTTGTGAATATTTGCAAAGAAAATGTTTATAAAAAGTTTAATATAAAACTTGAAAGAGAGGTTAAATACTTTGGAGAATTTATATGATAAATACAAAATTATTGCAGATTACCATACACACACAGTGTATAGTCATGGCAAGGGCAGTATAGAAGATAATGTAAAAAAAGCTATTGAAAAAGGGCTTAAAACTATTGCGATTACCGACCACGGCAGCAAGCATTTTATATTTGGCGTAAGCGAAAAAAGATTGCTTAAGCAAAAGGAAGAAATTGCACAAATTAGGAAGAAATACCTCGATTTTCAGCTGCTTTTTGGGGTTGAATCTAATATTACGGGGATAGACGGCGGATATGATATTACCAGCGGATTTGAAAATAATTTTGATATAATTTTATGCGGTTTTCATAAACCTGTTTGGGCGGACAAACTGTCTGACTACACGAATATTTTTTACAACAGTTATTCGCATTTTATTTATGAGCCTACTAAGGAGCAAATTGAAAAAAATACAAAAGCATATATTAGTTTGATAAAATCTAAACCGATAGATATTATATCGCACCTAAATTATCATTTGAAAGTTGATATGAAAGAGGTTGCAAAAGCAGCAAGCGATTATGGCGTTGCTATCGAAGTATCCTCAAGGCACAGCGATTGTACGGAAAAAGATTTCGAGGATTTATTTGCATCCTCTGCTATGCTAACGCTTAATAGTGATGCCCACAAAGTAGATGATATAGGAAATATCGATAAAGCATTGGCTGTAATAGATAAGTATAATGTCGATGCAAAACGCATATTAAACAGTGAATATTGCGAATTTAAATTTAAAAGTAGGACAAAATGAGTTTTAGCACAAATTTTAAATTGGAAATACTTAATAAAAATCAATTTGAGACAAGGGAAGAAAAACTTGCTTTTGTCTCTGCTGTTTTTATGCAAAACGGAAGTATTCACATTTCAAAACATGCAGTTAATATTGAAGTAGAAAACGAATTGCAAGAATTAGTCTGTCGATTGGCTACCGAATTGAAAGCACTTTACGATTTTGAGATAAATATAAGCAGTAAAAATGTTCCCTACTTAAAAAGGAATTTATTTGTATTAAAACTTCCTGCTGCAGCTACAAAACAAATAGCCGAAGATACAGGAATGATTATTTACTCGGGAGATATGGCTATAGGTTTTTCGGATGTGACTGTAAATGAGTATTTTGACGAAAAATTGATAAAAGCATATCTTTTGGGAGTTACGCTTAGCAGTGCGAGTGTTGCAGTGCCTATACAGTCTCAAAATGACCCGAACATATTTGAGGGCGGATATTCGCTTGATATGCGATTTAATAATGAAAATATCGCTTATTCTGTAATGAACTATTTTGCACAGTTTGATATTTTTTTGAAAAAAGTTAACAGAAATGATATTTTTTCACTTTATATACGAGGAAGTGAAATGCTAAGTGACTTTATGGCTTTTTTCGGTGGCAGCAATGCAGTGTTGGAACTAAACGAGATTATTGCATACCGCTCGGTTAGGAACGATATTAACAGGATAAAAAATTGCGAGCTTGCAAATCTTGATAAAAGTATAGAAGCGGGGCAAAAACAGTATTTGGCTATTAAATTGATTGAGGAAAAAATAGGACTTGAAAGTCTGTCTGAAAAATTACGTGAGATTGCTATAATAAGACTTGAAAATCCCGATTTTACATTGGAGCAAATAGCAGAACTAGCTGGTGGTGATATTTCTAAAAGCGGTATAAACCATCGTTTTAGAAAGATTATGGAAATCGCAAAAAATTTGCAAGAATAAACTTAAATAATAAGCGTAGATATTTATTAATCTTAGTCAATAAGACTTTTATATATGATTGAATGTTTATAACAAAAGGAGAAACTAATGCCAAAACCATTTATTCATTTACATGTACATACTGAAATGAGTTTGCTTGACGGCGCGTGTAGAATAACTAACGGAAAAAAACATCCTTTGATAGAAGTATGTAAGGAGAAAAATATGCCTGCATGTGCCATTACAGACCATGGCTCTATGTTTGGTGTATTTACTTTTCAAAAAGCATGTTTGCAAGCGGGTATAGAGCCGATTATAGGTTGCGAGCTTTATATTTGCGACAATATGTATGACAGAACTAATAAGGAAATGTTCCACATCCTTCTTCTTGCAAAAGATAACGAGGGATATAAAAATTTGGTTAAACTTGACTCCATTGCATATACGAACGGCTTTTACTACAAGCCGAGGATTGATTTGGAGTTTTTAAAAAAGCACAGTAAAGGCTTGATAGCAACAAGTGCATGTATAGGTGGCAGAATACCACAGTACCTTATTGCAAACGAGTATGAAAAAGCAAAAGAATACGCTATCGTAATGCGTGATATATTTGGCAAAGACGATTTTTATATTGAGATACAAGACCACGGCATAGCGGAAGAAAAAATGTGCAATCCGTTGCTTGTAAAAATAGCAAGAGAAATAGGCGTAAAAGTTGTAGCTACAAATGATGCTCACTACCTTGAAAAGAAAGATGCGGAAGCTCACGATGTTTTGCTTTGCGTTCAAACCAGAAAGACTATCGATGACCCAAAACGAATGAAATTTTATTCGGATGAGTTTTATTTGAAAACTTACGAGGAAATGTATGAACTTTTTAGTTGGTGTCCCGAATCTTTGGAAACTCCGTTTGAAATTGCAGCAAAATGTCATGTAAGGATAGAAAAGAAAGATTTAATGCCTCCGTATACACCTGATAACGGACAGACACCTGCGGAATTTTTAAGGAGTCTTGCATACGACGGTTTGGTAAAACGTTACGGAACTATAACCGACGAGATAAAGGAAAGAGCAGAATACGAGCTTGATATTATTATCAAAATGGGCTTTGCGGAGTACTATTTGATAGTATGGGATTTTATCGATTATGCACGAAATCACGATATACCTGTCGGTGCGGGACGTGGTAGCGGTGTCGGAAGTATTGTTGCTTACGCTATAGGTATTACAAATGTAAACCCTTTGAAATATAATTTGCTGTTTGAAAGATTTTTGAACCCGGAGCGTGTTTCAAATCCCGACTTTGATATAGACTTTTGTGTTGACGGACGTGGACAAGTTATTGAATATGTTATTGAAAAGTACGGTGCGGAAAAGGTATGTCAAATATTGGCGCTTGGTACTATGGCAACCAAAAATGCAATTAAGGACGTTGCGAGAGTTTACAATATTCCGCTTGCGGAAGTTAATGCTATAACCAAAATGATACCGGGCGGTAAAGTAAAACTTGAAAATCTGCTTGGTTTAGGCAAAACACAAGACGAGATAATCCCCGAAGTTTTGGATGCGTACAATAACAGCCCTCAAATGAAGAAAGTGCTTGATATTGCTATGCAACTTGAGGGTATGCCAAGGCAGTGCTCCAAACACGCGGCAGGCGTAGTTATTTGTAAGGAAGTTATTTCCGACTTTGTCCCTTTGCAAAAGAGTGGCGACGACGTTACTACACAATTCCAAAAAGAAGAGGTAGAAGAAGTCGGAATGTTAAAAATGGACTTTTTGGGCTTAAGGACTTTGACGGATATTAAAAAGGCAAAGCAGTATATAATGGAAACTACGGGCAACGAAGTAGACTTTGAAAAATTGGGCTATGACGACCCTAATGTTTACGAACTTTTAGGTTCGGGCGAAACTGATGCAGTGTTCCAACTCGAGTCTCCGGGTATGAAAAAGTTTATGAAACAGCTTTTGCCGAAATCTCTCGAGGATATAATAGCGGGTATTTCACTATATCGTCCGGGGCCTATGGATAGTATCCCCGATTATATAAATAGTAAAAATAATCCGGAAAAAATTAAATATATGCATCCGCTTTTAGAGCCTATTTTGAATATGACTTACGGATGTCTTGTATATCAAGAACAAGTTATGCAGGTAGTTCAGGTATTGGCAGGTTATACTTACGGCAGAGCCGATTTGGTACGTCGTGCCATGGCAAAGAAAAAGGCAGATGTGCTTGCAAAAGAAAGGGAGTATTTTATTTACGGTGCACCGGCAAAGGAAGCTGTTTATAATGATAAAGGCGACCTTGTTGAGCCTGCGCAAAAGGCAGTCGACGGATGTTTGAAACGTGGTGTTGATTTGGATACCGCAAACAAAATATTCGATAATATGATGAGCTTTGCATCCTACGCATTCAACAAGTCTCATGCTGCGGCTTATGCGGTTTGCGCGTATGAAACAGCTTATTTAAAAAGATATTATCCTGTTCAGTTTATCGCTGCGGTTATCAACAACCGTATTACCAACCAAGACGAAATTGCAAAATACGTAGAATATTTGCGTGGTAGCGGTGTAACCATTTATCCGCCCGATATTAATATTTCCGACGTATATTTTAAATGCGAAAACGGCGGTTTGCGTTATGGTTTAATGGGTATTAAAAATGTAGGCGAAGCTGCGATTTCTACTATAGTAGAGGACAGAAAGAAAAATGGTAATTTTAAAGATTTGGAAGATTTGATAAGACGTTCCGACAAATCCGCTTTAAATAAAAGAATGTTAGAGTCATTGATAAAGGCAGGTGCATTGGACTGCTTTGGCGAAACAAGAGCTACTCATATAGTCAATTACGAGGCGATTATCAATGTGAGCAACCATGACAAAGCTTTGAGCAACGGTGGGCAAATTACAATGTTTGAGGATTTGTTTGGCGAGCAAGAAAGTACTTTTAATATGACTAAGATTGCCGAATATCCTAAAAATGATATTTTGTCTAGCGAAAAGGATATGCTTAACTTGTATTTATCGGGACATCCTCTTGACGAATACAGGGAAAAATATGCAGAAGAATCCTTTACCTTAAATGACATTAAACCTATTTTGGATGCAGAAAGAGCGGGCGATGACGGCGAAGAAAATATGGAAGACAACGACGTTACCGCATTGATTAAGGAATACGATAAAAAAACGGTTTCGCTTGGCGGAATGATTACCGATGTGAGGATACGAATAACCAAATCAAACAAGTCTATGGCAGTAGTTAAACTTGAAGATTTGCATAGTTCGATAGATATTATATTTTTCCCTACAATGTACGATAAATATAAACCTTTGTTGGTAAAGGATAAAATCGTAAAAGTAGACGGAGAGTTGCAAGTTTCGGGCAGTTCGCAAATAATGGTAAGAGGAATTAAAGAGTGGTTACTATCCGATGAAACACCAAAAGTAGACAAAGTGGTAAATAAATCAAGTAAATTGTATGTCAATATTGCGGATAATCAAGAGTCTACCGTAAAAAATGTTATCGAAGTACTATCCGCATACCCCGGTATGATTCCTGCTATACTTAAGTTTAATGGTAAAGCATTAAACAGCGGAGTTAGAATACAAAATACAACCGCGTTGTTAAGTGAACTCGCAGCAATAGTAGGAGAGGATAATTATAAATTAGTTTAAAATGCAAATGTGTAAAAATATTTGAGGTTTTTTGTAGTATAAAATTTAAAATTATCTTGACAAACTAGCAAAAATATATTAGTATTTAAATGTATTATGGAAAATTAAGGAGTTTTTATGGATTTGACTTGTGAAAACACTCAAAGTGAATATATTGTGGTAAAAGCAGATAGTCCCAATGTTCAAGTTATAGGGATGACACGTGGACAAGATACACGTCCGCACCATACCGAGGGACTTGATAAAGGGGAAGTGCTAGTAATGCAATTTACCGATAAAACTTCCTTGATAAAAATAAAAGGAAATGCCAAAATATATACTAAATTCGGAATTATCGAAAGTGTACGAAATAATAAAGAAAATTAAAAATATTATGAAAATCGATTAAATTTGGCATTATTGATTATTTGTTAAAAATTTTATCTATAAGAGGTAATTAAATGAAAAATATAGCTATTTTAACAAGCGGTGGCGATGCCCCAGGAATGAATGCTTGTATAAGAGCCACAACAAGATACGCTTTGGCTAAAGGTTTGAAAGTTTTCGGTGTGGAAAGAGGATACACCGGCTTGATTGAGGACCAAGTACGTGAATTAAATTCCCGCTCGGTTTCCGACATTATTCAAAGAGGCGGTACAATTTTAAGGACTGCTAGGTGTCCTGAATTTGAAACAATAGAGGGACAGGAAAAAGCTGTTGCTACTTTGAAAAAGTATAAAATCGATGCTTTGGTAGTTATTGGCGGTAACGGAAGTTTGATGGGAGCTAAAGATTTGACTACTAACTTTGGTATAAATACCGTTGGTATTCCTGGCACGATAGATAATGATTTGCAATATACCGATTATACATTGGGATTTGATACTGCTGTCAATACTTGTTTAAGTGCAATAAACAATTTGCGTGATACAATGACATCTCATGACAGAATAAGCATTGTGGAAGTTATGGGCAGAAAATGCGGCGATATAGCAATGTATACGGCATTGTGCGGCGGTGCGGAAAATGTAATAGTTCCCGAAGTAGAGTTGAATATTTTGGATATCTCAAAAAGACTTACAGAGAATGCTGCAAAAGGCAAAAATTCCGATATTATTATATTGGCAGAGGGCGTTTGCCATGCAGAAGAACTAAAAATAATGCTTAAAGGTATAAATCCTAAACTTTCTATCAGATGTACTACATTAGGACATATCCAACGAGGCGGCTCGCCAACTATGATGGACAGACAACTTGCTGCAAAATTTGCAATTCGTGCGGTTGATTTGTTGATAGAGGGTAAATCACAAAGAGCAGTCGGTATTAAAGATAACGAGATTATTGACTATGACATTGTGGAAGCAGTAAAAATGAAGAGGAAATTTAATAATGCTTTATACGAGCAAATTAATATATTAAGTTTATAATTTTAAAATTACGGAGGTAAAAATTTATGTTAAAAGGTGCTTGTATGTTTGGACAATCAGGTGGTCCATCATCAGTAATCAACAGCAGTGCAGCAGGTGTGTTTATCGAAGCTTTAGAGCAAGATTGCATCACAGAAGTTTACGGCGCAGCACATGGTATCAGAGGTATTCTACACGAAGAATTCTACGATATTTCAAAAGAGTCAAAGGAAGAGCTATTGCTACTTAAGAACACTCCAAGTTCTGCAATGGGCTCTGTTAGATATAAGCTAAAAGATGCAAGCGTTGACGATACAGATTATAAGAGATTGCTTGAAGTGTTCAAAAAATACAATGTAAGATATTTCTTCTATAATGGCGGAAACGACAGTATGGATACTTGTAACAAAATTTCCAAGTTTATGGCAAACAGCGGTTGGGAGTGCAAAGTAATCGGTGTTCCAAAGACTATCGATAACGATTTGTTTGGTACAGACCATTGCCCGGGTTATGCTTCTGCTGCTAAATATGTTGCTACAACTACTATGGAAGTTAAGCTTGATGCAAGCGTTTACGATACTCCAATGATTACAGTTATCGAAGTTATGGGTAGAAATGCAGGATGGCTTACTGCTGCATCTAAACTTGCAAGTTACAAAGGACTTGGTCCGGATTTGATTTATCTTCCTGAAGTAGCTTTTGATATTGATAAGTTTGTTAAAGACGTTGATGCTGTAATGAAGAAAAATGCAAATAAATGCCTTGTTTGCGTAAGCGAAGGTATTAAAAATGCAGAGGGTACTTTGGTTGCTGAGCTATTTGCTGAAAATCTTGCAAAAGACTCATTCGGTCACGCTCAACTTGGCGGTGTAGGCGCAGCTCTTGCAAACATTTGCAAAGAGAAATTCGGTTGCAAGACAAGAGCTATCGAATTTAGCTTGATGCAAAGATGTGGTGCACACCTTGCAAGTAAAGTTGACGTTGAGGAAGCTTTCAATGCAGGTCGTGAGTCCGTTAAAGTTGCTGTAAGCGGCGAAACAGATAAGATGGTTATTTTCGAGCGTTCTTATGATAAAGACGGTAACTATGTATGTAACTACAAAGCTATGCCATTAGAACTTGCTGCAAATACCGAAAAAACAGTTCCTGCAGAGTGGATTATTAACAACGGTACAGATGTATCCGACGAGTTTGTTAAATATGCTTTACCTTTGATTCAAGGCGATTGCAAAGCTCCTCTTGAGGATGGTCTTCCAAGATTTGCAAAACTAAAAAAAGTTTTCGTTGAGAAAAAGTAATAAATTTCTAATCGCAAATTTTAAGTAAAAATACAAAATATTCTAAAGCAAAAATAATCTCCGAAATTGTCGGAGATTATTTTGTTGTAAAATAAATTGTCAAAAACTTTACACAAAAAATAGTTAAAATGACATAATTATTACACAAAAAATAAAAGTTTTGTGAATTTTGAGGTGTATTTATAAAAACAAATTAAATTTTCAATAAAATTATTTTTTATTTGATTTTTACATTGACTAATTTTAAATAATGTGTTAATATTTAGTTATCAAGGTAAAAGAATAAGGAGCTAAAATGAATAAATTTGTAATTACAACTGACTATACTTGCGACATTTATCCTGAATTTTTTGATGAAAATGACATTGTGAGAGTAGTTATGCCTATCGCTATTGATGGGGAAGAATATGATTTGGAAAACAAAAAAATATCTTCAAAAGATTTATACGATAAAATGCGTGCAGGAGCGGCATGCAAAACTTCTCAAGCAAATCAATTTGATGCTATTACTAAATTCAACGACTTACTAAATAAAGGATATGATATACTTCATTTATGTTTTTCCTCGGGAGTAAGTTCTACATTTGAAAATTTTACTCCTACAGTAAACGAGCTTAGTAAGAAATTTCCTGATAATAAAGTTATCGTAGTTGATACACTTTGCGGGTCAGGTGCTTTAGGTTTGTTATTAAATGATTGCTTAAAATTGCAAAAACAAGGCAAAAGCATAGAGGAAGTTGCACAGTACTGCGAAGAAAATAAATTGTGTTATTTGCATTATTATATCGTACAAGATTTGGCACACTTGAAAAAAGGCGGCAGAATTAATGCTATAGAGGCAACAATCGGTACAATTTTGGGTATTAAACCTGTTTTGTCGTTGGATTATGTAGGTAAAATTAATGTAGTTGGCAAAGTTCGCGGTCAGAAAAAAGCTTTTAAAACTATGGTAGATATGGTTATGAAAAACATTATCATTCCAGAAAACGACTTTTTGATTATGGCACACAGCGATTGCTTGGAAGATGCTAAAGAAATTGGGGAAGTATTGACTGAAAGAACAGGTTTGGAAGTGAAATATTGCGATTTGACATGTGTTATCGGCTCTCATGTAGGACCTAATACAGTAGCGGTTTTCTTTAAAGGTCATGAAAGACAGGGGCAACAAAGTTTGATACTACCTTTCACAGGAAATAATTGATTTTAAACGCAAAAAAATATTAAAAAGTAGTCAGAATATGGCTACTTTTTATTTTTTTAAATATATTATATGTAAAATTACAAATTTTATGAAATTAAATTGGTTAAATTTGTAAAAATAAATAAAAAAGGGTTGCTATTTAGTTTAAAATGTTTTATTATAATAATAATATAAAAATAAGAGGTGCAAAATGAAAAGGTTTGGCAAAACACTTTTGATTTGCTTTGCTGTTATCGCAATACTTGCAACGTTGCTTACGGGCTGTAGCCATAAAATAGGTAACGAATTGCTTGTAAACGGTAATTTTGAATCGATGAATCAAGATACAAAAACACTTGAAAATTGGAGCTTTGTGTATGTCAACAAAGATGGTAGCAAAAATTCCGAAAAAAGTTTTCAAGCTGAAAAACCGCTTGTAGGTAGTAATGAGGCGGAATTTGGGGATAGGTATATTTCTATCACTACCGAGGATTATGCTACTGCATATTTAAAAACAAGTGTCAAATTGTATTCGGGACAAAAATATCTTTTGTCTGTAACTTTTAATGTTAAAAAGAAGATTACTACTGAAAGCGGAGATAATGACGCTATCGGTGGCTATTTCGGTTTTTTGGAAGATAAAAATTTCCAAGAAATCAATGCTTATGATTCAAACGGTTGGATAACCAGAAATATTTACTTTAAACCGACTTCTACCGCAAAATATACATTCGTTGCAGGTATTGGCAGGGAAGATTTGGGCGGCGGTAGCGGTACAATCGCATTTGACAATATTTCGATAAAAGCTGTAAAAGAAGTACCTGTCGGTACAAATACAGCAAAATTAACCCCGGGCAGCAGTGTCAGTGACAAGGAAGTAGGCGGTATTGTTTATACTGTGCTTTTATGCTTATTTGGTGCTGCATTGGTTATCGGTGCTTATTACGTTATCAGAATTTTGCAAAAGAAAAGCAATTATATCGACAGTGCACCGCTATTCGACGATGACAATGACGGAATAGTAAAGGACGAAGATAAGACTGCAACCGATGTGAAAGTTAAAAAGTCGTTTAAAGAATTTTTTGAATTAAACAACTTAAAAACTACTTTGTTGTCTCCTATCGCATTGTTTATTTATACATTGGTCGGTGCGTTTTTAATAAGATTTATATTGATAATGACTGTGTTTGGTATGGGCGACACAATGACCGAATATGCGGGAATTGCACTTGATATTGCTAAAGAAGGACCATCTAAACTGTATGGTGTTCACTCCAATAGTTTGCCGACAGGGTATTTGTATGTGCTTTCGCTATTTGGTTTGATAGGAAATGCACTCGACTTTACCGAAAAGTCAATAGGTATGTCTATGCTTATAAGAATACCTAATATTATCGCAGACCTTGCAGTATGCTATATGATTTACAAAATGATAGCAAGTAACTACAACCATAAGTATAGTGCTGTTATTGCCGGTGTTTATGCACTTCTACCGGCTGCATTTACGGCATCTGTTTCTTGGGGACTTAATATGAGTATAAGCATTGCATTTTTGGTTGCCGCTATCAATTTTATGATAGAGAAAAAACATGTGTTTGTGCCTATTATGTATACTTTGGCATTAATGTTCAGCAATGCAATGCTAATAGCACTGCCTGTAATTATCGGGTATGAAATTTTCTTCTGCGTAAAAGATATAAAAGCAATTTTGCCTATCGTTATTGCATCTGTTGCAAGCTTTATAGTATTCTATTGCTTGTTTATACCATTTGCAACCGAATATTTTGCACCTAACAGTAAACCAAGCGGTGTATTCCTAGTGTTTAGTAAAATGCTTGAAAATATCAAAGCTAACAATTTGATTTCAAACAGCTCATTCAACTTCTATGCGATATTCGGTTTGGGCAATAATGCCTCTACAGCCGCAATGATTATTTTAATTGCATTAGTAATGATTTTGTTTGTCATTTTCGGTGTATATTTGTTCAGCAAAACAAGAAACAGGCTTGATTATATCCTATTGCTTGCAATGTCCTTTATTTTATGGTCGGTATTCGGTGTAGGCTCAAGGGTAGAATTTACACTTGTAGGTGTTGTATTGCTATTGTTGTATGCAGGACTAAAAATGGAAAGACGCGTATTTAGAGTGTTTGTTATTTTATCAATAACCAACTTTGTAAATACGGCAGTTATATTAACAAAAAGCGGAGCAATCAACTTTGCGTTTTTGGATGGCACAGGGCTTTCGCACCTTTACAAATTAGACCCGCTTTATATCATCGGCTCATTGATTACAGTAGGTACGGTAATTTATTTGTTGTGGGTTATGTATGATATCATGGCAAACGGCGTAGAAAAGGAAATAAAGCCAATGCCTGACAATTTGCTATTAGAGTTCAAAGAGGACTTTGATTACAACAAAAATAGAGTTATTAAGTTATTACAAAGGAAAAAATAATGTTAGCAAAAACAAATAGTTTTGCCTTAAACGGAGTAAAAGGTTTTAAAATTGATATAGAAATCGACATAAATGCCGGTTTGCCGTCTTATGATACGGTTGGTTTGCCGGATACAGCGATAAAGGAAAGTAGGGAGAGGATACGTTCCGCAATAAAAAACAGCGGCTTAAATTATCCGGTTAAAAAAATAACCATAAATTTAGCCCCTGCCGATTTGCGAAAAGAAGGACCTGTTTTTGACTTAGCAATCGCTGTAGGCATACTTGCCGCATCGGAGCAAATACCTGCATTTGTGTATAAGGATTATATCATTTTGGGAGAATTATCACTTGACGGCAGCGTAAGACATATTAACGGCATATTGCCTACATTGATAGCAGGGCTTGAGAGTGGTTATACAAAATATATTATCCCAAAAGCAAACGAAAATGAGGCTAGCTATTTGGAAAAAGCGGAGTGCTATGCTGTTTCATCATTAAGGGATGTAGTAGAGTTTTTATCGGGTAATAAAACAATCGAAAAAGTTAAGTGCTCTGAGTATATGATTGACGAACAAATTAATAAGTTTAATGTTGATTTTTCAGATGTAAAAGGACAGTTCTTGGCAAAACGCGCACTTGAAATAAGTGTTTCGGGCGGACATAACATACTTATGATTGGTCCTCCCGGTGCAGGTAAGACAATGCTTGCAAAATGTGTACCGACGATTATGCCGAATATGACATTTGAAGAGGCAATCGAAGTGACTAAAATTCACAGCATTGCTGGTACGCTTGACCAATCTTTGGGAATTGTAAAAACAAGACCTTTCCGTTCCCCACATCACACTGCAACCGTTCCGTCGCTTACAGGTGGCGGTGCAAACTGCAAACCGGGAGAGATAAGCCTTGCTCATAATGGTGTTTTGTTTTTGGATGAAATGCCTGAATATTCAAGAAAAACTTTGGAGACATTAAGGCAACCATTGGAGGATGGTACGGTAGTTATATCGCGAGCAAAAATGACGCTTGAATACCCATGTCACTTTATGTTGGTTGCAAGTATGAATCCTTGCCCATGCGGCAATTTCGGGTCGGCAAAAAATCCTTGTAAATGTACGCCTAACGAAATACATAGATATGTAAACAAGTTGTCGGGACCGCTACTTGACAGGATAGATTTGCAAGTAGAAGTTGACAGTGTAAGTTATGACGATTTACGCTCGAAAGTAAAAGCAGAGCCAAGTGCAGTAATAAAACAACGTGTAGAGGCTGCACGCGAAATTCAGCGTGAAAGATTTAAAGGAAGTAAAATATTTACAAATTCCGAAATGACAAATGCGATGCTAGAGGAATATTGTGCTATCTCCAAGCAGTCTGAAAATTTAATGGAAATTGCATTTGATAAACTAAGATTATCGGGAAGAGCCAATGCAAGAATATTAAAAGTTGCAAGGACTATCGCCGATTTGGACGGCTCAAAAAATATAGAGACAAAACATATTGCAGAGGCTATTCAATATCGCTCTCTTGACAGGAAATATTGGGAATAACAGAGGAGTTTTATGTACAATAATGACGAGCGTGCTTATATTTGGTTAGATAGCTTTAATATAAGTACAAAAAAGAAAATATCGCTATTAAACATGTTTAACTCTGCTGAGGAACTTTTGAGCGAATTTAAAAATTGCCGTGACGATATATTGGAAATCATAGATATTCAAACTTACAATCAAATGGCAATACTAATAGACGATAACTACATTGACAAATTGATTAATAGTTTAATGATTAAAAATGTCAAAGTGCTTACCATAGCGAGCGAAGGATATCCTCAAAAGTTATCGGATAATTTAATCGACCCGCCGATTGTTTTATACTATAAAGGTAATGTCGAGTTGTTGGATACACTTTCGATTGCCATAGTTGGAGCAAGACGACTTACAAGATATGGTAAGGATGTTACCGAAAAATTTAGCAGAGAGCTTAGTTTAAACGGATTTTGTATAATAAGCGGATTGGCACGCGGTGCCGATACGGTAGCGCATACCGAATGCCTTTTGAATGAGGGTAAAACGGTTGCGGTATTGGGATGTGGTATAGATGTTATTTATCCAAAAGAAAATAAAGATTTATACAATGAAATTGCAAAAAACGGCTTGATAATTTCCGAGTTTCCGTTGGGAACAGAGCCTTATTCATATAACTTTCCGCAACGCAACAGGATAATAAGCGCGTTGGCAGACGGAGTTTTGGTTACAGAGGCGGGCGAAAAGTCAGGCACTATAATTACCGCAAACCTTGCTTTGGATATGGGTAAAGAGTTGTATGCAGTACCCGGAAGTATTTTTTCCGAGCAAAGTATAGGTACTAATAATTTGATAAAATCGTATGACAATGTGTTTATGGTAACTAATGTCAACGATATTTTAAAGCAATTTAATATCAAAGAACGTGATATGGTAAAAGATGCCATTCAGTTGGATTTTTTACAGCAATGTGTTGTTGACGAACTTACAAAAGGCAGATTACATATCGAAGAAATTATCACTAAAACAAATATGGAAATCGGTTCATTGTTTGCTGTATTGCAAGGTTTAATCAGTGCAAGAATCATCAGACAGTTACCGGGTAATTTTTATGAATTACAACCTAATTAAAAGGAGAGTTTAATGGATTTAGTTATTGTTGAGTCACCTTCAAAATCAAAAACTATAAGTAAATATTTAGGGTCGGGATATAAGGTGTTGGCATCAGGTGGACACGTTCGCGATTTACCTGCGGACAAATTGGGTGTCAATGTTCACAGAAATTTCGAGCCTGAATATGAGGTGTATCCACAAAAAGAAAATACTATAAAACAACTAAAAAAAGAAATAAAAAATTGTGAAAAAATTTATCTTGCAACCGACCCCGACCGTGAGGGAGAGGCTATTTCTTGGCATTTGAAAAATATTTTGGGTATTGACGGCGATAACGTACGTATTGTATTTAACGAAATTACTAAAAAAGCCGTTAATAAAGCTATCGAAAATCCAAGGGATATCGATATGAATTTGGTAAATTCACAACAAGCAAGACGTGTACTTGACAGGTTAGTTGGTTATTTGATTTCGCCTGTGCTTTCAAAGAAAATTCAAAAAGGATTGTCTGCAGGTAGAGTTCAATCAGTAGCACTTCGTATGATTTGCGAAAAGGAAAGAGAAATACTTGCATTTAAACCTGAAGAATATTGGAATATATTTGCCAATATTTCGGCAGACGGACAAGTGTTTCATAAAGCACAATTTAACGATATAAACGGCAAAAAACGCAAAATAAACAATCAAGAAGATGCTTTAAAAGTAGAGCGAGAGTCCAAGCTTGGAAATTGGTATGTTAGCAATGTCAAAAGGGCAAAGAGCATAAGCAAACCTAACCCTCCGTTTACAACTTCTACAATGCAACAAGATGCGGTAAATAAACTTAATTTTTCAGCAACTCAAGTAATGAAAATCGCACAACAATTATACGAAGGTGTAAATATCAAGGATGAGGGATTGCACGCATTAGTAACATATATCCGTACCGACAGCGTAAGAATCAGTGACGATGCCATGTTTATGGCAAAAAACTTTATAAATACTCATTTCGGGTCGGATTATTATCCTAAAAAAGCCAATGTTTATTCTACAAAAGGCAACGCTCAAGATGCACACGAGGCTATTAGACCTGTTAATCTTGATTATACCCCCGAGTATTTGAAAGGCAAAATAGAAAATGAACAGTGGAAACTGTATAAGCTTATTTATGATAGATTTTTGGCATCTCAAATGGTACCTGCGGAATATAACACTTTGACTGTGAACATTGCAAGCGATTACAATGGTACAAAATACGGTTACTTGCTAAAAGGAAAAACTTTGGTATTTGCAGGCTTTACAAAAGTTTATACTGCAAGTAAAGACGAAGAGGACGAAGATATTGCAAATACCTTGCCTAACTTTAACGAAAACGATAAATTGATATTAAAGGAATTGACAAAAGAACAAAAGTTTACAAAGCCGCCACTAAGATATACGGACAGTACTATCGTAAAAGCGATGGAAGAGAACGGAATTGGCAGACCATCAACTTATGCCTCAATTATTAGTGTTATTTACAAACGTCAATACATTGAAAAAGAGGGCAAGTATATGAAACCTACCGAATTGGGCTTTATAGTTTGCGACCAACTTGTCAAATATTTCCCTAATATAATGGATACACAATTTACTGCTGAAATGGAAAGCAAGTTGGATATTGTTGCCGACGGCGAAGTAGATTGGCACAAAATTATAAGCGATTTTTATCCGGGATTTTTAAAGAATTTAGAAAAAGCTAATGATGGACAAAGGGTAAAAATCGAGCCGATAATGACGGATATTAAATGCCCTGATTGCGGTAAACCAATGGTTATAAGAGACGGTAAGTACGGTAAATTTTTGGGCTGTTCCGATTATCCTAATTGTAAAAAAATTATGCCGTATAGTGACAATCCGCAAGCTGACGGAAATGAAAAACAAGAGGAAATTTTATGTCCTGACTGCGGTAAGCCAATGGTATTAAAAAACAGCAAATACGGCAAGTTTTATGGTTGTAGCGGCTATCCGGAATGTAATAAAATATTGCGCTTGAACGAAGTCAAAAAAATGAAAAATCCAGACGGCGAAAGTGCTCAAACGGAAAATATTGAGGAAAACACTATTTTTTACAATTCAAACGGCTACGATAGTGATATTGCTAATGCCGAGCGTGAGATTGATGCTGCGGCAAAAAATAATGAGCAATCGCAAAATCAATCAGAAGATGTGATTTGTGAAAATTGCGGTGCAAAAATGGTAATTAAAAATGGTAGATACGGCGAATTTTATGCTTGCCCTAATTATCCTAATTGCAAAAATATTGTACCGATAAAAAAGAAAAAAAATTAAAAGGCTAAGTAATATATGGAAATTCGTGTAATCGGCGGTGGACTAGCTGGCTCGGAAGCTTGTTATCAACTGTTAAAAAGAGGATACAATGTAAAATTGTATGAAATGAGAAAGGTAAAACAAACACCTTGTCATACTACTGCCGACTTATGTGAACTTGTTTGTAGCAATAGCCTTAAAAGTATGGAAAATTCGACAGCTAGCGGTACGCTTAAGCAAGAGCTTAAAACTTTGGATTGTTTGCTATTAAAATGTGCCGAAAAAGCAAAAGTACCATCAGGCGGAGCACTTGCGGTTAATCGTAAGGAATTTTCTAAATTTGTGGAAGAGGAATTAAATAACTTTCCAAACTTCGAGCGAATTGATGAGGAATATGTAAATATTGACAAAAACATACCTACGATAATTGCGACAGGACCTTTGACCTCGGACTTGCTTGCTGAAAATATAGCAAAACTTATAGGAAACAGCGACAATTTGCATTTTTACGATGCCGTTGCTCCTATTATAAGCGGCGACAGTCTTGATTATAGTAAATTGTTTTTTGCGACGAGGTATGATAAAGGGGAGCCGTCCGATTATTTAAACTGCGGTATGAATAAGCAAGAATACGAGGCATTTTATAACGAATTGGTAAATGGCAAAGTCGCAAATTTACATGAGTTTGAAAGAGGTGAGATTTTTGAGTCCTGTATGCCAATAGAGGTTATGGCAAAACGCGGTGCGGATACTATACGATACGGTATGATGAAACCCGTTGGAATCAAACACCCCGAAACAGGCGAAAAATATTATGCCGTAGTGCAGTTACGCAAGGAAAATGTACAAGGAAGTGCTTATAATTTAGTTGGCTTTCAAACAAATTTGACTTTCCCCGAGCAAAGAAGAATATTCAGTATGCTACCCGGGTTGGAAAATGCGGAGTTTTTGCGATACGGAGTTATTCACAGAAACACGTTTTTAAATTCTCCTGAGCATTTGGACTGTTATTTTAAGCTTAAAAACGAAAAAAACATTTATTTTGCTGGGCAAATAACAGGTGTTGAGGGATATGTGGAAAGCATGATGAGCGGTCTTATTGCAAGTATAAATTTACACTGTGATATTATTGGCAAAAATAGATATTTAGCGCCTGAAAGCACAATAATAGGCAGTTTGCAAAGGCATATTTCAACCAAAAATGTGGATTTTGAGCCTATGAATGCCAATTTTGGTATTCTACCGCCTTTAGATAGCAAAATAAGAGATAAAAAACTTAGGAAATTAACGTATTACGAAAGGTCACTTAAGGACATAACGGAGTATAATAAACAATTTTTTAATAAAGAATGTAATTGAGTAATTTCAATTTTACATAAAGGAGTGAATAATGGGAAATTTAATGGGTACTACAATTTGTGCCGTTCAAAGAGACGGTAAGATTGCAGTTGCAGGAGACGGACAAGTTACTTTCAGTGAGAGTGTTATTTTTAAATCAACCGCAAAGAAAGTAAAAAGAATATTCGATAACCGCGTTGTTATAGGCTTTGCAGGCTCTGTAGCAGATGCTTTTTCATTATCCGAAAAATTCGAGAGTATGTTAAACAAATACAGTGGGAATTTAATGCGTTCCGCAGTTGAGCTTGCCGAGCTTTGGAGAAGTGACAAAATGCCTAGAAAGCTTGAGGCAATGATGATTGTTGCCGATAAAGAAAACTTGTATATTGTCAGCGGTCAAGGGGATGTAATTGAGCCGGACGGCGGTGTTTGTGCAATAGGAAGCGGTGGTAACTATGCTTTGGCAGCTGCACGTGCAATGATTAAAGAAACCAAGCTTTCCGCCGAGGAAATTGCAAAAAAAGCTTTATTAATCGCAAGTGAATTATGTGTATTTACTAACGATAATATAACAGTGGAGGTAGTATAATATGCAATTAACACCAAGAGAAATAGTAAAGGAATTGGATAGATATATAATCGGTCAAACAGAGGCAAAAAAGGCTGTTGCCGTTGCACTTAGAAATAGGTACAGAAGAAATTTATTGCCTGAACATTTGCGTGACGAAATAACACCAAAAAATATCATTATGAAAGGACCTACAGGTGTAGGTAAAACGGAAATTGCAAGACGACTTGCAAAAATAGTCAAAGCACCTTTTGTAAAAGTTGAGGCAACTAAATTTACCGAAGTCGGATATGTAGGCAGAGATGTCGAGTCCATGATAAGAGATTTGGTTGAAGTTTCCGTAAGGCTTGTAAAGGAAGAAAAAATAAAGGAAGTAGAATCTAAAGCAAGTGAAAAAGTTTATAAAAAACTTGCAAAGGCATTATATCCAATCAAAAAATCTTTATTCCCTGATATGGATGAAAAAGAATTGGTCGCAAAATTGTACCTTGATTTAAAAGACGGCAAATACAAAGATGTTACAGTCGAAATGGATTTGCCTGTCGCACCAAAAAATATTCAACTTGCACCAGGTTCGGGTATCGAAATGAGTATCGGCGATATTTTTGGCGGTATGATACCTCAAAAAACCAAAAAGAAATCGGTAACTGTAGAAGAGGCATATAAAGCTTTGATGGAAGTTGAAAGCGACAAATTGATTGATGAGGATAATGTAAATGCCGAGGCAATACGTCGTGCGGAAAATGAGGGTATTATATTTGTTGACGAAATCGATAAAATCGCGGCAAAAGCAAACAATGGTCAAGATGTTTCACGCGAAGGTGTTCAAAGAGATATTTTGCCTATTGTAGAGGGTAGCACAGTAAGCACAAAATACGGTCAAATTAAAACCGATTATATTTTGTTTATAGCAGCAGGTGCATTCCATATTGCGAGCGTGGACGATTTGATTCCTGAATTACAAGGCAGATTCCCTATTAAAGTTACACTTGACAATTTGAGTGAAAATGACTTTGTAGAGATTTTGAAATCTACCGATAATTCAATTTTAACGCAATATAAGGAATTATTGATGGTTGACAATGTAGAACTTAACTTCAACGACGATGCTATTGGCGAAATTGCAAAAATCGCTGCTGCAGAAAATGAAAACAACGAAAATATCGGTGCAAGACGTTTGCATACTATTATGGAAAAATTGTTGCAAGATATTTCATTTGAGGCAGGCGGTTTGAACGAAGTTATAAAAATCGATATCAATCGCGAATATGTGCTTAAAAATTTGGATAGCACGATTAAAACTTTGAACTTGAAAAAATATATTTTATAATTAGCTTTGTGCTATAAAAAGAAGGTAAAAATGATTAATATCCCTAAAGGAACAAAAGATGTCACCCCAAAGGAAAGCTATAAGTGGCATTATATCGAAAATATCGTAAGAAGTATAGCTGATAACTTTTGCGTAAACGAAATAAGGACTCCTACATTTGAGCACACCGAGTTGTTTTTACGTGGAGTTGGCGATACTACCGATATTGTTAATAAGGAAATGTATACTTTTTTGGATAAGGGAGAGCGTAGCATAACTTTAAAACCTGAGGGTACTGCGGGGGTTGCAAGAGCTTTTATAGAAAATTCGCTTTTTGCTAACCCACAGCCTACAAAAATGTACTACATTACACCTGTTTTTCGTTATGAAAGACCGCAAAACGGCAGACTTAGAGAGCATCATCAATTTGGCGTTGAATATTTCGGAGCGGAAAGTCCGCTTGCAGATATCGAAGTAATGCTTATCGCCAAAAGTATTTTTGATAAATTAGGAGTAAAAAATATATCTCTTAATATCAACAGCATAGGCTGTCCTACTTGCAGAAAAAATTATAATGCCGCATTAAAAGCATTTTTGGCAGATAATTTTAATAATTTATGCGGTACATGTCGCGATAGATTTGACAAAAATCCGCTTAGAATACTTGACTGTAAAGAGGAAAGTTGCAAAAAACTGCTTACCGATGCTCCAAAAGTACTTGACTACTTGTGTGAGGATTGTTTAGAACACCATAACGCCGTTTGTAAAGGCTTGGATGACTTGGGTATCGACTATATTGTTAATCCTCAAATTGTACGCGGTTTGGACTATTATACAAGGACTGTGTTTGAATTTATAAGCAACAATATCGGGGCTCAAGGCACAGTTTGCGGTGGTGGCAGGTACAACAATTTGGTTGAACAGGTAGGAGGAAGTCCTTGTCCTGCAGTTGGCTTTGGTATGGGCTTGGAAAGGCTTATAATAATGCTTGAAAATTTGGGACTTTCACTTGGCGAACAAAATACAGTTGACATGTATGTTGCACCTATTTGCGATAAAGGCAGAGAAATTGTTTTGAAATTTGTTACCGATATGCGAAATAAAGGTTTAAAAGTAGAACAAGATTTAATGGCACGCAGTGCAAAAGCACAAATGAAGTATGCAAATAAGCTAAATGCAAAATATGTTGCTATATTAGGCGAAGAAGAGCTTAAAGACAACAGCTGTTCGCTTAAAAATATGCAAACAGGGGAAAATTCTGTAATTAAATTGGATAAAGTTTTTGAAATTATAAAGGAAGGTAAATAATTATGGCTGAATTAATCGGTGGTTACAAACGTACTAAATTATGTGGCGAGTTCAGAAATTTTGATATTGACAGCAAAGTCGTTTGTATGGGATTTGTAGCAAAGTATCGTAATCTTGGAAATTTGATTTTTATCGATGTCCGCGATAGAAGCGGCATTGTTCAAGTTTCTTTTGACGATAGCACACCAAGCGAGATATTCGAAAAAGCAACTAAATTACGTAACGAGTATGTCGTTTGCGTAAGCGGTGTAGTTCGCTCAAGAGGTAGCAATATCAACAAAAATTTACCTACAGGCGATATTGAGATTATCGCTACTGATTTGAAAATTTTGAATGAGGCGGAAGTGACCCCTTTTGTTATTAGTGACGATGCAAAAGTTGGCGATGTTACAAGACTAAAATATAGATATTTGGACTTAAGAAGACCATCACTTCAAAACATTTTAATGACAAGAAGTAAAATCACAAAAATAACTCGTGATTATTTGGATTACAAGGGCTTTTTGGATATCGAGACTCCGTTTTTGGGTAAGTCGACACCGGAGGGCGCACGTGACTATCTTGTTCCGTCAAGAATACATCCGGGCGAATTTTATGCACTTCCTCAATCTCCGCAACTGTTCAAACAACTTTTGATGATTGCAGGTTTTGATAGATATTATCAAATTGCAAGATGTTTCCGTGACGAGGACTTAAGGGCAAACAGACAACCCGAATTTTCTCAAATAGACTTGGAAATGAGCTATGTAGAAAAAGACCAAGATGTTATGGAAATTGCAGAGGGCTTAATTTGTGAAATTTTTAATCAATGTTTGGGTATGGACTTAAAAGTTGGAACATTCCGTAAAATTCCTTATGCAGAGGCTATGGAAAATTACGGTAGCGACAAACCTGATACAAGATTTGATTTGAAAATTAAAGATTTATCTAACTTAGTTAAAAACTGTGATTTCAGCGTATTTGCAAATTGCATTAAGGAGGGGGGCAGTGTTCGCGGTATTAATGCTAAAGGGCTTGCAACGCTTACAAGAAAACAAATTGATGCTTTGGGCGAATTTGTAAAAGGATATGGTGTTAAAGGTTTGGCTTGGGCTGCCCTTAAACCTGAGGGAATTACATCTTCCTTTGCAAAGTTTATGACTGAAGAACAAATGAGCGAAATTTACAATGCAATGGATGCAAAACAAGGCGATTTATTACTAATTATCGCAGACAAAACAAAATTGGTTTTGGATACATTAGGCGGCTTAAGATGTCATGTTGCTGACACTTATAACTTATACGATAAGTCACAATACGACTTTTTATGGGTTACAGACTTCCCATTGTTAGAGTATGACGAAGAAGAAAAGAGGTATGTTGCAGTACACCATCCATTTACTTCCGTTAAAGCGGAGGATATCCCTCTACTTGACACCGACCCTGGCAAAGCGCGTGCAAATGCTTACGACTTTGTTATCAATGGTCAAGAGGCTGGCGGCGGCTCTATTCGTATTCACAATGTAAAAATGCAGGAAAAAATGTTTGCAATGCTTGGCATGAGTGAGGAGGATATCAAAAACCGTTTCGGTTTCTTTGTTGATGCTTTTAAATACGGCGCACCACCTCACGGCGGACTTGCGTTTGGATTGGATAGACTTGTTATGCTTGTTACAGGTACTGACAATATCAAAGACGTTATCGCATTCCCTAAGGTACAAAATGCGTCTTGCTTAATGTCCGAAGCTCCAAGTCCTGTAGACGATATTCAATTAAAGGAACTATTCCTTGAAATTAATAAACCGCAAGACTAATTATTAGGTAATATATGGCGGATATTTTTGATAGAACAAAGTTTTTGATAGGCGAGAATGGCTTGCAAACACTACAAAACAGCAATATACTTATTGTAGGTGTAGGTGGTGTTGGCGGTTATGCTGTCGAAGTTTTGACTAGGAGCGGAGTAGGCAATTTTACTATTGTGGACGGCGATAATGTGGATATAACTAATATCAACAGGCAAATAATCGCCACACATTCCACAGTAGGAAAAGCTAAGGTAGATGTTTTTGCAGAGCGGATGAAAGACATTAACCCAAATGTAAATGTAAGAGCGTTGAATTTGCGTTTTAATAGTGATAGCTTACACTTGATTTTCGACAGACAATATGATTATGTTATCGATGCCATTGACAGCGTTCAAGACAAATTGTTACTGATAAAAACCGCAAAAGAAAAAGGTATAAATATAATCAGTGCAATGGGTGCAGGCAACAAAATCGAAATGAACGATTTTGCAGTGGTGGATATTTATAAAACACAAAACGATAAGCTTGCAAAAAAAATGCGAAAACTGCTAAAAGACAATGGTATTACTCATTTGGACACTGTCACAAACAACGCAATGCCTATGCAAATAGATGGCAATGTAATAGGAAGTATTGCTTACATGCCGTCGCTGGCAGGTATTAAATTAGGCGGATATGTAATAAACAAATTATTAAATAATAAAAATAATAACGGAGGTATAAATTTATGATAGATTTATCAATAATCAAAAAAAATGACCCTGAATTGTACGAAAGTATGATGAAAGAGCTGGCAAGACAAAGAGGCAATATCGAGCTGATTGCAAGTGAAAATATTGTTAGCCCAACAGTGCTTGCGGCAGCAGGCTCACATTTGACAAACAAATATGCAGAAGGATTGCCAGGTAAAAGATTTTACGGCGGTTGTATGTATGTAGACGAGGCAGAAAATCTTGCTATTGAGCGTGCTAAAAAATTGTTTGGTGCAGATTGTGCAAACGTTCAAGCACACAGCGGTGCAGAGGCAA
Organism: uncultured Clostridia bacterium; assembly: GCA_947646415.1. Lineage (GTDB taxonomy): Bacteria > Bacillota > Clostridia > Christensenellales > UBA3700 > MGBC100798. The sequence continues at coordinate 3,311 of CANSGN010000005.1, read as the reverse complement.
ACTTGGCAGTATTTTTTGCATTGTTAGAGCCGGGCGATACAGTTATGGGTATGAATTTAGCTCATGGCGGACATTTGTCTCATGGCAGCCCTGCAAATATAAGTGGTAAATACTTCAAAATTGTACCTTATGGTGTTAGCAAAGAAACAGGATATATTGATTATGACGAGCTTGAGCAAATCGCTTTGGAGGCAAAACCTAAAATGATTATTGCAGGTGCAAGTGCATATCCAAGAGCAATAGATTTTGCAAAATTCCGTGAAATTTGCGATAAAGTCGGCGCTATATTTATGGTTGATATGGCACACATTGCAGGTTTAATAGCTGCAGGTTGTCACGAAAATCCTGTGAAATACGCAGATGTTGTAACTACAACTACACACAAAACGCTACGCGGCCCAAGAGGAGGCTTGATTTTGTGCAAGGAAGAATACGCTAAGGCAATCAATAAAGCCGTATTCCCGGGCATCCAAGGCGGTCCATTAGAGCATATCATCGCGGCTAAAGCAGTTGCTTTGAAAGAGGCAATGAGTGAAGAATTTGTAGCTTATCAACAACAAGTTGTTAAAAACGCTAAAAAACTTGCGGAAGTTTTGTCAAAACGCGGTGTAAACTTGGTCAGCGGCGGTACTGATAATCATTTGATTTTGCTTGATTTGACTGATAATAACATTACAGGAAAAGAGCTTGAAGCATTGCTTGACGAGGCTCATATTACTGTTAACAAAAACGCTATTCCTTTTGATACACGTTCTCCATTTATCACATCGGGTATAAGAGTAGGTACACCTGCCGTTACTACAAGGGGTATGAAAGAGGAAGAAATGGAAATCATTGGTAATTGCATTGCTGACGTTATCGAGCAAAAAGAAAATGCTATCGAAAAAGTGTCAAAAATTATCGGTAGCTTGTGCGAAAAATTCCCACTTTACGAAAATGATATAATTTAATAGGTATTTTTATACACTTTTTATTTAATAATAGGTATAATTATAATCAATTTAGTAATAAATCAATATATGTTGATATGAAAATATGCTATTATTATCATCGGTTGTTGTATAATTATAGATTTTTAAAAAAATTTAAAAAAAAGTATTGACATTGAAAATAAATAGGTTTATAATACTTACAAGAGTAAAAAAGGAGCGAACTTATGAAAGTTATTAACTTGGTAAACTTTTATTATTTTTACTTTAACGTTGATAAAACTTTATCAAGGTCGCTTTAGCCTTACTTAAATTATTAAATTTAATCAATTTTAGCGACCTATTATATAGGTCGCTTTTTTTAAGGAGTTTTTTATGATTATCATTTTAAAGGATGGAGCAAAGCAAGAGCAAATACAATCGTTGGTACAAAATATCACAAACCGCGGATTGACTGTGCACGAAAGTATAGGTAGCCAATCGCACATTTTGGGCGTTATTGGCGATACTTCTAGGGTTGACACGCAAACTATTATTAACTTAGAATGTGTAAGTGACGTAAAGCGTGTCAGCGAGCCTTACAAGGCAGTAAATAGAAAATTTCATCCTGAGGACACTATTGTCGATATAAGCGGAAGAAAAGTCGGAGAAGGCTACTTTAATATGATTGCAGGACCTTGTTCTGTTGAGTCCGAAGAGCAAATAATAGAAGTAGCAAAACGCGTAAAGGCAAGTGGTGCATCTATGCTACGTGGCGGTGCATACAAACCAAGGACTTCTCCTTACGCTTTCCAAGGTTTAAAACAAGAAGGTATCAAACTATTGCTTGCCGCTAAAAAGGAAACAGGCTTGCCTATTGTAACCGAACTTACAAACATAATGAATTTGAAATACTTTGACGAAGTTGACGTAATTCAAGTTGGTGCGCGTAATATGCAAAATTTCGATATGTTATATGAATTAGGACATTCTAACAAACCTATTTTGCTAAAAAGAGGTTTATCCAGCACAATAGAGGAATGGCTTATGAGTGCGGAATATATAATGAGTGGCGGAAATCAAAACGTAATACTATGCGAACGTGGTATAAGAACTTATGAAACTGCAACACGTAACACTTTCGATATCAGTGCAGTACCTATTTTAAAAAGACTATCACATTTGCCTATCATTGTTGACCCAAGCCATGCAACGGGCAAAACTTGGCTTGTTGAGCCATTGGTAAGAGCTGCAATCGGTGCGGGTGCAGATGGTGCAATGATTGAAGTACACAATAATCCAAGTTGTGCTTTGTGTGACGGAGCTCAGTCAATAACTCCGGATACATTTGATACAATTATGAAAGACGTAAAATCAAGAGTAAAATTTGAAGGAAAAATATTAGTATGAAAGTTGGCTTTGTAGGTGTAGGATTGATTGGTGGCTCAATGTTAAAACGGCTATCAAAATGCGGGGTAGACTGCTTTGTTTCGGATATTAACAAACAAGTTTTGGATGTTGCAATAAAGGAAAATAACGCAAAAATATTGACTGACTATAGCAGTGTAGACGTTATAGTAATTGCTTTGTCTCCTAACAACACTGTTAAATTTTTAGAGCAAAATGCAACGAAAATCGGTACTACTTTGGTTGTTGACGTATGCGGCGTAAAAAATCCGATTGAGCAAATAGCATTACAATACGGATTTAATTATTGCGGAATACACCCAATGGCAGGTCGTGAAGTAGGCGGATATTTCAACTCCAAAGAAGACCTATTTACAGGTGCAAATGTAGTTATAACAACCGAAAAACCACCTCAAATAGTTTACGAAATTATACACATGTTAGGGTTTGGAAATATTGTTTATACAGATGCAAAATCACACGATAAAATAATAAGTTATACTTCGCAATTATGTCATATACTATCCAATGCTTATGCAAAAAATCCGTCTGTAAATAATTGTGAGGGTTTTACAGGTGGTAGCTTTGAAGATTTAACAAGAGTAGGTAAAATGGATAGCAATTTATGGATTGAATTGTTCGATAATAATCGAGATAATTTGATTTGCGATATTTCTTGTATAATAAACGAGTTGCAAAATTATCTTGTATGCTTGAAAAATAAAGATAATGTAAAACTAAAAAAATTAATCGATGACGGCAGTAATATTTTGATAAATGCAACTAAAAAGTAATTATGTATCTTTAATTTATTGCGAGATATTTTAATCTTAAGCATAGTTAAAACTTTTGCATATTGACAAAAAACATAAAATATATTACAATATAATTGTAAGTATAAAAGAGGTAACTATGAAAAAGAGAATAATTTTAATTGTTTCGGATGGTGACACGGAGTGAGGTCTATTCCGTGCCGGCATACATGGCATTGATTAC